>NZ_CP150484.1:4012074-4367366 GCF_037997115.1 Amycolatopsis coloradensis
GGCACCCAGTTCGGGGTCGACGGCCTGCAACCGGTTGCCGTCGTCCACGTAGAGGCCGCTGTAGTAACTGGCCTCGCCGATCCGCACGTAGTCGCGCCGTTCGTGCGGCCGCCGGGCGACCAGCCAATGGATCGGGTCGGTGGAGTCGAGCCGGGCGGCGGCCTCGTCGCGCACCTCGTCCCAGTCCGCGCCGATCTTGCCGAGCAGGAACCGGAACAACGGCGTGTAGTCCAGGCCCCGGCGTTCCCGCCCTCCCATGGAGCCGCGCGTCAGGTCGGAGACCTGTTCGGTTTTCGTGTTGCGTCGGTGCCGGTAGTCCCCACCGTGGTCGTGGTGGACGAACCTGGCCCGGGTGTTCACGCGACGGTACAGCGGCTCCTTCACCACACCAGCCTGCCACACGGTGCTCGTCGTCACCTGCTGCCGGAATTCAGGTCGGTGCCCCGGGTTTCGGCGCTGAGGAGCAGCGCGACGAGGGTGACGGCGATCGTGCCGACGAGGTACAGCACGACCGCCGTGGGGCCCTGTTTTTCGGCCAGCCACACGGCGATGAGGGGAGCGGGCGCGCCGGCGATGATCGAGGATCCCTGGAACACCAGGGAAGCACCGGCGAAACGGCGGCGGGTCGGGAAGAGTTCGGCGATCCAGGCGGCTTCCGGTCCGGCCAGGAGTCCGTGCAAGGCCGCACCGACGCCGATGCCGAGATAAAGCAGAGGCAGATCGTCCGCTTGGACGACGGCGAAGAAGACCGGTGCCCACACCGCGAGGCCTGCCGCCGGGACCAGCATGGCGATACGCCGCCCGACGAGGTCCGACCAGTAGCCGCCGGCCAGCATCCCCGCGAACTGCAGCAGTGACCCGACGGCCACGGCGAGGAGGACGTCGGACTTGTCGTAGCCGAAGGTCTTCGTGGCATAGGCGACCACGAAGACGGTGTAGACGTAGAAGGCCACGTTCTCGCCCAGCCGCACGCCGAGACCACGGAGGACGGGGCCGGGGTGGGCGAGTGTCTCGAGGATGCTCGACCGCTCCCTGACGGCGTCCGCGGATGCCGTGGCCCGCGCCCGCGCTTCCTGGAACACCGGCGACTCGTCGATGCGCCGCCGGATCCAGAAGCCGATGACCAGAAGCGGGATCGCGAACAGGAAACCGACGCGCCACCCCCATTGGTCGAAGGCGTTTTCGGGGAGTACCAAGGCGATCCCGCCGACCACGGCCGTGGCCAGCACCGTGCCCAGAGGCGCTCCCGCCTGCGGCCACGCCGACCAGAAGCCTCGCCGCTTCGGGCTTCCGTACTCGCTGACCATCAGCACCGCCGCGCCGAACTCGCCACCGAGGGCGAACCCCTGGATCAGCCTCAGCACGACGAGCGAGATCGTCGCCCCGATGCCGACCTGGGAGTAGGTGGGGAGCAGCCCGATCGCGGAGGTCGACAGACCGAGCAACAGGAAAGTGGTCACCAGCATGGGTTTGCGCCCGAGGCGATCGCCGAGATGCCCGAAGACGATGCCGCCGATCGGGCGCGCGACGAAGCCGAGCCCCTGTGTCGCCAGCGCGAGCAGCAGCTGGGCGAACCCGTCGCCGCCGGGGAAGAACAGCGGCCCGAGCACGGTGGCCGCCAGGATTCCGTAGAGCGCGAAGTCGTACCACTCGAGCACCGCGCCGGCCGTACTGCCCGCCAGCACTCGCCTGAACGCCGACCGGCTGACACTGACGGACCTCGAACCGGCCGTTTCGTGCGAGGCGGGCACGTTCGTCACTTTCGCTCCTCGTCGAGTCGGCCGGATCAGGACCGGCGTCCGATATTCGGCCACCGTTGGCACGCTATTCGGACAGGCAGGAAGATAGACCGCGGTGGCGGGATCGCGCAAACAGTGGCAGGCCGGTCGCGTCGTCGAAGCGGCGATCGGTTCGGCCGGCGGCGCGATCCGGTCCGGCGTCGCCGATATCAGGTGCGCACCGCGATCTTCGTGGCGAAGCGCGGCATCGCCACGGCGGTGCTGGTACCGCTGTACTCGGCCGGGCCGGTGACCCCACTCGGCATCGCCGCGCTCCTGAGCGGTGCGCCCGCCGCGGGCACCTGCATCCATCTCTGCTGGCGAATCCTTCGTGAAGACCCCTAGGCTTCACGACCACTGGGCGGTGAGCTGTTCCACCGCCGCCTCGATGTTGACCGCACCGGCTCCGTAAGTGCGGATACTGGCTTTGACCCGCGGAGTCACGTCGTCCGGCATGCCGACGGCAACCACGATCGCGTCGGGCCGGGCGGCCAGGGCCTCGGCCAGCCGGGCCGCTTGCCAAGGGGTCCGGTAAGCGTCCCTGACCACCAGCACCACCGGGCCCGTCGACGGCAAGACCACCGGGTCGTCTTCGGTGGCGAGCACCGTCGAGTGGGCCGCACCGAGCTCGGCCAGCCGGTCGGCGAGGCTCCAGTGGGCTTCACCCAGCGCGTTACCGCCGGCACGCAGTTCGACCACGAAGGCGGGCGCGGTCAAGGCGGCCGGTCCGTCGACGCGCAGAGCGCGCCGCGCGGCTTCGAGCCCGAGATCACGGGGAGCGGCCTTGGCGCGCAAAGCGGATACTCGCGCGGCCGCGGTTTCGAGTGCCTCCAACGAAAGTGTGCCGGCGCGGACGGCTTCGGAGACCGACGCGCGGATGGCCGCGGTGAGCTCCTCACCCTCGGTCGGGCCGAGCAGCAGCAGATCCGATCCCGCCCGCAGGGCACGGACGGCCACCGCACCGATGTCCTGGTTGCCTTGGCCTGCCTCGATGGCGATCGCGCTGGACAGCAGCACACCTTCGTAGCCCAGCTCTTCGCGGACAAGGTCGTGGAGCAGGCGGCGGCTCAGCGTCGCCGGGTTGTCCGGGTCCAGTGCGGGATAGAGCACGTGGGCGGTCATCATCGCGTGGACGCCCACCTTGATCGCCGACACGAAGGGCGCCAGCTCACGCTCGCGGAACGTCGCGGCCGGAATGTCCACAATGGGCAGTGCGTGGTGCGGATCGGTCACCGTCGCGCCGTGGCCGGGAAAGTGCTTGGCACAGACGGACACGCCACCGTCCTGCATGGACTCGATGAACGCCGCGCCGTGTGCGGCGACCAGATCCGGCCGCGCGCCGAAAGACCGGACGCCGATGATCGGGTTGTCCGGATCGCTGTTGACGTCGATCGACGGGGCCAGGTTGAGGTTGACTCCGCAGGCCTTCAGATCCGCCGCGATGGCCGCGGCGACTTCGGCGGTCAACGCCAGGTCGTCGATCTCGCCGAGCGCCAGGTTGCCCGGATACGCGCTGCCGGTCTCGTAGTCGAGGCGGGTGACGTCACCGCCCTCCTCGTCCAGCGCGATCAGCGCGTCGGGCGCCGTCCGCCGCAGCGCGCGGGTGTGCCGGACGATCGCCTGCCTGCCACCGTCCAGATTGGCCGGGAACAGGGTGACTCCGGCGAGCCCGTCGTCGAGCGCCGAATGTACCCACGCCGGCGGCTCGGCCCCGGTGTACCCGGCCAGCAGGCAGGCGTTGACGAGCCGGTCCAACTCATTCACCGACAACGGAGTTCTCCTTCGCGTAGAGCTGTTCGAGTACGACGGCGACGCCGTCTTCGTTGTTGCCGCCGATCACGTGGTCCACCAGTGCGAGCACGTCGGGGTGCGCGTTGGCCACCCCGTACGCCGTACCTGCCCAGGACAGCATCGGCAGGTCGTTGGGCATGTCACCGAACGCGATCACGTCCGAGGCCGCCACCCCGCTCCGCGCGGCCAGCCGGGCCAGCGCGGCCGCCTTGTTCACTCCGATCGCGATCGCTTCGACCAGGCGTGAGCCGTTGGAGTGGTACGCGGCGACGAGCCCGTCCAAAGCCGGTTCGGCCAGCGCGAGGAGTTCGTCGGCGGACAGCGAAGGGTGCCTGCCGAGGAGCTTCGGCGCGGGCAGGCTCAGCAGCGTCGCGTCGTCGGCGCGCTCGATCGTGGCGCCGCGGTCCCATTCCCACGGCTCGTAAACCGGATCCGCGACCAACCGGTCGGCGTGCTCCACGGCGATGCCGATGCCGGGGATCGCCGCCCGCAGTCTGGTGACCGCTTCGGCCAGATCCGGTGTCGTGATGGCGTATTCCTCGACGACCGTCCGCGTGTGCATGTCGTACAGGTAGGCGCCGTTGGAGCAGATCGCGAGGCCCCGGTCGCCGAACCTCCCGGCGATCTCGGCCACCAGCCGCGGCGGACGGCCGGTGGCGATCACGAATTCGGCGCCCGATTCCTCGACGAGCGCGAACGCCGACACCGTGCGGTCGGAGATCGTGCCGTCCGGGCGCACCACCGTGCCGTCGAGATCCGTCGCCACCAACAAGGGCGTCATGACATCAATCCTCCGTCCGAGAACAATCCGGTCCATGCGTCCCGGCTGGTCAGCCGCGGCAGCGCCGCGCGGTACTGCTCGCGGACGGCGGCGCCGTCGCGGATGAACCGGGTGAGCACCCGCGCGCCCTGGTACGCCAGGCGGACCAGGTGTTCCCGGTCGTACGTGCGGACGCGGACACCTCGCTGCGACGCGTCGGTCACCACCGCCGTGCGCAGCGCGCCGACACGCCACCAGTCGGCCTCCGAAACCGGAACGGAGCCCAGGGCGAGCCGGTGCACGCCGAGCAACGGCCCGAGGGCCAGCCGATCGAAGACACTCGGTTCGCTGATCGCGATGTCGTTCGACGCGAGCCCCGGTACGGCCGCCGGTGGATGCGCGACGGTCTCCGGATAGCGGGACCGCACCTCGCGGATCCGGGCGAGCGCCGCGACTCCGCCGTCGCGCAGGATGTCCGGCCCGTCGAGAAAGTCCGACACCGCTTGGATCACCGTCGCCGCGGCGCCGTACCGCATGCCCAGCAGCGAGGGAATCAGCTCGGCGAGCAGGGTTCCGGCGATCTTCAGCACCGGGAAGTCACCGTGCAGCGCCGAGATGATCGTGTAGTTGCGCAGAATGAAATACCGGTTGAGCTCGTCGGAATCCTTCCACGGGAAGTCGGTGTGCCACAGGCCCGCGCCCGGCAGCGTCACCGTCGGGAACCCGTGCTCCCTTGCCCGGTAGGAGTACTCGGCGTCGTCACCCTGGAAGAACAGGGGGAGCGGATAGCCGGCCTCCTTGACCACTTCGTACGGGATCAGGCAGGCCCACCAGCCGTTGTAGCCCGCGTCGACGCGGAACTCCTGCCGGTACGGCCTGCCGGTCGCCGGATCCGTGGCCAGCAGGTCGACCGCGTGCAGGCTGTGCCGGATCGGCATACCCGGCCGGATGCCGTCGAGGTCGGTGTACTCGGCCGCCGCGTGCAGCCGCGTGGGGTGCAGCAGGTTCAGCATCTGGCCGCCGAGGATCAGCGGTTCCGCCGTGGACGCCGAAAACGCCGTCATCCGGACGAGCAGGTCGGGTTCCAGCACGATGTCGTCGTCCATGAACAGCACGTTCACGTTCTCGCCGTCGACCTCGTACAGGCCGCGCGTGAAGCCGCCCGCGCCACCCAGGTTCGGCTGCCGCAGGTACCGCAGCTTGCCCGGCGGCAGAACGCCCTCGGCCCGCACAGGGTCGGTGCCCTGATCGACGACGTACACGGCGTGCACCGTGGCCGCCGCCAGGTCGTCGTCGGCGATCGCGGTGAGCGTGGCGAGGCAGTCGGCCGGGCGGTCCATCGTGCAGATGGTCACCACCGTCGGCCGTGCTCGCCCGGCCGACGGAACCGTCCAGCGCACGTCACGGACGACAAGTCGTTCGTCTGGCTCGGTTTCCCAGTCCAGCCACAACGCGCCGCCGTCGACGAACCGGTCGAGCGTAGCGGTCAGCGAGATCGGCTCACCGTCGACGACCCGCGCCGCCACCACCCGCGGCTCGCCCTCGAAATCCGACGCCAGCAGGGAAACCGTGCCGGAACCACCGGCCTCCAGTTCGACCTCGACGGCACCGATCGTGGTCCAGCGCTGCCAGTAGCTCGCCGGGAACCGCCCGAAGTACGTGTTGCCGGAGACCTTCGATGCCGGCTCGACGATGAGTGCGGTCCGCTCACGGCGAGCGCTGCCCGAGACGATCTGAGCGTAGAGATCCTTGCCGATCACGGGATCAGGCCCGGCGAACAGTCCGCGCTGCGCGATCATCGGCGCACCTCGGCGGTCACGGCAGCCAGTCCGGCCGCGGTCCTGGACAACGGGAACCGGGCCGCGTTGCGCAGTCCGGCCGCGCGCAGGTCCGTCAACGCGCCGTCGTCCTTGGCCAGGAGCCGGATGGTGTCCGCGAGCGTGGACCGGGTGAACCGGATCGCCGAGTCACCCAGGACCTCGGCCAGCCCCGGCACCGGCTGATACGCCACCGGCAACCCGCAGGCCTGCGCCTCGACCGCGACGAGCCCGAACGCCTCCAACGTCGTCGACGGCATCACGAGGAGGTCGTGCCGCGCGAAGGCCTGCCACAACGCGGGCCGGTCGAACCAGCCGAGGTAGTCGACCCGCGTCGTGTCCACCGGGAGCGCGGCGAACTCGTGCTCGGGCGCCGCGACGCACAACGTCACGCCGGGCAGCCCCGCCAGATCCGCGATCAGCCCTGCCGCCCCCTTCTCCGCGGTCAGCCGCCCGGCGTACAGCACCCGGAACCCGTCCCGCGGCCCGGGCCGCGGCGGCGGCGAGTGCAGCAGCCGATCGGGGATTCCCCAGGGCACGTGGACGATCCGCTTCGGTTCGACCGGCGTGACCGTGCGCAGGAGGTCGGCCATCGCCGAGGTCGGCACGACGACCGCGCCCGCCGCCGCCGCGGCCTCGCGCAGCACCTCACGCTGGGTGGGATGCTCCGCCGCGAAGAGCAGATCGGTGCCGTGAACGAGCGCGATCCGCGGATGGTCGGGGAACGCGCGGAGCAACGCGGGCGTGGCACCGAAACTCAGGTGCTGCCAGTGCACCGCGTCGAAATCGGCCGGGTCGAAACGGCGCCGGATCGCCGTCGCAAGAGTGTCCACATAGGACCAGAAGCCTGGCCCGTCGAGCTGCTTTCCCGGCACGTCGAGCAGCTCCGGCTCGCCTGACCCCGCATCGGAGCCGAGCATGAAGACATCCGCCTCGATCGGCGCGTCCGGCGCGAGGTAGAGGTCCTTGAGGAGCTCGACGCTCCCGCCGGGACTGCCCGGCGGGAGGTCGATCCCGGTCAGTGCCTTCACGACAGTTCCTCGTACAGCCGGGAAATGTCGATGCCCGCCGTACTCGTGTACTTCACGCCGACGCGCTGATAGCTCGCCAGCGATCCGTGCGCCACCAAGAAGATGATCTTGCCGAAGGTCATCAGCGGATAGACCCGGACCGGCCTGGCCACCCTGATCTCCAGCGTCCAGTTGATCGCGTGGCCGACGTGGCCGAGCGGCGCCGAGACATGGACCCAGATTCCGAGCCCGCCGATCGTGTGGTCGCCGTTGATCATCTGCGCGTAGCGCTCGGAATGGGTCCGCTCGTGGGTGACACCGAGGTACAGCCGCCCCGGTTCGAGCACCATGCCCTCGGGCGGGATGACGAGCTCGGTGTACGGCGTCGACCTGGCGGCGTCCAGTTCCGTGTCGAACACGCGCATCTTCGTGCCGAGACGCCAGTCGTACGCGTTGGGCGACAGCCGGTCCGGCTCGAACGGGTCGATCACGATGTCCCCGCTCTCCAGCGCCTTCCCGATCGCCTTGCGGGTGAGGATCATGAGGTGACCGCCATCGTGTCGCGCCAATAGCGGGACTCCTGCGGGCCGACCGCCGACTGGTACTTCCCCGCGTAGAGATCGATCTCGCCGGAGGACACGAAGAACATGATCTGGCCGATCTTCATGCCGCGGTAGACGCGCAACGGCTGTACGGGGGAGAGCATGAGCGTCCACTGGCCGTGGAAACCGATGTCCCCGATCGGGGCGGTGATCTCGACGAACAGCCCGAGCCTGCCGACCGAGGACCGGCCGAACAACAGCGGCACGTAGATGTCCGAGCCGATGCGCTCCTCGGTGTGCCCGAGGTAGAGCTGATCGGGCTGGAGCACATACCCGTCCTCGGGCAGCTGGATCGTCTCGGTCGGGTTCGGCCGGTAGGCGTCGACGACCTTGTCCCGATAGGACATCAGGGTGCCGCCGAGCCGGACGTTGTAGCTGTTCGGGTTGACCTGGTCCGGGCTGAACGGGGAGATCGCGATCCGGCCGTCGGTCACCGATTCGGTGATCTCCGGCCCGGTCAGGATCATTTCACCCCGCCCTTGGCCGTCACGAAGCGGTACTTCACCTTGTCTTCGATCCCGAGGTCCCGCAGCAGCCTCTGCACGGTGGCGAAATCGTTCATCATGACCTCGCCGTCCTCCTCGGCCCGGCAGTCGGCGATGATCTCGTCGACGTGCTCGATCCCGGCGAACCGGAGCACCTGCGGCCACAGTTCGTAGTCCTCGGCGCCGAACGCGGTGATCGCCTCCGGGAGGTACCGGATGAAGAACTCCTGCCGCTCCGGCTCCAGTTTCGGGTAGATCTCCTTCATCAGCTCGGCCAGCACGGGACCGTGCGCCGCCTCGTCGCGGGCGTGCAGCCGGGCGATGAGCGCGTGCATCGGCTGGATGGACTTGTCGCCCGCCAGCAGGTCGAGGAACGCGTTGATGCTGACCTCGCCGACGACCGTCCACATGAGATAGAGCAGATCGCGCTGCCACTGCTCGTCCATGCTCTCCGCGAGCGCGTAGAGCCTGCGGTTCGTCACCGGCTCCACAAAGGATTTCTCGAGGCTGATCTCGCGTGCCTCGCGGGTGCGCTGCATCGCCATCATGTGCATGTAGGTGTGCCACACCTCGTCGATATGGGACTGCTGGACGACTTCCTTGACCTCGTAGCGGTCGACGCCGGGGAAGACGCCGTGCGCGAGCTTCTCGAAGGTCGGGTTCGCCACGTGCTCCTCGGCGGCGATGACACGCTCGTTGTAGGCGATCCACGCCAGCGTGTTGACGAGCAGCCGCTGTTCCTCCGACGCTTCGAGGAACCGCGGGTGCTCCGAGAACGGCATGAGGTGCAGCGGGTAGTCCAGCAGGCTGGGATCGTAGTCACCGGGGTTGACCACCCCGGCCATGTCGGTGCGGATGGTCGCGCGCTTGGGCCAGGCCGCCGCCAGCCTGCGCAGCATGCTCGGTCCGACATGGGTCTCCGCAAGCTCGATGGGATGCATCGTCATCTCTCTCCTGTCGCGAAGTTCGGGGTCACCAGGTCTTCGACGCGGACGAACTCGAGTCCGCGGTCAAGCAGTCCTTCGATCACCGACGGCAAGGCGGTGACGGTCTGGGAACGGTCGCCGCCACCGTCGTGCATCAGCACGATCGAACCGGGAATCGTTTGCCGCAGCACGGTTCGCGCGATCACGTCCGGGCCGGGCATCGCCCAGTCCTCGGTGTCGACGTCCCACAGCGCGAGCCGCGCGCCGAGGTTCGTCAACGAGCGGAGCACCGCGGGGGTCCTTGATCCGTAAGGCGGACGGAAGAACGCGGGCACGGTGCCGAAGGCGTCCGCTATCACGTCACCGGTGCGGTTGAGCTGGTCGGTGAGCTCGGTCGCCGAGAGGTCCGGCAGATAGGGATGGGACCACGTGTGATTGCCGACGCCATGGCCCTGTTCCGCCATCCGGCGCAGATCTTCGCCGCGCGCGCCCGCGTTCAGCCCGACACAGAAGAAGGTGGCGCAGACGCCGTAAGACTCGAGAATATCGAGAATCCGCCCGGTGTAAGGAGGATGCGGGCCGTCGTCGAACGTGAGCGCGATCTGCGCGCGCGTCCGGTCGCCGTGTTCCAGCGAGCGCCCGGCCGCCGTCATCGTGGCCAGCGCTTCGTCACTGGAGGCCATCGCCGCATGATGTTCGTCCAGCCGCCCGGTGAGCGACCCCGACTCGATCTCCAGGCGCACCACGGAAGCGGGATCTCGCCAGGCCGCGCGTGCCAGCTCGACGGCGGGCACCGAGCCGAAGCCCGGCCGCGGCGGCAGTATGGCCGGGTCGGCGCGGTACATGTCCAGGCCGGCGGCCATGAAACCACCGTCGAGCATGCCGTTGGTGCTGTCGACGACCGCGGTCACGGGGCCGCCGAGGCCGTTCAGATAGGACGCGATCTCCTTGCTGCGGTCCGCGGCGAACCGCACGGCGGGCCGGTCACCGTGTCCGTTCCCGTCGAGGACCGCGATCTCGAAACCCGCGTCGGTCCAGCCGATTCCGGCGTACAGCATCGATTTACCCCCATGGTGCGTGTCTCTCAATCCAGTCGTGCGGTGGTGAGATGCCTGACGGTCGCCCGCCGGACGACGATCGGTCCGGAGATGGCGATCACCGCCGCGAGCAGGCCGGGTACCACCATGGCGGTGCCCAGCGAAGTGACGTCGGCGAGCGGGCCGATGACCGCGGGCCCGCCCAGCTGTCCGGCGTAGGCCATGGTGGTCACCCAGGAAAGCGCGCGCCCGGCGTTCGCTCCACCCGCGCCGACGGCGCTGAAGATCGCCGGTACGACGGTCGCCAGACCGGCCGCCACGACCACCCAGCCGACCAGGCCGAAAGCCAGCCGTCCCCCGGGAAGCAGAGGCGCGACGAGAACGAGCGCGTACCCCAGCACGGCGACCGATCCCGCGTACCGCATCCAGCTCGCCGGGTTCACCTTCGACCGGAGCCGATCGGCGGTGAGCCGGGAGACGGTCAGCGCGGCGGCGAACGCCGTGTACGCGAGCGACGCCGTCGCCGGATCCGCGCCGAGCATCCCTTGTGCGTGCAGTGAAGCCCAGCTGTAACCGGCGCCTTCGCTGACGAAACCGGCCAATGCGACCAGGCCGAGCAACATGATGGTGCTCGTCGGCAGCCCGCCGGAAGAGACGACCGGGTCACCGGCCACCTCGTGCCGCGCCTCGCCGGTCAGCAAATGCTTGCCGGGAAAGAGGAACAACACCGCCGCGACCACGCCGGCGCCGACCATCAGCGCCGTGCCTCCCGTGCCGAGATGCAAGCCGACGGTGATCGTGAGGCCGCCGGCCACCCCGCCCAGGCTCCACACACCGTGGAACGTCGACATGATCGAGCGTCCGTAGCGGGTTTCCACCTCGACGGCGTGGCCGTTCATCGCGACGTCCAAGGAGCCGAGCGCACCGCCGAGTACGAACGCGGCGGCCAGCAGTACCGGAAAACTCGGTGCCAGCGCGGGGCCGAGCAGCGCGAGCGCCGCGACAGGCGCGATCACCCGTAACACCCCTCGGCTGGACCAGGCGTCGGCCAGCCGCCCGGCCACCGGCATGCAGGCCATCGAGCCGAGCGCGGTGACCAGCAGTACCAGCCCGATCCGGCTCTCGCCGAGGCCGAGCCGGGCGTTGATCGACGGCAGTGACGCGCTCCAGACGGCGCAGATCAGCCCGCAGAGACCGAAAACGCCCGTCACGGCCATTCTGGCGCGACGAACGGCGGTCTCGGAACGCGTCACGGCGGCGGACTTCCTTCTCTGCTGGCGGGCATGACAAAGGAGGAGTCCTTCAGTGTCCAGATAGGACAAAGCCGTGAACTGTCCCCCAGTTCGGCCGGATCCGCGACGGTGCGGCCGGTTATAGTAAAGAAACTTTCCTAATTAAGGATGCAGGCACGATGGTCCCGCTGTCAAGGGAAAACTCGAGGTTCGAGTGGTGCCGCGAGCAGGGTGTGCATGGCCGCCAGCTCCTCGTCGCCTTTCACCGCGGCGACCCAAGGTCTGGTCAGATGATCACCCGTCGCTCTGGGCACCAGGTGGACGTGCAGGTGGAAGACGTCCTGCCAGCCGGCGGATCGGTTGGCCTGGAACAAGGTCAGTCCGTCCGGCCGCAGTACCTCACGGATCCGGGCGGCCATCGAATGAACGGTCCGCATGACGGCGGCCGCGTCCTCGGCGGAGATCTCCCAGAGGTCCGCGGCGTGGGCCCGCGGTATCACCAGAGTGTGCCCCGGCATCACGGCGGTGTGGTCGAGGAACGCGATCGTCCGCTCGTCCTCGAACAGCACGCGCCCGGCGCCCTCGCGGCCCGCCGCGATCTCACAGAACACGCAAGCGGTATCGGTTTCGTCCATGTCGCCGACTGTAGAGCGAAATGGCGCGTGGCGATAACTGTCCACAATGGAGTATCGCTTGTGGTCAAGGTGAACGAGTGCAAGAGAGGGCCGGTTGATGCGGAGCCACCACGAAGGCGTCCGCCATGATACTGCTGTGGAACTCTTGTCTGGTGGGTTCGTCGATACGTCCGGAGTCTCCGGCCCGCGGCCTGCCGCTACGGCACCTGCGCGAGGGATGGCGGTGTTCACGTCCTGGTCACCTTGGTGTGCCGTTACTTTCGGGTAACTTGTCACGCGGTGACTTCATAGTGGGCTGTCCGATTCGCCCAGGGAAGGAACACCTTCATGGCTCAGGCCTCCAGAGCCCGCGTCACCGTCGGCGGGCTCGTGCTGGTCACGGCGCTCGCCACCGTCTTGCCTCCTTCAGCCGTGGCGGCCGACGCGCTGCCCGGCGTCAAGCCGACGACCGAAACCCCTGCCGTGTACGACGACGAAGCAGGCGGCAACGCGGACGCCGACGACCCGGCGATCTGGCGTAACCCGGCGGCTCCGGACCGGAGCCTCGTCGTCGCCACGGTCAAGGAAGGCGGCCTGCGCGTTTACGACCTCGACGGCCGCGAAGTGCAGTCGGTGCCGGCGCCGAAAGCGCCCGGCTCGGACGATGCTCCTGGCCGGTTCAACAATGTCGACCTCGTGCACCGGATGAAGGTCGGCTCCGGGGTGAGCGACCTGGCCGTCACCAGTGACCGCGGCCGGGACCGGCTGCGGATCTACCGTATCGACGGCGGAAACCCCGGTGCCCCGCTCACCGACGTCACCGATCCTTCGGCGCCGGCGATCTTCTCCTCGTCGCAGGAGGAGATCAACGAACAGCGCACCGCGTATGGCCTCGCCACGTGGACCGATCCCTCCAGCGGCCGCTCGTACGCCGTGGTCAGCCAGCGGGAACGCACCGCTCTCAGCCTACTGGAGCTGACCGCGGGCGCCGGAGGCATGGTCTCCTACCGCAAGGTGCGCACTCTCGCGTTGCCGTCCGAGTTCAGGCTGCCGAACGGCAGATCGTGGACTCCGTGCGGTGAGCCGGGTGAACTGCCCCAGGTCGAAGGCATGGTCGTCGATCCCGCGAACGGCACTCTCTATGCCGGGCAGGAGGATGTGGGCATCTGGCGGGTGGACGCCGACCTCGAAGGCACGCCGAAGCTCATCGACAAGGTCCGCGAGTACGGCATCCCCGGCACCTATGACGAGGCGACCGAGGAATGCGTACCCGGAACCGACCCGGGCTACGGTGGCACGAGCCTGTCGGCCGACGTGGAAGGCCTCACCCTCCTCAAGCAGAAGGACGGTGACGGCTACCTGCTCGCTTCCAGCCAGGGGGACAACAGCTTCGCCGCCTACGACCGCGAACTGGGCGACGACAACGAATACGAAGGCGGCTTCCGGGTGACCGCCGCGTCCGCGACCCTCGACGGCACCGAGGAAAGCGACGGCGCCGCCGTCCTCAACGAGCCGCTCGGAAGCAAGTACCCGCATGGCCTGCTCGTCGTCCAGGACGGTGACGACAAGCCGGGGGAGCCGGGCCGGGACGCCACGAACTTCAAGTTCGTGGACCTCAAGCGCGTACTCGACGCCCTCGACGACTGACCGGACCCGCCGGAGCGGCGAGACCGCCGCTCCGGCGGGCCGCCCCTACGACGCCTACGTCGCGCTTGACACGAGATGCTCGCGGACCTCGACGGCCTCCGGCACCCCCATCTCGGTGTACGCGGTATGCGCGGTCTGCCAGTGTTTCCGTGCGGCGACCGGATCGCCGGCGGCGAACAGTGCGTCGCCGAGTCCACTTTGGGCTCTGGCCAGTTCGTAGCGGCTGTCCGCGGCGGTCGCCGACTCGATCGACCGCCGCAGGCAATGCACGGCGTCGTCCGCGCGCCCGGCGGTGAGCAGGGTCGCCGCCATGTCGTTGCCCGCCGCCAGCGCCCCTTCTCTGCTGCCGATTTCCGTGGCCAGCTCGATGGCCTGCCGGTGATGCGCCAGCGCCTCGTCGAACCGCCCTGTCGCGACGAGCAGGACGCCGAGATGGTTGAGCACCTTGCCCTCGTCAGCCCGGTTGTGCGTCTGCCTCGCCACGGCGAGCGCCTCTTCGTAGCAGGCCCACGCCTCGGTGTCTTTTCCCATTCGCCAGAACGTGGTGCCGAGACCGTCGAGCGCCCGGCATTCGCAGAGATGATCCGCGCTCGCCCTGGTCACGTCGAGGGCCTCGGACAAATTGTCGACGGCGGCGGGATAATTCCCCAGCCGCATCTCGGCGAGGCCGATATTGCACAACTGCCGCGCCCGAAACGACTCGTTGTTCCGCGCGACGGCGAACTCCATGGCCTGCCGGAAACAGGGCAACGCGGCGCGATAGTCGCCGAGACCGGTCAGCAACAGGCCTACGTTTCCCGACAGGTTGACGGCGTAATCGGAGGCACCGGCGGCGGAGAACTCCTTGATCGCCTCCTCCAGGACGACGAGTGCGCCGGCGGAGTCACCCCGTTGCCAATGGGTCATGGCCAGCCCGTTCAGAACGTGCCCCCTGGTGACACCGGACCCGACCCGCACGGCGTTGCCGAACAGGGCGACCGCGTCACTCACGTGAACGCGGGCCTCGAAATAGCTCGTCATCACGCACGCGAGCCACGTCACGTGCTCGTCACGCCCTTCGCTCAGCGCCCAGCCGGACGAGACGACGAGGTTGACCCGCTCGGCGTCCAGCCACGCCATCGCCTCGTCCGCCCCGGTGAACTCGAGTGCCCGCGCCGCGGGTGTGGGCAGGTCCGTCCACCGCTCCGCCTCATGCGGATAGCAGGTGACGAGCGCGGCACGGGCGGTGGCCAGCTGGAAGTCGAGCAGCCGGGCGGCCGCGGCCCGGCGCCTCCGGGCTTGGACGTTCTCCCGGACGCGTTTCTCCGCGAACACCCGGACCAGGTCGTGCAGTTCGAACCGGGACGAGCGGGAGGTGACCATGTTGGCCGCCACCAGGTCGCCGAGTTGACGGCGAACGACGCCGACCTCGACGCCTGCCAGCGCCGCCGCCGCGCGGTCGTCGAAATCGCGTCCTGGATAGACGGCGAGCAGGCCGAGCAATACCCGGTCCGGCTCGGCCAACTCGTCGTACGACGTGCGCAACGCGACTTCGACCCCGTCGTCCAGCCGCAGCATGGTCCGCAGGTCGGCGAGGCGGTCTCGGTGGTCTGCCATCGTCCATTCGTCCGAGGCGGCCAGACGGCGGGTCACCAGTGCGAGGGCCAGCGGCAACCGGCCGACCAGTTCGATGATGTCGGCCGCTTCGCTCTTCTCCGCGTCGACACGTTCGTCGCCGATTCCGTCGCGGAGCAGCTCGACCGATTCCTCCGGCGTGAACACGTCGAGCGCCACGTGCCGGGCTGCCTCCAACCCGCCGAGGCGGCGCCTGCTGGTGACCAGCACCAGGCAGGTCGGAAGGGCGGGCAGCAACGGCAGCACCTGGTCGACCGAAGCCGCGTTGTCCAGCAGGATCAGCGCGCGCCGTCCGTCCAGCAGCCGTCGGAACAGGGCGCTCCGGTCGGCGAGGGTGAGGCAGCCGATCTCGCTGCCGGACGCCCCGAGCCGGCGCAGAAAGCCTTCGAGGACCGCGGCCGGGTCGGCGGCGGGCCGATCCGCGTCGAAGCCGCGGAGATTCACGACCAGGCGCACGTCGTCGAACCGGCCACGCTCGGCCAGCAGCCGCGCGACCTCGCCGGCGAACCGGGTCTTGCCGACCCCGGCCATTCCGGAGATCGCCCATACGCCGGCGTCGTCCGGCTCGGCCTCCAGTATCCCGCGCAGGTGCGCCTGCCTGCCGACGAATCTGCCCGTTCCGGCGGGAAGGTGATCGGCCACGCTGATCACGGCCGCCTCGGTGGCGTGTCCGGTGATCACCCGGTGCGCCTGCCGCCATTCCGCCGCGACGTCCATGCCGAGCAGCACGGCCGCGATGTCGACGACCAGTTCGACGTCCAGTCGTTTGCGTCCCGGCAGCAGGCAGCGATACACCGTGTTGTAGGCGGGGAGGTCGGCGGACCCCCGGGCCGTGCGCATGCGCCGGACCCGCCGGTGCAGTTCCCGATGGGTCAACCCCGCCCAGGCCAGCGCCTGCCTCAGCCGCTGGGAGAGTTCGTCGTACGACCGCGCTCCGACCGGACTCGGCGGCTGTTCCTCCGGCACGGGAACCCCCTGGACACGTGAACCGCTCCGCCCGGCGGTGACTCCCGGGCCGAATGCCGACCGACCATAGTCGAGATCGGGCAACCCGGTGGGCCAAACGGGCGTATTCGGTGTCGGACCAGGTGGGTCTTCGCTCCTTCTCAGTTCGACAGAACGGGATGCCGGGTCGGTCGCGGCCGCTACGAGCGAACATGGCGCGTCCGTCACCGGCGGGTGCCGCCGCACCACGGATCCGGGGCGCCACCGAGGGGGAGCGGTGGTGTCCCGGGGATCCGTGGTCGTCGCCGGTCAAACCGGCGCGAGCCGGCTCACCTCCACCTGTACCCGGCGGCGACGTGGCCAAGCTGGACCTTCGCCCGCACCTTGGGGTAGCCGGCGTGGCCGTAGTAGCCACCGCCCTTCTTCGGGATGCCGGACCAGCGCACGAGAACGGTGCCGCTGGTTCCACATCCCGCCGTCGTCCAGGTCGCGACCATCTTCTTCTTGGTGCGGTTGTAGTAGTGGCCCTGCGCGTGGACGCAGATCTTGGTGTTGCTGCCGGCCTGGACCTGCCACCTGTAGCGGCGGTGCTGCGGGTTCTTCTTCGAATCCAAGGTGATCCAGGCACAGTCCGACTTGTTCACCGCCCACTTGCCGAAGCCGGCTACGGCGCCACGCCATCCGCCGCAGGCGGCGGTGACGTCCCCACCCTCCGTGGCCTCTTCGGTCAGCGTGACCCCGGCCGTGCTGTCGTCGATCTCCGATTCGGCGACCGTGGTGGTGTCGGCCTGCTCGTCAGCCATCGCCGGCGCGGTCTGTGCGGTGATCACCATGCCCGCGGCCACCAGACCGGTCGTGACCCGTGTCGTCCATTTCTTCAACGTTCATCTCTTTCTCGTCGTTCGGATCGAACGCCGTGGCGAATTCCGCCGGATCCCTCAGTGGCATTCGATAAGCCGGTCGCCTTTCTGGTGCATTCGCGCGCCAGAAGACCCGACTTGTCTGAGTGAGTGATTTTCCATCAGCCATTCACCTGGCCACGGCAGACATTATCGGCAACCCGCGGACCGGCATAGTGATCTTGGGCGGCGACCTTGATCGAAGTTGTTCGAAAACGCCGGACCGGAACTATTCGGCGGGCAAAGTTCCGGTCACGACGAGAGCATCGCGGTGCCCATCGCGTCGTACAGCGACCGCGCGCGTTCGCGGTACGGCCTGGCCTTGTCCGGAGCCCCGACGTCGTCGTGGGTCGCGGCGATACCGGTCAGCGCGCGGGCCTCCTCATGCGGTTCGCGGGTGAGCCGGGCGAGTTCGGCGGCCCGCGTGTAGTGCGCCAGCGCGGCCGGCCGGTCACCGCATGCCAGCGCGCTGTCCGCGAGCCCGTTGTGCACGAGGGTCTCCAGCGGCCGGATGCCGGTCGTCACCGCGATGTCGAGCGCCGCCTCCTGATGCTGGCGGGCCGCCGCCGCATCGCCCTGCCGGAGGTGCACCAGCCCGAGATAGGCCAGTGCGTACCCTTCGGCCTCCCGGTGGCCCTCGGCCCTGCTGACCGCCAGCGACCGGTCGAGATGGTCGTGGGCTTCCGTCCACCGGCCCAGCGCGCGGTACACGTCCCCGAGATTGTGCAGCGAGATCGCCTCGCTCAGGCGGTCACCGATGCTCCGGGAGATGGACAGGCACTGCCGATAGCAGCCGAGAGCGTCGTCCAGTTCGCCCCGGCGTTCGTGGATGAAGCCGAGGTTGGACAGCGAGCGGCCCTCGTTGAGGCGGTCGCCGGTCTCCTGGGAAACCGCGACCGCTCTGCTCAGGTGGTCCGCCGCGGCGGCGTACCGGCCGAGCTGCGCGTACACCGTTCCGAGGGTGTTCAGCGCGCGGCCGGTGACGACCGGGCTCCCGTCGACGTCGAGGCAGCGGGTCAGGTGCGTCACCGCCTCGTCGAAATGGCCGAGCCTGGCGCAGATCGCGGCCAGGTCGACGAGTGCCTGCTGGGTGCCGATGGCATCGCCCACCCGCTGTGCCTCGGTGAGCGCGAGCCGGTGCAGCGCGCGCAGGGCGCCGTAGTGACCGTGCACCCGCAACGCCTGCCACAGCACGGTCGAGAGGTCACGGGCGTAGGTGTCGCCGGTGGCCGACGACTGTTCCGCGATGGCGATCAAGGTGGGCAGTTCCGCCGCCAGCCAGGTCGCCGCGTCCTCCGCCCCGGTGAACACGACGTTCTCGGCGATCGGGGTGAGCAGGGGTCTTCGGTTGGGGTCGCCCGACGTCATCGATCCAGCCGCGTCGGCGGCCCCGGCCACACAGTGCTCGGCGAGGCGGCGCAGGGCCGCCGATCGCCGCTGCGGCGGCTCGTCGTCTGCGCGGCTGCGCGCGTAGTCGCGGACCAGGTCGTGGAATTCGAACCGGCCGTCCGCGCGGTGCGCGAGCAGCAGGTGGCTGTCGACGAGCGCGTTCAGGAGCCGTTGGGTCTCCGGCGGATCCGTGCCCAGCAGCGCCGCCGCGGCGGCGCTCTCCCAATGCGGGCCGGGGTGGAGCCCGAGCAGACGCAGGGCGGAGGCCACGTCGCCGGGCAGCGCGTCGTAGGACCAGGACAGCACGGAGGGCAGCGAGGTGGTCTTCTCTTCGGTGGTCAGTGCGGCGAGCCGGTCCCCGGCCGGACGCATCGAGGACGCCACGTTCGCCAGGTTCCGGTTGTGCGCGAGCCGCTCACCGACGATGCGCAGGGCGAGTGGCAGGCCGCCGCACCCCGACACCATGTCGGCGAGCGCGGTGCGGTCGGCGAACCTCCGTCCGTTGCCCGCCAACCGGTCGAGCAGGGAGAACGACTCCTGCTCGGTCAGCAGCGGCACCGGCACCCGGTGCGCGTCGGCGCTGATCGTCAGCCCGTGCAGTGCCGCGCGGCTCGTCACCACCACCGCGCAGCCCGCGTGGCCCGGCAGCAGCGGCCGGACCTGGTCCGCCGAGCGGGCGTTGTCCAGCACGATGAGCACCGAACGGCCGGCCAGCACACTGCGCAGCGTCGCGGCCCGGTCGTCGAGGTCGGCGGGCACGTCCGCCACGGGCACGCCGAGCGCCCGCAGGAACGACCGCAGCACCTCACCCGGGTCGGCGGGCGCCCCCGGCCCATACCCCCGCAGGTTCGCGAACAGCTGCCCGTCGGGGAAGTCCTGTTTGACCCGCTGCGCCCACTGCACGGCCAAGGAGGTCTTGCCGACCCCGGCCATGCCTTCCAGTACCGCCACGACGACACCCCCGCCGTCGCCCTCGCGGCGGAGGGCGTCGAGTGCGTCGATCTCCCGCTGCCGCCCGATGAACGACGTGATGCCCGAGGGCAGTTGCGCGGGCACCGAAACGACCGGTGTTCTCGCGGGCGACACCGCGTCCGGGCAGTAGTGCAGCACGAACCGGCTCGCTTGCTCGCCCTGGAGACCCAGCCCCTGCGCCAGTGCCTCCACCGAATGACGCCGTGGCCGGGTGACCCGGCCGCGCTCGATGTTGCTGATACTTCGCACCGTCAGCCCGGTGCGCTCCGCCAACTCCTCCTGGGTGAGCCCGGCGTCCCGCCGGGCCTCACTCAGTAGCGAACTCGGACGACGCTCCATTTCGCGGATGTTAGAGGGGGTGCGACGCCGAAAGTCGTGGTTCGCCGACGATTTTGATCGAAATTGGTCGAAAACGCACTCCGGGCCGGGTCCGCCGGCGAGCGAGGACCCGGCCCGTCCGGGCACCGGAGATCAGGGGTTGAAGAGGCGGTGCAGCCAGCCAAAGGCGGCGAGAGCGGCGAGTGTGGCGGCCATCGCCGCTCTCAACGGATGCTTCATACGGGTCTCCTCTTGCGGTGTGTTCCCGACGCTGACGTGCCGGTGGTCGGTCGATACGAAGCCGCTGCCCGTTCGAATTCGGCGCGAGCCTGGCCGGTCAGGCCGAGACCGGCCGCGATGAGCCGGACCGTGTCGCGGCGTGGCCTGCTGACCCGGCCGTGCTCGAGGTCTCTGATCGCCCGGACACTGACGGTGGAGCGCGCGGCGAGGAGCCGTTGGGTCGTGCCGAGACTGTGCCGGTGGCTCCGCAGCAACATGCCGAAGCTGGTCGGATACCGCTGAGCACCAGGCGTGCCGTCGTCCGCCGGGATCATCGGCTCCGGCGCGGAGTCGGCTCCGGCCACCCGCATGAGGTATCCGGGCGGTTCGGCGACGATGGACGACGGCAGCCCGATCCCGCCCAGGTTCGCCCGCAGGGCGGACACGCAGATCCGCACCTGGGTACGCGCGGTGGCGGGCGGTTCGGTGTCCCAGACGGCGTCGATCAACCGGTCGATGCCGACCACCCGGTTGGCGTTGAGCAGCAACACGGACAGCACGATCGCTTGCCTGCCGGGCAGGACGATGCGAACACCTTGAGTCACTGGCGTCCTCCGCTTTCGCTCAGCGACGCACGTCACCGATGCCGCATCAGAGTCGGTAAGCGGCAGGGGAGGGGCAACCGGAAACTTCGACGAAAAAGTGCCGGTTCAACGTCAGGGCGTGGGGTGCGTGACCGCGGAAGCCCGCTCGGCTCGGGCGAGCAGAGCGGGCTCGGGTTGTCGAGAACCAGGCCGCCGGTGCTGTCCGACGCGCTCTCGTGCCTGCCCGGCCGGTACTCGACATGCGTGTGCGTGGCGCTGGCGCCGCGATACTCCTCGGTGCCGATCTGCCGGCCGCGGCCGGCGAACTCACCGACCGCGAGCCCGTTCGACGGATTGAGATGCAGGTAGATGATCGTGAAATCCTGATCCCGGTTGTAGATCGCCACCGTGGACAGGCCGCCGCTGCCGTTGCTGCCCTCGGTCTTCCTGATCACGGAACCCTGGGTCAAGGAGTACACGGGAACGCCGAAGCCGCGCGCGAAGTCGATCCCCTCGTGCCTGCCCGACGTGTTCACATAGCCGTCGAAATAGGAGGTGATGCGGCCGGAATCGCTGTGGTACAGCCCGGTTTCCAGCCAGTCGTTCCCCACCAGGCCGAGCAGGTGCCCGACGTTTTCGTTGTACGTCGAGGTCAGGTTGCCTTTGGCTCGTGCGGGAACGAGTCGATCGGCCCCGTCCAGCCGTTCTTGAAGAACACGGTGACCACCGCGTCCCTCCGGTTCCGGCCCGTGAATCCCGGCGAAATGTCCGGTTAATGCATGTGCGTACGGTTCTGTATCGGGGTCGTGAGTGATAAGGACGGTTCTAGCCGTCCTTATCGCTCACGACCCCTCGTCACGAAAAGCAACCGAGCTGGCACTTCGATCTCAGATAGTGTCCTTTGTGGACAGTCGAGGCTCGCGCTGCCCCGGCCCGATCCGACTCGAGAACATCCGGCCGCGCAAGTCTTTCCGGCCGAACAGGCCCGGGACACGCTGCGTCCCGAATCTTCACCGATCATCCCTGACTTCATGGCCCGCGCCACTCGTTCATGTGAACCGCCCGCGCTCGAAGATCACGCGCAGAGTGCTTGAAGCCGCCATCTGAATGACCCGGCGGAACGGACCGCAACCTGCGCGCGTGAAGTTCCGGCGGGACACAGGTTTTACCAAGAGTGACTGTTAGCGTGCGGAATGAAGTCGTGGTCTTGGATGTGGAGGCATTCGATGAACCGTCTTGTCATCGCCGCGCTGAGCGCGGCATCCGCCGGCGCCCTGATGATCGTCGCGAGTCCGCCGGCCCAGGCCGCGGCGGGGGAGGTGGTGGTCTTCTCGACCGAGTTCCAGCGTCTGGATACCTACAGGAACCCCGAGGGTTGTCACAAGCTCCCCATCGCCGCGCATGTCCTGGCCAATCGGACCTCGGCCGAAGTGGTCATCCACGGTGATCCGCTGTGCTTGACGCCCGGGATGCGGGTCCAGGCAGGGTTCGGTTCTCATGTTCCATCGGGCACTGGTTCGTTCTCGGTCAGCTGATCGGTTCGCGTGACATCGAGACTGAGGGGGTCCCGTGTCTGTCGATCTTGTCGTGGTCGGAGTCGGCTACGTCGGGTTACCACTGGCCGAAGCCGCCTGCGGGGCGGGGTTGTCGGTCGCCGGCTACGACACCTCGCCGAGGGTCGCGGCCGCCGTGGCCGAGGGGCGTTCGCATGTGCCCGACGTGACCGCGAGCCGTTTGCGGGCCATGCGGGCGAGCGGTTTCACGGTGACGGCCGATCCCGAGGTACTCGGCACCGCGGAAACGATCGTGCTCTGCGTGCCGACCGGTCTGGACCCGGCGGGCGGGCCGGATCTCGCCGCGGTGCGCTCCGCGGCGGAGACGGTGGCCGAACACCTGCGGCCGGGGACGCTGGTGGTGCTCGAGTCGACGAGTTTTCCCGGCACCACCGACGAAATCGTCCGGCCGATCCTGGAGAAGTACGGCCTGACCGCGGGCGAGGACTTCGCGCTCGCCTACTCGCCCGAGCGCGTCGACCCGGGCAACCGCCGCTTCGGCGTCCGGAACACGCCGAAAGTGATCAGCGGGCACACCCCGTTGTGCGCCAAATACTGCGCGGCGTTCTACGGGCGCTTCGTCGACACGGTCGTGGTGGCGCGCGGCACCAGGGAAGCGGAGATGGCCAAGCTGCTGGAGAACACCTATCGCTACGTGAACATCGCCCTCGTCAACGAGATCTCCATCTTCTGCGACCGGATCGGGGTCGACGTTTGGGACGTGGTGCACTGCGCCGCGACCAAACCTTTCGGGTTCATGCCCTTCGTGCCGGGGCCGGGTGTCGGCGGGCACTGCATCCCGGTCGACCCCAAATACCTGCTGGACAAGGCGGATCGGGAGGGAACCTCGCTCGGCGTCGTGCACGCCGCCCGCCTCGTGGACGACCGGATGCCGGAGCACGTGGTCGACCGGGTGACGCGCCTGCTCGCCGGACAGCGGAAAGCGTTGCGGGGAGCGAAAGTCCTGTTGCTCGGCGTCGCGTACAAGGCCGATGTGCCGGACACCCGCGAGTCCGCCGCCATCCGGATCGCCGTCCGGTTGCGCGCGCTCGGCGCGGACGTGTCTTACCACGATCCGGTGGCCGGTGCCGTACCCGAACTGGGGCCACCGGCCGCCGACCTCGACGAGGTGCTTCTCGCCGCGGACGTCACCGTCCTGCTGGTGGCGCACCGCGCCTACGACCTCAGCCGGCTGACCTCGACGGCCAGGCTGCTGTTCGACGTGACGGGACAGGTTCCCGGAGAGGAGGTCGTCCGTCTTTGACCGTGTCCGCCGGGTCGAGAGCCGGCCGACACGCGCGTACCGCAGATTCTTCCGAGTCCACGCGAAAAGGAGTGTGCACGAATGACCACGGCGGTCAAGAACGACAGGCTCAAGAAGCGTTTTGAGAAGTGGGATGTCAACGGTAACGGCAAGATCGAGAAATCCGATTTCGAGGCCGAAGCCGGCCGGATCATCACCGCGTTCGGCGAAGACCCGGCGTCGCCCCAAGCGCGTGCGGTGAAAGACTCTTTCGTGGCGATGTACGAGTACCTGGCCGGTAAGGCGGGTGCCGGCCCGAACGGCGCTCTGAGCGAGAGGCAGTTCACCGAGGTGATCGAGGCGCAGATCTTCCAGGAGGGCGACTCGGGATTCGATCGTGTGGTCCGTCCCACCATCGCGGCGATCGTCGGCCTGTGCGACACCGACGGCGACGGCGAGGTCAACCAGCAGGAGTTCGCCAAGTGGCTGGCGGCCATCGGTGTCGAGTCCTCGGCCGTGGCCCCCGCGTTCCGGGCCATCGACGTGAACGGCAACGGAAAACTGACCGTCGACGAACTCGTGCACGCGGTACGCGACTACCATCTCGGCAAATCGGACGTGCCCTTGCTGGGCAAGTGACGATGACGTAGCGGCGATATGGTGAGCGGCCCGGCTCCGGGCCGCTCACCACCTGCCGCGGAAACGCACTTCCAGTTCCGGCTTCAAGCCGAGCTCTTCGCCGGTGACGGGCCGCGTGACGCTGATGAGAATGTTGTAGTGATTGGGAAAATGGCATCCGTCGAAGCCGAGCACGGTGCCGACGAGTTGGCCGCCGATCCACAGCTCGTCGCCTCGGTCGAGCACGCCTGCCCGGTCTATTTCGGCGAAGCCGAGGAAACCGACACGATCGATCGGCGCTCCGGGCTCCGTGTCGTCGTGGCTGGTCGTGACGAGTTCGTGGATCTCACCGGCGCGAACGCATCGGCTGGCGAACGGCTCGAGGCTCATTCCCCGATCGTCACGGTGATGCACCAGCACCTTCACCACCGTGCCGGTGATCTCCCGCTTCGGCCCGTCCTCGCGCATCGCACTCCTTCCGGTAGCACTCGTCCACTATGGACAGAGTGGTGAGGCCGCTGTCGCGCCAGGCCCCGCCCTTGCGCACGGCTTCCTCGAAGTCCCGCAGCAACCCGTCGTACTCGTGCCAGAGCGATTCCTTGAACTCCGGGAAGCCGTCGAGCATGTCGGCCCGCAGGACGGTGCCATCGGTCAGGGTCACCTCGATGTCCTTGACTTCTCCGGGAAACGACCAGTCGAGTTCCACGACCGCGTTCTCGAGCACGAGTGTCGCCTGCCTGTCGACGCCGTTGGCGTCCCGCGTGATCCGCGCGCTCCGCAGCGCCACCGATCCGAGGAACAGCTGGACGAGATCGAGCGCGTTCGGCCCGTTGTCCGCCACGCAGCCGCCACCGCAGCGCGCGGTGTCGAGGTACCAGCGATCACCGCCGACGTGTTCTTCGATCCGCTCCAGATAGCGCACCGTCACCGAAGCGATCGGTGCCCGGCCCGCCAGGGCCTCGTGCAGCGCCCGCACGTTGGCGTTGTACCTGCGGTGGAACGCGGTGAACAGGGCGACATCCCGCCGCGCCGCTCTCGCCACGAGATTCTCGCCGTCGAGGAGCCCGGTGGCGAGCGGTTTCTCCACGCACACCGGCAGGCCGGCGTCCAGCACCTCCCGGCACACGGACGCGTGGACGTCGTTGGGTGCGGTCACGATCACCGCGTCGAGCCCTCCGGCGGCGAGCATCCCCCGGTGATCCCGGTAGCCGGGCACGGTGATTCCGGCGAGCGCCGCCGGATCGAGATCGCAGACCGCGGCGAGCTCGAACGCCCGGGACCTTTCCACCGCGGCGAGGTAGAAGCGCGAGATGACACCGAGCCCCACGACACCGACCCGGATCATCCGGCCGCTCTTTCCCGCACCCCGTGCAGTTCCGCGTAGACCTCGTCGGGCACCGGCACTCCGTGCGCACGGAAGCGGGCCGCGCGTTCACCCTCGTGCCAGCCGGGATAGACGACCGGGACTGCGGCGTCGCGGGCGGGCCAGCCACGCACGGCGGCGAAGAGCGCGGTCGCGTCGGCGGCGAATCCGCCGCGCAGGAGTTCCGGTGCGATCGCCAGCGTCAGAACGCCGATGTCGTCGTCACGGTTCCCGTCGGCGGACAGCGCGCCGAGCGCGGCGCCGGGGACCAGCGCGCCGAGCACTTCGACGAGCAGGCCCAGCCCGAATCCCTTGTAGGCGCCCGTTTCGGGGTCGCCGCCCAGCCACAGCAGGTGGGCGCCCCCTCGGTCGAACGCGGCGGCGTCGGTCACCGGTGCGCCGTCGTCGGTGGCGAGCCACCCCGGTGGGATCGCCCGGCCTTCCCTCGCCGCGGCCCGCACGCGCCCGGTCGGCACGACGGTGGTGCTCATGTCGAGGACGAACGGGTGCGCGTCACCGGCGGGGCAGGCCAGCGCGAGCGGGTTCGTGCCGAGCATCGTCGCCGCGCCGCCCGGGGGCGGGGCGATGCGCTGCCCGCCACAGTTCGACGCGACGAGGCCGATCATGCCGTGGGTGACGGCGCGCGCGGCGTGGTGACCGGCGCAGCCGATATGCGTGGCGCCCCGCAGGGACACCATCCCGATGCCGTACCGTGACGCCCTGGCACACGCCAGTTCCATGGCCTGCGACGCCGACCACAACCCCAGTGTGCGCCGGGCGTCGGCGAGGACGCAGGCGCCGAGATCGGTCTGGATCACCATATCCGCCGCCGGATCGGCGCGTCCGTCGTCGAGCAGTGGCAGGTACAGCCGCGTCAGGTTGACCAGTCCGTGTGAGGTCACCCCGGTCAGGTCACCATGACACAACGCCGTGGCCGCGATCGCCGCCCGGTCCCCGGGAACGCCACGGTCCACGAAGATCCTGGTGACCAGGGAGAGAAGCTCCGGATAGGGCATCAGCACGGTCATGCTCCTTCGTTCCGGCTGAATCGCACGACGATCTCGCGGACGAGATCACTGAACCTGTCGAGTTCTTCGACGCCGGCGTACTCCCCGGCGGAGTGCGCGTTGTTGTCGCCCAGGGAACCGGGGCCGAGGACGGCCGTCCGGGTGCCGGGGACGTCGGCGAGCCAGAGGGCGTCGCAGGTGAAGCCGGGCTCGTCGTCGGGCCAGCGGGGAGCCAGCCCGTCCAGCAGCGGGATGTCCCGCGCGGTCAGGACGGGCAGGTCGCGTTTGAGCCAGCGGACCTCGGTGATCGCCACGGCGTCGGCCGCGGTACGGGCGAAGGCGGGTTTCTCGCGGAACCGGGTGCCGAACTCGGCGAGCCCCGACCGCAGGCCGTCCTCCAGTGCGGAGGTCATCTTCGACGCCGCTTCCCGGCTGTCGTAAGGAATGTTGAGCAGAAGCTCTCCGCTGCCGTACACCCTGTTGTGCAGGCGGCCGGTGTGCAGCCCCGCTGTGCAGACTCGACCGTGTTTCGCCAGGTCGAGCGCCAGATGCTGAGCGAGGAAGCCGAGCAGGACGGTGGCGTTGTGTCCCCGGTGCGGTTCGTCGTCGATCGCGTCGTCCCCGCGCACTCGCACGCACGCGGTCATCGACGCCGAGCAGCGTGGCAGGTAGCGCAGGCCGGTCGGCTCGCAGAAGATGTTGAGTTCGCCGTGGAATCCGGCCTCGACGAGCGGCCGTGTGCCGAACGTGCCCATCGCGCCGCCCTCTTCACCGGATACGGCCTGGATGAGCACACCGGCGTCCCTGCCCACCGCCGGATCCGCCGCGACGGCGGCCCGGACCCCGGCCAGCAGCGCCACCGCGGGCCCCTTGGCGTCGATCGCGCCACGGCCGGTGAACCGGACCCCGTCGAAACCCGCCGGTTCGAACGGCGCCACGGTGTCGAGGTGGACGTTGAACATCACGGCGGGTGTGGCCGGTCCGAGCCGGAGGACCAGGCTCGGCTGACAGGCGAGGAATTCCGGTCCGGCTTCGCGGACCGCGACCGGGACACCGGGCCGGTCCAGCACCGAGGGTTCCGGGCTGCCGAGGTACAGCGTCTCGAAACCGATCCCGGCCGCCGCGTCGGCGTAGTCCCGCATCGCCTCCCAGAGGCGGATTTCGCCGGACGTTTCGAGCGGACCGGCCGTCGGCAGGGCGAGCAGCCGTAGCAGCAGATCCCGGTCCTCGCGGATCACCGGAACAGCCCGGCCATCGCCCGGCCCGCGGCGACGAACGTGGCCGCGGCGTCCCTGGCGAGCACACCCGGCTCGTGGGGTTTGATCGCGAGATGCGGCTCCAGCGACCACGCGCCGCTGTATCCGTTGGCCTGTAGAAACTTCACACAGTCCGCCACGCGTGCTTCGCCCTCGCCGGGGACGGTGAAGCCGTGCTCGTCCGCGTCCTTGACGTGCACGTGCTCGACATGGTCGGCGATATCGGCGAGCAGGTCGAATCCATCGTAGCCGTGGGCCACGCCGTTTCCGGTGTCGAACAACAACTTCAGTGCCGGGCTCGCGACCTCGTCCAGCAGTTCGAGTATCCGCTCGGCACTCGTGCCCGCCCAGCCCGAGCAGTTCTCGTGCAGCAGCGTCACGCCGTGGTGTTCGGCGCGTTCGGCGAGAACGGTGATCCTCGCGATGGCCCGGCGACGCCAGTCGTGCTCACTCAGGCCGTCATCGGGATACGACATGATCCGGAGGTAGCGGGTGCCGATCGACCGGGCTCGCCTGGCGAGGACGTCCAGTTCCGTGAGGTCGTGCCGGAACTCGCCGGTGATCGGCCTGCCCCAGCCACCGATCCGGGACGCCAGGCAGACCACGCTCATCGCCTTGTCCGCCAGCGTCGTCGCGACCTCGTCGAACCGCTCGTCGGTGAGGTCGGCGACGGGGATCCGATCGAGGGTGCGCAGCTCCATCATCCGCCAGCCCAGTGCGTCGAGCGCCGCGATCTGGCCGCCGAGGTCGTCGGCCGCCTCATCGGTGATGCCGGCGAACACCGGATCAGTCGGCATGGGCCGCCACCGCGTCGGGTTCGGGGCGCGAGACCGGTTCCGCGCAGATGTTCTTGGCCACCGACAGCAGTTGCACCACCTCGGTGGCGAAGGTGAACCCCTGCGTCTGCTCCTTGTCCACCAGGAACTTCCGGTAGGCCACGGACATCCACTCCGTCATGGCGTCGTCGCGCAGCACGACGTGCTCGGACCGGCCGCTCGACCGCAGGGTCAGCTGCGAATGGTGGTCGTCGCCGCTCACCGCGAAATGCCCGACCGCGGTACCCGTTTCGAAGTCGACGGTGACCCGCCGCTCGCGTACCGGTGAGGTGAGATCCGAACGAATCTCCGTGTGGATCCCCGAATTGTGCCGGAGACCGACGGTGGCCCCGCCCATCCGGGGGCCGACGTTCCCGTCGACCTCGAGATCGGTCCCGGACGCGTGGGTGACCCGCGCGGCGCCCGCGAGCCGCAGCGCGAGCGCGACTCCGTGCGGCAGCTCGACGTCGAAGGCGGTCGGATGTCCCGGCGTCACGAGCGACCGGCGGAAGCGCGGTTTGTTCTGCACGATGCCGATGGACTTCGGAGCGCCGAAGCGGCCGCTGCGGATCAGCTCGACCAACCGCGCGGTGAGCGTGCTGGCGAGCCAGGGCTCGACGACCTCGATATGCAGTTTGTATTTGCGGCGCAGGCGGATGATCCGCGCGAGGTCGTCGATGTCGGCGGCGAGCGGCTTCTCGACGATCACCTTGCGGAAGCCCAGCGTGGCCAGTTCGGAGAGCACGGTGAGACGTTCGGTCGGCGGTGTGCAGACGTGCGCGACGGTGCGGGAGGGGTCGAGCCCGGCGGCCGCGGCCTCGATGGTCGGCACGACCTCGAGACCTGCCCGTGCGGCGACGTTCGGTCGCGGTTCGCACGCCGTGACGGGAGCGTCGTCGAAGAGCTGCGGGGTTCGGGTACGGAGTTTGGCCAAGACCGGCAGATGCAGACCCGCGCCTGCCCGGCCGAGTCCCACAATGAGTGAACGCACTGGTGAGCCTGCTCCTCGGAGTTTCCATTCGGAATACATCGCAAAACTGACATCCGCGATGATCGAGTGTCAATACTCTCCGCGTGAGTTGACCAGGAAGTGCGAACCTGCCGAGTGGCCGGTTTTCCTGACCTACGCTCGGGAACGGGTCTCAACGCCACCGGAGGTGGGTACGCTGTCGGTGTCATTTTTCAACCAATCGAGCACATTCGAGCGAACGTGGCCCAGTGCCAGACGACATATTCTCGACGTCATCGAAAATGGCAAGTATTCGCACGGCCGCAAGGTGGCCGAGCTGGAATCCGCGCTGGCCGGCTACACCGGCGCGAAGTTTGTCATCGGGGTCAACAGTGGCACGGACGCGTTGGTCCTGCTGTTGCGGGCGGCGGGTCTGCGGCCTGGTGACGAAGTGGTCGTCCCCGCCTTCTCCTTCGGGGCGTCGGCCACCTCGGTCGTGCTCGCGGGCGGCCGGCCGGTCTTCGCCGACATCGAGCCGGACGGGTACGGCATCGACCCCGCCGCGGTGGCGGACGCCGCGGGGGAGCGCTCCCGGTTCGTCATGCCGACGCATCTGTTCTCGCGGCTCGCGGACATCGACGGCGTCCTCGCCGTGGCTCAGCGGCTCGGGCTCGCCGTGGTGGAGGACAGCGCGGAGGCCATCGGCATGCGCCATCGTGGCAGGCACGCCGGGCTTTTCGGGGCGGGCGGGGTGCTGTCGTTCTTCCCGACCAAGACGCTGGGCGCGCTCGGTGACGCGGGCGCGGTCCTCACCGACGACCGGCGGATCGCCGAGACCGCCGACGCGCTCCGCCACCACGGCCGGTTCGGCGGCACGATCGCCGATTTCCCCGCCATCTCCACGGCGACCGGCCTGCCCGGCGTGAACAGCAAGATGGACGACATCCAGGCCGCCATTCTCCTCGCGAAGCTCGCCAGGCTGGACCTCGACATCGTTCGCCGCGCGGAACTGGCCGCCCGGTACACGGCGGCGCTCGCGGAAGTCGAGGGGGTGCGCAAGCTGCCGTCGGCGCGGCCGGACAGCGTGTTCTACGTCTACGTGGTGGAGGTCGAGTCGCGCGACGACTTGGCGGCGCATCTGTCGGCCCACGGTGTGCAGACCGAGGTCTATTACCCGTCGCCGCTGCCTCTGCAACCCTGCTTCGCCGGGCTCGGCCACCGGAAGGGCGATTTCCCGAACGCCGAGAACGCCTGCCGTCGTACCCTCGCGCTGCCGCTGTATCCGGACATGTCCACCGGGGACTGTGACCGTGTCTGCGACTCGATCCGCGCGTTCTACCGCGGGCGGCGTGGATGACACTGCCGTTCTTCCCGCCCGATCTCTTCGACGAGGACCGTGCCGAACTGCTGGACATCGTCCGCCGCGTCGGCCTCGCAGCGGAGCAGAAGTTCATCCTCGGCGACCAGACGGCCCGTTTCGAAGCGGCGATCCGTGACTCGGTCGACGCGGCGGACGCGATCGCTTGCGGCAGCGGAACTTCGGCGCTGACGCTGGTGCTGCGCGCGATGGGCGTCGGCGACGGCGACGAGGTGATCGTGCCCGCGTTCGGCTGCGCACCGCTCGCGGCCGCGCCCGCCTCGCTCGGCGCGACGCCGGTGTTCGCCGACATCGACCCGCGGTCCATGGTCGTCGATCCCGACACGGTCGCCCGCCTGGTCACTTCGCGGACCAAGGTGATCATGCCGGCGCATATGTTCTCGGTCATGGCGGACATGCCCGCGCTGCGCCGGATCACGTCCGGCGCGGGCGTGCGGCTGCTGGAGGATTCCGCGGTCGCGCAAGGAGGAACCCTCGCGGGCACGCCCGCCGGGAGATGGGGCGACGCGGGTGTGTACTCGTTCGTCCAGGTGAAGACGTTCGGGATGCCGGGTGAGGGCGGCATGGTCGTGACCGATGATCCGGAACTCGCCTCGGCGGTGCGGATGCTGCGCAATCACGGCCAGGACGGCAAGAACCGGTTCCTGTACCACCGGGTCGGCTACAACAGCCGGTTCGACGAGATCATGGCCGCGTTCCAGCTGCATCGGTTCCCTGGCCTTCCCGGGCGGCTCGCACGCCGGGCACGGATCGGGGAGTACTACACCGAGCGCTTCGCCGACCTGGCGGGCTGCGGGGTGCTGGCGCCGCCCCCGGCGAAGGACGGGCGGTGCTACTACGTCTATTCGCTACTCGCCGAGCGCAGGGACGAACTCCGTGCCCATCTGGCGGCGCGGGGGATCGGCTCGCACGTCTACTACCCGGCCCCGCTGCCGCGGCAACCCGCGTTCGCGCGGTACACCCGCCCGTCGGACACCTGGCCCGCGGCGGACCTGGCCGCGCGGCGCACTCTCGCCATACCCATCTACCCCCATCTGACGGACGAGCAGGTGGAACGCATCGCGGACGCGGTGTGCGAGTTCGCGAAGGAGTCGTGATGCAGCAGATCACCCGGACGCCCGCACCGAGCGAGGTCGCCGAGGAGTGGCACAGGCGTGCGGAACGCGCCGGGCTGTCCCGCGTCATGCGCGCTTCGCAGCCCGCCGAGCTCGCGGCCGAGACGACCATCCGCACCATCCGGCTAGTCACCGGCCTTTTGCGTTCTCTGGGCGATGTCGGGGCCGCGCTGGAGATCGGCTGCGGGATGGGCAGGCTTACCCCGGCGATCGCGGCGCGGGCCCGTACGGTGACGGCGATCGACATGACTCCGCGCATGCTCGCGCTGGCGAGGGAGAACTGCGCGCATCTGTCCACTGTGGAATTCGTGCGGACGACGGTCCAGCGGCTGCCGTGGCAGGACAAGCGGTTCGACGTCGCCGTCTGCGTCTGGGTGCTGATGCATGTACTGGACGACGACGAGATCGCCGAAGCGTGCCGGGCGATCGCCGCGTCGGCCCGTCATCTCGTTCTCGTGGAATACGAGGAAGCGGACATCCCCGTCGGCAGGTTCTCGCGGTTGCGGACCGTCGAGGAGTACCTGGCCCTGCTCCCGGGCGCCCGCCTGCTCGAACGGCACGACCTGCATTACGGAGGTGACCGGTCCTTCGCCGCGTTGATCGCGTTGGACTATCGGCGATGACGACAGTGGCCGCCACTCGCGGCAAGGCGTATTTCCGGCTCGCGAAACTCGACATCGTCGACTACTACCTCGGCGTGGTCGTGGTGTGGACGCTGCTCGCGCCGGCGGCGAGGTTCGACAGCGGAGTCCTGGCCTCTGTCGGCGTGTTCCTGCTCGGCGAGGTCTTCGTGATCGCGGCGATGGTCGCCCTCGACGATCTCACGGGATACCGGGACGGCAGCGACATCACGAACTACTCACCGGACGATCCCCAGCGCAAGCGGTACCGCAAACCGCTGGTGGCGGGCACCCTCGACGAGGGCCAGGTGCTGCGGTTCGCGTGGGCGACGGCCGTCGTCGGCGCCCTGCTCTGGCTGACGGCCATCGCGATCGCGCCGCACCGTCCTGTGTGGACTGTCGTCCTGATCGTGGTCACCTATTTCTTCTCGCTGCAGTACTCCTGGGGCGTGAAGCTCAGCTACCACGGCTTCCAGGAGTTCTTCATCGCCGCGCTCGGCTGGGCGCTCGTACTGGCGCCGTACGGCCTCGCGTCCGGTGAGTTCACCGGTTTCGCGCTCGCCCAGGCGTTGCTCTTCGGGCTGGGGCCGCTGTTGTTCGGCGTGTACTCCAACACCAACGACGTCGACGGCGACCGGCGGGTCGGCAGGCCGACGGTCGCGGCGCTGACCTCGCCGCGAGGCAACATGTTCTTCGTGATCGCCGTGTCGGCCGCGGAGTTCGCCCTGATCTTCGCCGTGCCCGCGCTCGGCGGCCCGTGGTGGTTCCCCCTCGCGCTGCTCCCGACCCTCGTGGCGAGGATCTGGCAACTCTGGCTCGGGTTCGCGCTGGGCGACATCATGCGGGCCCGGCTGCTCGGCATCCGCATCCACCGGATCACCGTGCTGAGCCTGGTCGTGGTGAACCTGGTGGTGATCGCGTGACCGATGTCGAGGTGGCGGTGGTCGGCGCCGGCGTCGCCGGGCTCACCACCGCGTACCAGCTCGGCAAGTCCGGGCGCGAAGTACGGGTGTTCGAAGCGGCCGACGTGGTCGGCGGCCGGATGACGACGCTGCGCGAGGACGGCTTCCTGATCGACACCTGCGCCGAGCAGATGGCCGAGCAGGGTTATCGCGAGACCTGGCGGCTGCTGGCGGAGCTGGGCATCGACGACGCCGCCGCTCCCCGGATCGGCCGCGGCATCGCGATGTGGCGGGGCAGACCCAGGTCCGGCGTCGCGGAGACCAGGGGGCTGCTCACCGGAGCGGGGTTGTCCCTGCGGGCACGGCTGGCCGGGGTACGGGCGATGCGGGGTGAGTTCGACACCGAGCGGCCGGAGGTCTCCCGGCTGGGCGGGCGCACCGTCGCCGAGTTCGCCGCGCCCCACCACCGGGATCTGCTGGACTACCTGCTGCAACCGGTCGTCTCCGGGTTCTTCGGCTGGGATCCGGCGCGTTCGGCGGCCGCGCCCTTGCTCGCCCTGCTCACCTCGGTCGGCCCGCCGCCGACGTGGCGGGCGTACCGCGACGGAATGGACACCCTCGCCCGCGCCCTCGCCGAGAGGGTCGACGTCAGCACCGGGTTTCGTGTCGATCAGGTCGTCGACGACGGTTCCGTGGCGCGGATCATCGGCGGTACGCGCGAAATCAGCGCGAAAGCCGTGGTGCTGGCCGTGCCCGCCCCTGCCGCGGCCGAGCTGTATCCGCGGCACGGATCGGCTTTCCTCGCCGCCTGCTCGTTCACGCCGGTGGTCAAGGCCCATCTGCTGCTCGATCGTCCGCTCGGCGGTCCCGACTATGCCTTGATCGTGCCGACGGCGGAGAACGGCACGGTGGCCACGATCATCTTCGACCACCTGAAGCACCCTGGCCGCGCGCCCGCTGGCCGCGGCCTGGTCACGGTCATGGCCCATCCGCGCGCGGTGCCGGAGCTGCTGACCGCCACCGACGAGGACGCGGTGACCCGCTTGACCGGCGCGGCCGAGCGTCTCGTCCCCGGCCTGCGGGCGGCGACCCGCCGCGCACTGGTCCGGCGGGTGCGGCACGCGGCGCCCGAGGTGACGCCCCGCGCGCTCGCCTTGCGTGCTTCCTTCGAGGCAGGCCTCGGCCGGGGCGTCGTCGACTACGCGGGCGACTGGGTTTTCCTGAGCCCGTGCAGCGAAGCGGCCGTCCGCTCCGGCGTGCGGGCCGCGCGGCGCTTGACCGACCGAATCGCGTGCCCCGTGAAGGAGGAACGAGCCGGATGAAACCGCACGACATGGGAACGTTGTTCGACGAATGCGCGCATACGCGGACGACAGTGCGCCTCGACCGGCCCTTCGACATCGCGCCCGAGCGCGGAACCGTCTACCCGGTCGCCGGGCTCGCCGAGCTGGTGCGGGACGCGGCGGGATGGCTCTCCGAAACCGGTGTGCGGCCGGGGGACCGGGTCGCCATCGTCAAGCGGAACCACTGGGACTACGACCTGCTGGCGTGCGCCGCGGCGCGTCTGGGGGCGGTCGCGGCGAAGCTGTCCGGTCACCTGCCGGACGACACGCTGGAAGTGCTGCTGAAACGGCTGGACGCCGCGGTCGTGGTCACCGATCGGCCTTCCCTGCGCGGAGACCGGGTCTTGCCCATCGACGGTTTCGCCGCCGCCACGCCACCCGAGCCGCACCGAAGGCACGCCGACGAACCACTGCTCATCTGTCATACGTCGGGGACGACCGGGACACCGAAACTGGTGGTCCACACGACGCGGACGATCATCGACCGGCTGGCCCGGCCGGAGGCGGTCCGCTGGCCCGTCCTCGGCGTCCGGCGTGACGACGTGCTGGGCAACGCCAGTGCCTACGCGCACGGCCGGACCTTCTGCTGGACGGCGTCGGCGCTGTGCCTCGCGCCACGGGAGATCGTGGTCCTGAGCGAGCCGGCTTCGGCGGAGCGGGTGTTCGGACGGCATCGGCCGACCGTCATCGAAGCCCTCCCGTCGACGTTCGTGCGCTGGCGGCCACTCGCGCACTCGCCGGAGAACCCGTTCCGCCGGGTCCGGCGGTTCGTCAGCACCTACGACGCCGTGCATCCACCGGTGATCAGGACGATGCTGAACGCCACCCGCCGCAAACGTCCACTGTGGATGGAAGGCTGGGGTCAATCGGAGACCGGCCCCCTGTCGTTCCGGTTCTTCACCAGGCGCTCCGTGCGGGCGACGCGGGACATCGGCAGGCCACTGCCCGGCCTCGCCAGACTGCGGGCCGTCGACCCGGAGACCATGGAGCGGGTCCCGCGAGGCACGCCGGGAATTCTCCTGGCACGCACTCGTGCTCGCTGTGTGGCCTACGTGGGCGAACAGGACCGCTGGGAGCACAAGGCGCACGGATCGTGGTGGAACACCGGCGATCTCGGCGTGGTGAGCCGGACCGGCGCGGTGACGTTGCTGGACCGGGAGGTCGACAGCGTCCCCGGGCTGAGCTGTCTCTCGGTGGAGGACGCGATCGAGGACCGGCTTCCGGCCATCGCCGAATGCGTCGTGCTTTCCGCGGTGGGCCGGGCGCCGATCCCGGTCGTCGTGACCGACACCGGACTGGAGCCGGCGCGGTGGCGGGCGGCCGTGGCCGATCTGCCGCCGATGGGGGAGCCGGTGACGCTCACGTGGGACGAGGTACCGCGCACCGGCACCGGGAAGGTGCGGCGGCTGGAACTGCTGGAGCGGCTGACCGGGACAGCCGCCACGAACGGATCGGGAAGGTGGACGTGACGACGGCCTACGTCTTCGACAACCACAGCGGGCACGCGACCGAGCAGCATCGGTGCCTCTCCGAGGCGTACGACCCGGTCACCTTCGCGCGGCTGGAGCGGACCGGCGTGCGGGAGGGCTGGTCCTGCCTCGAAGTCGGCGCGGGCGGCAGCGGCGTCGCGCGGTGGCTCGCCGCCAGGGTGGCGCCGACCGGATCGGTGCTGGCGACCGACATCAAACCAGACCACATCGGAACCGGGCCGGGGCTGACCGTCCTCCGGCATGACGTCGTCCACGATCCGTTGCCGGGTGGCGAGTTCGACCTCGTCCACGCCCGGCTGGTCCTGCAGCATCTGCCGGAGCGGGAGGCCGTCCTCCGGAAGCTGGCACAGGCACTGAAGCCGGGTGGCTGGATGCAGATCGACGAGTTCGACATCTCCTACGGCCCGGTGCTGCTCGCACCCGACGCCCGTGCGGCGAGTGTCTACGAGGCTTTCCTGGCGGCCAAGGAAAAGACGTTCAGGACCGCGGGCGGAGACGGCACGTGGGGCCGCAGGGTCGCCGCGTCGATGGCCGACGCGGGCCTGGTCGACGTCGACCCGGTACCGCTGGTCTTCCCGTGGCGGGCGGGATCGCCCGGCCTGCGGCTGCTGATCCACCACACCCATCATCTGCAGGACCGGCTGATCGCCGCGGGGATGACCGAAGGGGAACTCGCCGAGGTGCGTTCGGTCATGGCGGATCCGGGGTTCCGGGCGTCGTCGTGCGTGCTGTACTCCGTGCAGGGGAGGCGGCCCGCATGATCACCGAGGTGGACGCGGTGACCGTCGCGGGCCCGATCGACCTGCCGCTGGCCGGTGAGCTCGACGTGCAGGCCGCCTGCGGGATCATGCACGTACACGGCCGGCGCTTCGGCGAACCGACCCCGCTCGGACTGGACTACGCGTCCATCCTCGCGGCCGAACTCGCCGAGCTGGGCGGCGTCGCATGGGGGCTCGCTCGTGATCGCGGGATCCCGCTGCGCGGCGTGTCCACCTCGATGGCGCAGGCGGCTTTGCTGGCTGTCTCCCAGTATCTGGCCGCGGCGACGGCCGGAGACGACCATGCCGAGGACCTCTTCCCCGGTGGGCCGCCTTTCCGCTCGGCCGACGGTGTCGCGTACGAGATCGAGACACTCGATCCGGCGGTGTGGCAACGGTTCTGGAGGACACTCGGCATCGACGGGCGGGTGATCTCGAATGCCTGGCGGCCGTTCCTGCTCCGGTTCGCCACCGCGACCTGCCCGCTGCCACCGGGGTTGGTGAAAGCTCTCGCGGCACGGCCGATCGCGGAGGCGGAGCGGATCGCGGTCCGTACCGGGATGACGCTGGTGAGGGTGGCGGATCGGAGGCTCGACCGGCTGCCCGCGTTCGCGGTGAGCGGGCTGGGCCGCGGGCACCGGCCGGCCCGGCCGTCGGTGCCGCTCCCGTTGTCCGGTCTGGTGGTCCTCGAATCATGCCGCCGGGTACAGGGCCCGCTGGCCGGTCACCTCCTGCGGCTGCTCGGTGCCACGGTGCTGCGGATCGAGCCGCCGGGTGGCGACCCGCTGCGGTGGGTCCCGCCGATCGCCGGCGACGCGTCGGCCAGGTTCCGTGCGCTCAACGACGGCAAGGAAGTCATCGAGATCGACTTGAGCACCCGGGACGGCAGAGGCCATTTGCTCGACCTCGCCGTCGGCGCCGACGTCTTCCTGCACAACTGGGCGCCCGGAAAGGCGGGGCAGTGGTCGTTGAGCGCACTCGACCTGGCGCGTGCCCGGCCCGGAATCCTGTACGCGCACGCGTCGGGGTGGGGTGCCGAGCTGGGGCCGGAACCGCCGGTGGGCACGGATTTCGTCGTGCAGGCCTACGCGGGCGTTCCGCCCTCGCTGATGACGATCGTCGACGTGTTCGGCGGGGTCGTCTGCGCGCACGCCATCGTGACGGCCCTGGCCCGCGGCGCCACGCGGGCCGACTCCTCGCTCCTGTCCGCGGCGAGCAGGCTCAACGCGGGCGCCCGGCGGCGCTGCGACCGTCCGTTGAGCGTGCCGGTGTGCGACGACCTCGCCGCGCTCGCCGCGGACCCCCGGTTTTCCCGCGCGCTGATCCACGATGACTGCGTACTCGTCGCGTCGCCGTGGGAATTCACGTCATGACTTGGGTGTCCGCGACCGGGGTGGTGCTGCGCGACCTCGTGCCGGCCGGGCTCCGCCGCGAATGGGTCCGATGTGGACACTGCCCGGACAGGGATCTGTACTCGCTCTTCGGCGACCGGGTGCGCGAACATCCGCTTCGCACGGCGGTGATCGACGACGAGGGATCGCTCGATTACGCGCGCTTGGACGCCGCCGTACGCGAGCTGGCAGCCCGATTGGCTGCCGCCGGGTGCGGCTCGACCGACATCGTCGGGGTACGGGAACCAGCCGGACGAGCGGCGGTGGTCGCGGAACTGGCCGTGTTCGCGCTCGGCGCCGTCGTGCTGCCGTTGCCGCCGAGCTCGGGCGATCTCCTCGAACGCGCGCGTGTGCGGTTCGTCGTCGGGAACGGGCGGGTGGTGGGTGAATCCAGCCGTGCGACGCGTATCGTCCGTCCGAATCCGGAGGCCCCGGCACGGATCCTGGTGTCATCCGGTTCGGAGTCGGCGCCGAAGATGGTCGCCTACTCGCACAACGCCTTCGCCGGCGGGCGGGCGAACTACCTCCGTGCCGTCCACGGCGGGACGGAGGTTCCCCGCGATCTCGTCCTGGTCTCGCCGACGTCGGGATTCGGCTCGTTCGGGGCGCCGGTGACGCTGTGCCGCCTCGGCGGCACGCTGATCTCGACGCGCCGGTTCGAGGCGGGCGCGGCGCTGCGCCTGATCACCGAGCACCGCCCGACCCACGTGTTCGCCGTACCCGCGATGTGGCGGCGCATGGCCGACCATCCCGCGACCGTGGACACCGCCGGGCTCGCGGCCATCGTGTCGAGCGGCGACATGTTGCCCCCGTCGACGTTGGCCGCGTGCCGTGAACGGTTCGGCGTCGAGATGATCGACGTCTACGGCTCGTCGGACGGCGTCAACTGTCATACCACGCGACCGGAGGACGGTGTGGGCGTACCGGATCCCGCGGTGTGCGAGATCCGGATCGCCGACGGCGAAATCCACGCCCGAGGCCCGATGACACCGCTGTGCCACGTCGCCGCGCCGGAGCTGGACGCCGCATACCGGCCAGCCGGTGGCTGGGTGCGGACCGGCGACAACGGCCGTTTCGACGAGCGCGGCGGGCTCCACGTCACCGGCAGGAGCAAACGCGTGGTGATCCGCGGTGGGTACACGATCAGCCCGGCGGAGGTGGAGCGCACGCTCGGCGACCATCCCGCGATCAGGGAGGTCGCCTGTGTCGCGGTACCGGACAGCGAACTGGGCGAACGGCTCTGCGCCTGTGTGGCGACCCGGAACGGTCACTCGCCGACGCTGCCCGAACTCGCGGCGTTCCTCACCGCCCAAGGCCTCGCCGTGCGCAAGGTGCCGGAGTTCCTGGTCACCCTTCCCGAACTTCCGCTGGGCCGCACCGGTAAGACCTGCCACCGCACGCTGGCCGATCTCGCGGCTCGCTTGTACCGGAGTACGTCTTGAGGTGACACTGACGTGCCTCACCGGCGGAATCGTGGCGAGGAATCGCTGACGAATATTCTCGATACGAGCCGGTTTGGCCCGGTCGTTACCGGCGTGATCGCGCCGGGCCGCGGAGGCGGCGTGAAGACCGAGTGCGGGCGGACACTCGGGGCGCCCGACCGCGTGATGGTCTTGCCCTCGCACAAGGACCTCCATAGGCTTCTTTCGTTCTGCGGCGTGGTTGAGCAGCAGCCGTTGCCGCGAAGGTCCGTGACTCGGACGTGCTGTGAGCGATGTTCGTTCGACGATTTCAGCTCGCAGTGAACGTTGTTTGGAATCACGTTCCCGGTCAGTTGCGTATCCGCACCCGTGTGGTCGTGCGTTCCTTCCTCAAGGTGACGGAGAAAGGGTTTCCATGAATCGAGAACAGCGCTTGGCCGATGCCTTGGTCGAACTGTCCGACACCCTGGTGAAGGACTTCGACGTCGCCGGCCAGCTCGATCGGCTGGCGGCGCGCTGCACCGAATTGTTCGACATCACGGCCGCCGCGGTGATGCTCGCTTCCGAGGATGCCCGCCGGTGGACGTCGGCCACCTCCGGGTCGCACGCCGACTTGTTCGATGTGCTCGCTCTCGCGCGGCTGGAAGGCCCGGTGCTGGACTGCTGCCGCGCGGGGATACCGATCGGCCCGGTGGGATGGGCCGGTGCTCGCCGTCGATGGCCCGCTTTCGCGTCCGCCGCGGCTAAAGCCGGGTACCGCCAGATGTGTTCGGTGCCGATGCGGTCGTGTGACGAGATCCTCGGGGCGGTGCTGCTCCTGCATTCGGAAAGCGATCCGAGGCCGATGTCGGAAATCCGGTTGATGCAGACGCTCGTCGATGCCGCCGCCATCGGTCTCGTGCACGAACGGGAGATCCGTCGTCAGACGGAACTTTCCGCACAATTGCAGACCGCGTTGCACAGCCGAGTCCTGATAGAACAGGCCAAGGGGATTCTCGCCGTGCGCCGTGACACGAGTGTCGACGAGGCCTTCGAACTCATGCGCGGCCATGCCCGCCGTTACCAGCGCCGGATCGGCGACGTCGCACGCCACGTCGTCGCCCACCGGGCACTGCCCGCCATTCCCCCGAAAACCCGCGAACAGGCCGGATCCTCCGCACCGGAACAGGACCGGACGGGTCCCCAGGATCGGTCACCGTCGAACGGCTCGCGTCCGCCTCGGCCGTGAAGACGTGTCCCTCAGCGGCGGACCAGGGGGCCGGTGGATCGGTCCGCCGCCCGGAAAGCCTCGGACAGAGAACCGTACAGAGCGATCTCGTGACCGAGGTCGACCAGGTCGAGCACCCGGGTCAGCGCGTAGGTGTCGGCGACCACGGCGAACCATCGTTCGTGCAGAGCGGCTCGGGCGGCCGCTCGATGCAACACCCGCAGCCCGGCCACGGCCAGGAAGTCCACCTGGGTCAGATCCACGATCGACGCCACGGCACCGGCCGGGGCCGCGGCGTCCAAGGCGCGTTCGAGCAGCGGGGCGGGTGAGCAGATCCACCCCGCGATCCGGCGACCGCCTCGGCGGTGGCGTCCGGCCGCACCAAGGGATCGGGGCGTTCTTCGGCCATCGTCACCTGGTCACGTCATGTCCTCCGCAGACTCGCTCACGCGGACCGGTCCCGCCACCGGATCCGGCTGGGACGGTGGTACGGGGTGATACCGGACCCGAACGGGCTCACCTCGCGCCGTGCCCGCTTTCCGGGCGGCCTGGTCGCGGAGCCGGTGATAGGCGGTGATCACCGGCTCGAGCCTCGCGGAGGAGCCGGCCACGCGACGTCGTCGATCGCGAGCCACGGTGCGGCGGCCACGGCGGCGGGCGGGGCTCCGGTGATCGCCTTGACCTCGCGGTGGAGGTGGGACTGGTCGACGTAGCCGCTGTCGGCGGCAACGCCGGCGGGGGCGTGACCGGCCGCGAGCAGGTGGGCGGCGTGGTCGAAGCGCACCAGTCGGGCGGCGCGTTTGGGTGTGGTACCGAGCTGGGCCCCAAAGCGGGACCATAGGCGCTTGCGGCTCCAGCCGACCTCGTCGGCCAGGCCGTCGACCCGTATCCGCCCTCGGCTGGTGCGCATCCGCCGCCAGGCGTAGGCGACCTCCGGATCGACCGGTGGGTGGGAGTCCAGCCGTCGGCTGAGGATTCTCACCGCGATCGTGAACCGCTCGTCCCACGTCGCGGCGGCGCGCAACCTGTCCTCGACGCGCCCGGCGTCGCGGCCCCAGACATCCTCCAGCGACACCACCGTCCCGCTGAACTCGGTCGACGCGCCGAGCACCTTGGCCGCCACCGGCGGCGACAGCCGGATCTGGAGACACTCGATCGCCGGGCCTGAGCCACCGGTCCGAAGTTCGCCGGGGAGGAGCCCGATCACGACAGTGCCGCGCTCGCGCCGGCCATAGGTGTCGTAGACGAGACCCGCTCCCTCGGTCAGGTCGACGAGCAGGCTGACGGATGGGTGCGCGACCATGGCGATGTCGGCGGCGCCGGGGACGCGTTGCCGGAACCCGGCCATGCTGATCCCCGGCAGCCGAGCTGACCGGCGCGGAACGGCGATGTCCACCCCCGCCCAGTCGGGTGGTGTCCCGGTTGACGGCATGCGACCAGATTAGCCCTCGGAAATCACGAGATGTCGTGACGGCGGACCTTGGCCGCGAAGTCCAGCAGCAGCCTGCTGGTCTCCTCCGGTGCTTCGAGCACAGGTAGGTGCCCGACGCCGGGCAGCAGCTCGACCCGCGCGGTCGGCACCGCGTCGTACTGGTGCGCCGACGAGGGATCCCAGCGGGGGTCGGCGGCGCCGAAGATCACCAGCACCGGGACGTCGAGGGCGGTGAGACGCTCGGGCATGCTTCGTTCGGCGAGGTACGCGCTGTTTCGGCTCAGCACTGCCCTCATTGTGCGGTACGTGATGCCCCGTAGGTCGGCGATCAAGTCGTCCGGGACGTCCACCGGGCGAGCGGCTGTCGCCCTGATCCCGCTGCGGATCATCGAGTTCGAACGCCTTGCCCAGAGCAGCCTGCCGAGCGGCGGGGCCAGCAGGACCCGAAGGATGACCGGCTGCGGCAGCAGCGCACCGGGAGTCGGGCCGGTGCTGATCAGCGCGAGCGAACCCACCAGGTCGGGGCGCTGTTCGGCAAGCGCCGTGACGACGTAGCCGCCGCTGGAATGCCCGACCGCGGCGACCTGACCGAGGCCGAGGTCATCGAGTACCGCCGCCACGCGACCCGCCTGCGCGGGCACGTCGTACGACGCTGCGGGCGGAGACTGGCCGCAGCCCGGAAGGTCGACTCGAATGACGTGATGGTGCCTGTCGAGCGTCGGGATCATCGGGCCCCAGCAGGCGCCCGAAGCTCCCGAGCCGTGGACGAGCAACAGCGGTGGCGCCTGCCTCGGCCCCTCATGGACCACGTACATCCTGTGCGATTGCTTGACGTCGTACTCACTCATGCTCGGGACGATGCCCGGGCTGCCCACCTTCAGTCTTGGACAAATGTTCCCCTCGCCCGAAACAAGAGAACCCTGCTCCGCGATGAAGCGGGGTCGACCTCGCCGGAACTCGCCCAGCGCCTGGCCCGCGAGACACCGGACCGGGGGACCGCCGTGATGGCCGAAGCCCAGCGGGCCGGGCGGGTGTTCTCGACTGGTCCCAGAACAACCCCGCCAAGACCACGGTGGCGCCGTACTCGCTGCGCGGCCGCCACCGTCCCACCGTCTCGACCCGGTGACCTGCTCGCCGATCTCGACAGCACACGGGCGTCTCTGCCTTAGGCCGTACCCTGAATGATCTTCGCCCAATCGGGGTAGTCATCGGCAGGAGGTGTCCACAACCGATGTGGCCGGTGGGTGAAGAGGCGCTACGGAAACTGGACGACCATGGCCTGCCGACCTCGCGGGCGCATCCGGTCGTGGTCGCGACGACGACCGCGGCGCGAGGGGGCCTGCTGTGGTTCGTCGTCGCGGGATTGCTCGCGGTGCGCCGGGGGTCTTCCCGCCGGGCCGGGGTATGCGGGCTGGTGGCCGCCGGTGCGGGCATGGTGAGCGGGCATCTGCTCAGCGCGCTGATCCGCCGTCCTCGTCCCGCCACGCGTCGCCTGCCCGCCCGCGAATCCCTGCCGGAACGGCCGACTTCGTCCTCGTTCCCGTCGAAGCACGCGGTGACGGCTGCCGCGTTCACCACCGCGGTCGCCCTTCGCTCACCGAAGGCAGGCGCGGCCGTCGCTCCGCTCGCGTTCGTGGTCTGTTACGGCCGGGTCAGGACGCATGTTCATTGGCCGACCGACGTTTTCGGTGGGGTCGCCTTGGGTTTCGCGGTGGCGTATCGGCTCCGCGGCCGCCACTGAGACGTCAGGACCGCCCTCAGCGGCCAGGGCACCTGAAGACCAGTGCGTCCGGTGCACCCGGGGTACGCCACCGACAGCATCCGCTGCACCCTCGAGGCGTGTGCGGCGGCCTGTGCGAGCTGCGGTGACGAATGCGAACGTCACGAGCACGAACATCGCCGGGTCTGTGCGCAGGCGTGCGGCCGGTGTGAGCGGGCCTGCCGGGGAACTGATCCCGATTCTGGGCTGATCGTGGTCGCGCACCAGGTACTCCGCGGTTCGCGAGACAGGACGAACCGCGTCGCGGACGCGGGAAGCCCGGGGCGGTGAACGGGCTGACTCGGCGAAGCCGGGTGTCACCGGTTGCCTTCGGCGGCGCTGATTTCGCTGAGCACGGAGTTCGGGTCGTATTCCATTGCGGCGTCGCCGAGGGACAACACGCCGACCGGGCGGCCGTTGTCGACGACGGGGATGCGTCGCACCGCGTTGCCGGCCATCCGGGAGATGGCGGTGTCGGTGTCCTCGTCGGGGGAGACGGTGACGACCTGTGAGCTGCATACGTCCCGGAGGCGGCAATCGGCGAGGTCGTCCTGGCCGGCGACGGCACGGATGACGATGTCGCGGTCGGTGACGATCCCGGCGAGCCGGTCTCCGTCGAGGACGAGGACATCGCCGATGTCCTTGTCGCGCATCGCTTGCGCCGCCCGGCGGACCGGTGTGTCGGCGGGCAGGGCGACCGGGTCGGTGGTCATGAGATCGCGGACGAGCCGGCCCATGATGACTTCCTTCCTGTCCCTTTCCGATTCGGATCAGCGGGGACCATGGCTCCGGGGTACCCGATCCGCTTTCGGATATGCGCGCTTGCCGCCGTCACCGGTGTGTGGGGCGTCGCCGCGCCGACAGCGCGAGCGCGATTCCGGCGACCAGCACGATCACGCCGGCGATCACGTTGCTCAGCCAGGTCGCCGTGTTCAGTTCCGGCATACCCGGATAGTCGAGCGGCACCAGGCCACGGCCCCGGGAAATCACCCATGGCGAGGCGATCACCCAGACGCCGAGGACCGGAATCACCCAGGCCACGGTGCGCAGGCCGACGGAGCGGGCGCATCCGGCGGCGAAGAGCGCCAGCACGATACCGCTGATCATGTTGGTCGCGGCCATGCCGAAGGTGCCGGTGAACTCGATCACCCAGGGTGACAAGATCAAGTACACACCCGCCAACAGGACAAGCCCGATCGAGACCTCGGAAGAGCCGGTGGATCCGACGGCCCCTTCCTGTGTCCGTGCGGGGCCCTGCGCGGTCTCGCGTGTGGTGGTCCGGATCGTCATGCTCGTTCACCTCCGCGTCGGTTCTCCGAACTTGTCGGCTACCCGGCACCTCGGCGGACAAACCGCCGATCCGGGTGACGGCCGTGTTTCCCGCTCGTCCTGGCCGGGTACGCGTGACGTTCGAAGTGCGACCAGGAAGAGGCGACCGACGATGCCGCTGTACGAACATCGAGGGCGTCGCCCGGAGGTCCATCAGAACGCCTATGTGGCGCCGACCGCGGTGCTGTGCGGGAAGGTGCGGGTCGGGGCGGACGCGAGAGTGCTCTTCGGGGCCGTGCTCACGGCGGAGAACGGTGAGGTCCGCGTCGGCAGGCGCTGGGCGGTGATGGAGAACGCCCTCGTGCGGGGACGGGCCGCGCATCCGGCGCGGATCGGCGACGACGGTTGTTTCCTGGCCACCGGTTGCGCGGTTTTCCCCGGGGCGCGCTTGGGCGGGCACGGCGAAGTGCGCGTCAACGCCGTGGTGCACGCGAACACGGTGCTCGCCGCCGACACGGTCGTGCCCATCGGATGGGTGGCGATGGGGGATCTGCCTCCGGAGCGCCACGACGACATCTGGGCGGTGCGACGACACCTCGACGGTGTGCGACGACCGGCCTCTCTGATCCCGCGGAGTCCGCGATCTCTTCCAGAGGAGGAAAAATGCGTATCGGTGTGGTGGCGATGGCCGTGGTCTTGGCCGTGGCCACCGGATGTGCGCCTTCGGACCGGCCCTCTCCGGTGCCGCCCGGCGGAGTGTCGGCAACACCCACAGCGCCGGCGCCTTCGGGAACGGAAGTGAGCGTACGAGGCACCGTGCGAAACGGCGTGGAACCCGGGTGCCTGGTACTCGCCGCACCTGACCGCGAGTATCTCCTGGTGCGTCCGGTGCCCGAGCTGAAGCCGGGCGTGGAGGCCGTCGTGCGGGGCTCGCTCCGGCCCGGAACGCCGACAACGTGTATGCAAGGCACTCCGCTCACCGTCCGCACGGCGGAGGTCGCCGGTACCGGGTCGTGACGACCCCCCCGTTCGACCGGCGGAGCCTCGCGCTCGGGACGGCCGTTAGGGTGCTGCTCCGATGATCGCCCGGGAAATCGTCGTCGACGACCACGAGGCGGGAGGTGCGGGGGAGGACGACCTCCGTGAGCTAGCCGTCGATGAACATCCAGAGCTGGACGGAGTACGGATCGGGCCAGGGCAGGGATTCCGGATGGGCCAGCAGTCCTCGCCAGTCGAGACGGATGAACTGGATGACCCAGGTGTAGCACTCGCTCGACCCGGTGCCCATGCCCTCGAACACGGAGTCGTCGACACGGGTGATCGCCACCTCGGCGTCAGAATCCCCGGAACACACCGTCGGCGCTCACCGACCCCGTGAAGTCTTCCCAGTCCATGTTTCCCAGGTTGATGTTGTTCTCCACGCTCGGCAGCTCGGCGGACACCACCCGGAACGGCTGATGATCAACGCCCCGGAGCGGAAGAACCCAGACGGCAAGGATGGGATGTTCGGCGTTCGTGAGGGTCGTCTTGTCCGCGAGGAACGAAACGATCGCTCCAGTCGTCTGCTTTGCCTTCAACGCTTCGGCGCTCAAACCCGCGAAAGCTGGATCGTTCACCACGGCGACACTCGCCTGGAACCCCTCATCGCTGGGCGTCCGTACCTCGTGGGCCAGAGAATCCCAGGCACTGTCGTCACCGAACCAAGTGCGGACCAAGACTGAGCCGACCGGTAACTCCGCCATGCACGCACCCTAGCGGAGGCAGGCCCGAACGCGGACGGCTTCGACGAATCGCCGCGACGTGCTCAGCCGAGTCGCGCTTTCGCGGCGTCGTAATCCGCTCGCGCTTTCTGCACGGCCGTCATCCGCCGCTCCGTCCAGTGAGCGATGCCGTTCACCTGGTCCGCGGCTTCCTTGCCGAGTTCGGTGAGGGAGTAGTCCACCCTGGGTGGGATCACCGGCTTGGCGTCGCGGAGTACCACCGGCTGACGCCGGAGTTCGAGCGCATCCATCCAACGTGTGCCGGGCTGCCCGAAGAGTGTCATCGGTTGACGGCCAACACTTTCCACGACCCGATTTTCGCGCTGAGATACCGCGTTCCCCGGTACTCGGAATGGCCGGACGGCCGCCGCTGCCGCCCGCCTGGATCGACACGGCGCCGGTCGAGCCGGCGGCAACCCGGCCGAGGCCGAGCATGACCGCGCCCGGTCCTGACCACCTGGCAAGGATCGACCTGACCGCGTCTCGGACCTCCGGTCGACAACCAGCCGATCTGTGGCGACCGTGGTCAATGTCGAGGGGTTCCGTTCCGGCCGGTGACCATTCGGCCGTGGCCGGGCGCGCTCGACGACAGCCGGTCTCCCTTGGACAGTCCTTTGCGGACACATACTTCCACCTGGTGATATCCGCCGTAGCGGTCCGGTAACGTCCGTTGCGCCGATGGGAACGGTGTGGTCTGGTATCGGAATCCGCGGTCGGGTGGAGCGCGGCCGGTGAGGAGGCGGGGGTGTCGTTCGTCTTGGCGCGGCTGCTGGCCCGCTGGGTGTTGCAGCAGGGCTGGATGCTTCCTGTCGTCGTGGTCATCTTCGTCTTCGCGACCAGTTGGCCGCTGATGGTGCTGGCCGAACCCGCGGGCAGTGAGCTCGTCCAGCCCGGGAACTACTGGTGGTACTTCGTGGTCACGGCCGCGACGGTCGGCTACGGCGACTTTTCGCCGGAGACGACCGCGGGGCATTTCGTCGGGGCCTATGTCATCATCGGCGGGATCGCGACGCTCACCACGGTGTTCACCAAGCTCGCTTCCAGGCTCGAACAGGCGAAGGGACGGCGGATGCAGGGGATGGAAGCCGTACGGGCGAGTGGGCACACGCTCCTGATCGGCTATACACCAGGCCGCACCGAGCGCATCGTCGCGCAACTCATCGCCGACGGCGTGACCGGACTCGTCCTGTGCGCGAGCGACGAAGTGCAGGTGCACCCCATGCCGTCGCAGCCGGTGGACTTCGTCCGCGGTGAGCCGACGGCGGCCGACGTGCTCGCTCGGGCCGCCGTCGCGCAGGCGGGCACCATCCTGGTCGACATGGGCGACGACAACGAGGCCTTGGCCGTCGCGGTGACCGTTGACCACGCGAACCGGTCGGCGCATGTCGTGGTGACGTTGCGGGACATGGAGAAGTCCGAGCTGGTCCGCTACGTGGACCCCCGGATCAAGTGCGTGCAGTGGCACACACCGCGGATGGTCACGGAAGAACTGACCTCCCCGGGAATCGCCGAGGTCTACTCCGAGCTGATGACGGCAGGCGGAGCGGGGACGTACTCGGTCGTCTTGCCCGAGTCGCTGGGGCGGCTGAGCACCGAGAAATGCCGGCTGGCGCTGGGCCGCGCTTTCGGTGCCACGGTTCTGGCCGCACGGACCGACGACGACCTGGTGGTCAACCCTTCGTGGGACGGCGATCTCCCGGCAGGCTCAGTGCTCTACTACGTCAGCCCCCGGCGCCTCACCGGCGCGGAGATCGAAACGGCTCTGCGAGGACTCGGCCGTTGATCCATGCCTCGCGTGCAACGGACAGCCGCGACGCTCGCGAAGGGCCCAGGAACGCCTCGACTGCCTTCCCCAAGTGTCCACAAAGGACGCTCTTTCCCGCTGGATGTCCGCTTGATGCTTGTATGTACGGATTTCAAGTGGGGTCGTGAGTGACAAGGATGGTTCTAACCCTCTTTATCACTCACGACCCCTTCGTGAAACCACTCAAATCGGGCCGATCGGGCGCCGTCCTCTCGGAGAGAGGCCTTTGTGGACAGTTGGGTCGGCGGTGGCGTCCCGCAAGTGGTCGTGCAGCCGGAGCGTGTCGCGAAAGGGACCTTCGCGACGCCTGATGTCCCGAAAGTGGCTTTCGCGACACCTGGGTGCGGAGACCGCGAACATGACTTGCGGGACAGCGCCTTGGGGCCCGGCACCGAGACCGCGACCGGTTCGTCCCTGTCCAGGCCTTCCCGGATGAAGGGAACGGTGCCCGTCAGGTAGTCGTCCTGCCCGCGATAGAACAACGCGAGGTGGACGAAGGGGTCGGTGCCCGCGGCCGCCGTGGTCGGATTCACCGTGACCGGATGCCCTCGTTCAGCGGATTCACGTACTCCTCGGCTCTTGCTGCTCGTCTACAGCCTAATCGTCCGGCGAATCCGGTCGTTCGCCTCCGGCGCAGGTAGGCCGAGGTGTCGAACGTGATTCCGCTACCGGAGGATCCGGAGCGGATGGTGCACGCCGAAGCGCGGATCGGGACCGGCGTGGTGTTCTTCGCCGACTCCGGGGCCGGCGGGATGCGCCGCTTGGAGTCGCCCTCGGACCCGGTGCACGTCCAGCTGTGGGCCACCGTGCCGGAACCCGAAGACGTCTTCGTCGACCCGTTCGGGACGTTGTGGTGGCTCAGCACGAACACGCCGGGCTGATCCCGTGTCGACGGTTCGCATGTTGGTCTTGGGCGCGGTCCGGCGGCGTGACCGCGCCCATGGCTACCAGGTTCGTTCCGACCTGGAGTCGTGGGGCGCGCACGAGTGGGCGACGGCGACCTCGGGTTCGGTGTATCACGCGCTCAAGGCCATGACCGGACAGGACTTGCTCGTTCTCCACGAGACCGTTTCCAGCGAGGCGGGCGGTCCGCCACGGATGGAATACGAGATCACCGCGAAGGGCGAACAGAGCTACTTCACCCTGCTCCGCAAGGCACTCGCCAGCCGCGATCCCCGGCTGGACATGCTCGCCGCTGCGGTGGGTCTCATCGAGGACCTGACCCGCGCCGAGGCGATCGGCCTGCTCCGGCAACGCGCCGAGGCGATGCGCCAGTGGCCGGCGAGCATCATCGCGCACCTGCCGCCCGATGCCGACCTCGACGGCTGGAGCCCGGTCGGATGGCGGGTGAGGCCTAGAGCGGAGCGCGCTTCTTACGACACTTACGTTTTCTTTACGGCGGGCGCGGTGATTCTTAGCGCTGGTTCGTTAGTGTCCGCGTCGGTGTGCGGCCATCACGAGTGGCGTGCCAGGTTCGCCTCGTGGGAGGTGTACGTGCGATTCGGGGAGGGCACGGGATGACCGAGGTACCGGAGCATGCTGTCCCGGAGCGGGTGGAGAGCCCGGTCCGGCAGGCGGCGCCCACGGGGAAGGTCGGCCGGTGGCTGATGGAGCACCGGGTCCAGCCGGTGGGGCCGGAGAGTCACGAGGAGCACGCCACTCCGCAGTCGTGGTGGAAGGTCATGTGTCTCACCGGCGTGGACTACTTCTCCACGTTGTCGTATCTGCCAGGGATCGCCGCGCTGGCGGCGGGCGCGCTGTCGCCGCTGGCGACGTTGCTGATCGTGGCGCTGACGTTGCTGGGCATGCTGCCGATGTACCGGCGGGTGGCGAAGGAGAGCCCGCACGGTCAGGGTTCGGTCGCGATGCTGGAGAATCTGCTGCCGTTCTGGCGCGGCAAGATCTTCGTCTTGGTGCTACTGGGTTTCGTCGCGACGTCGTGGATCATCACGATCACGCTGTCCTCGGCGGACGCCACGGTGCACGCGCTGGAGAATCCGATCACCCCGTCGTTCCTGCACGGGCACGAGGTGCTGATCACGGTCGTCCTGCTGCTGATCCTCGGCGGGGTGTTCCTGCTCGGGTTCAGTGAGGCGGTCGGTGTCGCGATCCCGCTGGTCGCGATCTTCCTGTTGCTCAACGCGGTGGTCGTGGTCGCCGGGGTCGGCGAGGTGGTCGCCGATGCCGCCGCGTTCGATCGCTGGCTGGACGCGCTCACCTCCGGAGGAGGCGGATTCGGCGGTGTCATCGGCCCGGCGATCCTGGCGTTCCCCTTGCTGGTGCTCGGTTTGTCGGGTTTCGAGACCGGTGTGAGCATGATGCCGCTGGTGGCGGCCAAGGGTGAGAACGCCGAACGGAAACTGGCGAACCGGATCCGCAACACCCGCAAACTGCTCACCGCCGCCGCGCTGATCATGTCGGTGTACCTGATCGCGACCAGCTTCGTCACCACGGTCCTGATCCCGGCCGAGAAGTTCCGGCCGGGCGGAGAGGCGAACGGCCGCGCGCTGGCCTACCTCGCGCACGAGTTGCTGGGCGAGTGGGTCGGCACGGCGTACGACATCAGCAGCATCCTGATCCTGTGGTTCGCCGGTGCGTCGGCGATGGCCGGATTGATCAACATCGTGCCGCGCTACCTGCCCGCGTACGGGATGGCGCCGGACTGGGCGCGGGCGGTCCGTCCGGTGGTGCTGGTCTACACCGCGATCTGCGTCCTGGTCACGATCATCTTCAACGCCGACGTCAACGCCCAGGCCGGGGCGTACGCCACCGGGATCCTCGCGATGATGGTGTCGGCGTCGGTCGCGGTGGCCATCTCCGCGGCGAAGAAGCGGCAGCGCAAGGCGGCGATCGCGTTCGCCGTGCTGACCCTGATCCTGATCTACGCCTTGGTGGAGAACGTCATCGAGAAGCCCGACGGCCTCACCATCTCCGCGTTCTTCATCATCGGGATCATCGTGGTGTCACTGATCTCGCGGGTCACCCGCACCACGGAACTGCGGGTGGACCACATCGAGTTCGACGAGCCCGCGCGCCGGTTCGTCACCGAGTCGATCGCGCACGACGGCGCGCTCACCATCATCGCGAACCGGCGCCAGGCCGGGGACGCCGACGAATACCGGGCGAAAGAAGCGGAACAGCGCGGCCTGAACCCGGTACCCGGCGCCGCCGACGTCCTGTTCCTCGAAATCGACGTCATCGACCCGTCCGGCTTCAGCGACGTGCTGAAGGTCCGCGGTGTCGAGATCGAGGGATTCCGGGTACTGCGCGCGGAAAGCCCCGCCGCCCCGAACGCGATCGCGGCCATCCTGCTCGCCCTGCGCGACACCACCGGTGTGCGGCCCCAATGCCATTTCGAGTGGAGCGAGGGCAATCCGCTCGGGCATCTGTTCCGTTACCTGATCCTCGGCCGCGGCGACACCGCCCCGGTCGTCCGCGAGATCATCCGCACCAGCGAACGCGATCCGGCGCTCCGCCCGGGAATCCACGTCGGCTGACGACAGGCGTCGGTCACAGGCTCGCCAGAACCTGCTTCGCGGCCCGCTCACCCGACGAGGCCGCGTCGGCCAGTGAAGGCATGCCGAGCTGATGATCACCAGCCAGGTGCACGGGGCCGAGGTGCCGGCGCAAGGTCGGCAGCGAGGCCCGTCCGCCGGATGCCCGGAACGGCACGACCCCGGGGATGCCGCCGGACGATCGCCTTGCCTGCGATTTCCGCTCTGCTGCAAAAGTCTCGCCGTCCGGTGGGGAGAGGTGGCAGGCTGTTCCCGTGCCCAGGGGAGGGGAACGATGATCCGGAAAGTGATGTTCGTCGGCGCCGCGATGCCGCCGCGGTTTGCGACGAGGAGCAGGACGGTAATGGTGTCTACGCCGAGTGTGTGCACCAAGGACTGACGATGGACCGGTTCGTGGATTCGCTCGGAACCGCGTACCGGCGGCTGATCGAGAGCGGGGCGGTCTCGTTCAGAGTCGACCCTGGTGTCGTCCGGGGTCAAGCCTGCTGTCCCGGGCGCGCCGCGCCTGGAGCTGCGCATGACCGAACGCGGCGGGGAACTGTTCATCGACGATCTGGACCCGTTCGAAGTGGACTCGCCGGAGGACTTCGAGGAGTTCGCGGCGCTCATACAGGCGCTGGTCGAGGGTGAGCTTGAGGTGGTCTTCAGGAGGACCTTGCTCGGCTGGCGTCCGGCGGCGGTCGAATGGCCCGGCGGTCGGTGGTCGCTTCCGGGGTTGGGTTTCCGGTCACGCCGGGAGAAGGTGCGGGCATACGGCTGAGCCGGTGGAGAGCCTGCGCTTTGTGTCCATAAAGGACAATTCTGGCGGCTTGGGGCCAGAGGTGGCGTGTTGCGAAAGCCACTTTCGCAACGTCGGGGGCGGACCATCGGGCCCAGCTTGAGGGAACGCGCGTCGAAGCACACGAACCGGACGACAAAAAGAAGCACGCCCCGAAACTGTCCCTAATGGACAGTCGAGTGCCTCCATGGTCACCTCGGTGACTCAGGCGTCGCCCTCATCGTGATCGTGAGCGGAGCCGAGGCGTCGTCATGGCTGATCATGAGCAGCGCGGTGCCGTGCCGATTCGCAGCGGCGGCGAGAACGTCCAGCAGTCGCGTGCGGTTGGCCGCGTCGAGCGCCGAGGTCACTTCGTCGCAGATCAGCACCTTGGGGTGGGCGAGGAGCGCGCGGGCCACGGCGCAACGCTGGAGCTGGCCACCGGAGAGCAGGCCGGGACGCCGGTCGGCCGCGTCGATACCGAGGGAGCGCAGGGTCTCCATCGCTTCGAGCCGGGCGTCCGCGCGGCTGAGGCCGCGAAGGAGACGGGCGGTGTCGGCCACCTGGTCGAGCACGTCGCGGAATTCGTCGAAGGACGCGCGGCTGTCCTGGTGGACGTATTGGACCGCGCGCAGGTGCGCGCGAGTGCGACGACGGGCGAGGCGGGGGAGCCGGACGCCGTCGATTTCGATCGTGCCCGCGCTCGGTGGGGTCAATCCGGCGAGCGCGCGGGCGAGGGTCGTCTTGCCCGCGCCCGACGTGCCGGCGAGCGTGGTCCGGCTGCCCGCCGCCAGTTCCAGGTCGAAGTCCTCGACGAGCGTCGTCCGCCCGGCGCGCACGGTGAGCCCGCGAACGACGAGCACCGGCGAGGACGGCGACGAGGGTGGCGGGCCATCGATGCGAACGGGTCCGGGGACCGTCGGGGACGGCACCAAGCGGTGGTCGCGGAGTTCGGCGACGTCGCCTGCCAGGGCACGGGCCAGCGTGAGGTCGTGGGTCAGGATCAGCAACGCCGTCCCGGCCTGGGAGAGCTCCGCGAGCCGGGCGGTGAGCACGGCCCTGTTCGCCGCGTCGAGACCACTGGTCGGCTCGTCGAGGACCAGCACCCGTGGCCGGTTCACGAGAGTGGTGGCGAGGGCCATGCGCTGCTGCTGCCCGCCGGACAGCTGGTGCGGGAATCGGCGCCACAACGTCTGTTCGAGTCCCGATTCCGCCAGCGCGGTGCGGGCCGCCGCCAGGCGCGCGGCACGGCCGCGGTGGCGGAGGGCGGCGAGTTCGGCCAGCACCGGACCGCAGCGGCGGACCGGGTCCAGTACCGCCGACGGCTGCTGCGGCAGGTGGCCGACGACGCCGGCCCGGGCCCGTCGCAGTTCGGAAGCGGTTCGGCCCAGCAGCGGGGACCCCGCCAGCATCACCGACCCGGACAGCGTGATCCCCGGGCGGGCCTGTCCGGTCGCGGCGAGACCCAGGGTGGTCTTTCCCGTGCCGGACGCGCCGAGCACGACGAGTACCCGGCCCGGTTCGAGGGACAGTGAGACGTCGTCGAGCAGAACGGTCTCGCCGGCGCGGGCGGACAGGCCGGCGATCTCCAGGACGGTCACGGGATCACCCGCCGGACGGCGAGCAGCCGGTCGGTGACGAGGTTCGTGCCGACGCACAACGCCATCAGCAGCGCGGCGGGAACGAGGACGACCGCGGGCGAGGTGTAGAGGGCTTCGCTGTTGCGTTCGATGACCACGGCCCAGTCCGGGGAATCGGCGGGCAGGCCGAGTCCGAGGAAGTTCGCCGACGCCAGCAGGTAGAGCACCACGCCGAGCCGTGTGCCGGCGTCGGTCGCGACGGGGCCGGCGAGGTGCCGGGCGACGTACCCGAGCTGGACGCGCCACCACGGTTGTCCTTGCAGGGTGAGGGCTTCCACGGCTGTGCGGCAGCCAGGCGCCAAGGCCGCGGCCCGCACCACGCGGGTGATCGCGGGCAACTGGAGTACGGCGACGACGGGAATGAGCACGCCGGGCCCACGGTGCCCGGTCGCGGCGAGCACCATGAGCACCAGCAGCGACGGGAAGGCCAGTACGAGATCGAGGGACCGCATCACGGCCTCGTCGGCCAGCCGTCCCCGCCCGGCCGCGACGAGACCGAGCGGCACCCCGATCAGGTAGGCGAGCCCGAGTGCGGCGGCCGTCATGCCGATCACGGGGAACCCGCCCGCGAGGATCACCGTGAGCGCGTCGCGGCCGAGGACGTCGGTGCCGAGCGGATGAGCGGCGTCCGGTGCCTGCCACGGCGCGCCGACGGACTCCACGGGGCCCGCGATCACCGGCCCGGCCATCGCGAGCACCAGCGGCACCGCGAGGAGGGACCACCCGAACGTCCGCTTCACCATTTCGCGGGCTCCCGCTGCGGCGTGAGCCGATGCGCCACGAGGTCGGCGACCAGGTTCCCGAGCACGACCACGACGGCGAACGTCAGCACGTATCCCTGCACCTGCGGGACGTCCCGGTTCTGCACGGCTTCGACGAAACCCGTGCCGAGACCGGTGAACGCGAACAGGGATTCGACGATCACCGTGCCGGTCAGCAGCCCTTCGACGGCGCGGGCGAGTTGCTGCACGGCGGGAGCCGCGGCGGCGGGCAGGAGATGCCGCAGCACCACGGTGCGTTCGGGCAGGCCGAGCAGGCGCAGATGCCCGGCCACCTGGCCCCGGGTCTGCTCGGCGATCCCGATCCGGAGCTGCCGGGCGACATCGCACAGCTGCCGGGCGACCAGCACGATCACCGGCAGCACGAGCACTTCGGGGCGTGCGGCCGGCTCGGTTCCGGCCGCGGTCGCCGGGAGCAAACCGGTGTAGACGGCGAATCCGGCGACCAGCAGCAGACCGAGGACGAACTCGGGAATCGCGTGCAGGAACAGCGTGACCGAGGTGAGCACCCGGTCGATCCTCGATCCTTCGCGCAGCCCACAGGTCACCCCGATGCCCAGCGCGAGCGGTACGAGCACGAGCAGGGTCACCCCGGCGAGCAGGGCGGTGGCGGCGAAGCGGCGGGCGATCTCCTCGGTCACCGGGGCGCCGGTCACGAGCGACCGGCCGAGATCACCGGTGAGCAGCCCGGAAAACCAGTGCCCGAACCGGTCGAGGATCGGCTGGTCGAGGCCGAGCCGGTGGCGCACGGTCGCCACCTGCTCGTCGGTGGCCTGCTCGCCGAGCACGACCGACGCCGCGTCGCCGGGGAGCAGCGCGGTCACGGCGAACGTCGCGACCAGCACGAACATCGCCTGCAGAACGGCGAAGCCCAGCCGCCGGGCGGCGTAACCAGGCACGTCAGGACAGCCGGGCGCGGTCGAACCTCGCCCAGTCGAAGGTGTTCGGCGGCGCGGACACCAATCCGGACACCCGCTTCGACACGCCGATCGTCCAGGTGCTGAACCCCCAGGCGAGCAGACCTCCGGATTCGTGCACGATCCGCTGGGCGTCACCGAACAGCGCCAGCCGGGCACTCTCGTCCGGGGTGGCCGCGGCCCGGTCCATGAGGGCGTCGAACTCCGGCGAGGCGAAACCGTTGACGTTGTTCGAACCGCCGGTCCGGAAGCGCTGATTGAGGAACGTCGGCACCGGCAGGGTCGCCGTACGGGTGAGCGCGGCGACCCCCTTGGTCTTGATCTCGCTGAAATAGGTGCTCGACGCGCGCGTGTTCGGTGTGACCTTCAGCCCGATTTCCCCGAGCTGCTGGGAAATCAGGGTGGCCGCGGTGGCGAAGCCCGGATCGACGTCGCTGGTTTCGACGGCGAAGGCCAGCCCCTCCGCGCCCGACTCGCGGACGAGCGAGCGGGCCGCCTCGACATCGCGGCCGCGCTGGGGGATGCCGGTGGCGTACCCGCGGAGTCCTTTGCCGAACAGGTCGTTGCCGATCTCGCCGCGTCCGGCCAGTGCGACGCGGTTCAGCGCTTCTCTGTCCACTCCGGACAGTACGGCGCGCATCAGCCTCGGATCCGCGAACGGCGGCCGCGTCACGCGCAGCATCATGCCCTGCATCGTCGTTCCCTTGGCTTCGAGCAACGAGACACGCCCGTCACCGGCCAAGCGGGCCGCGGTACCGGCCGCGAGATCGTGGGCGTAGTCGACCTGCCCGGACAGCAAGGCGTTGACGCGTGCGGCTTCCTCGTTGACCGGTACGAATTCCAGCTCGTCGATGCCCGGCGCGCCGTCCCAATGGGACTCGTTCTTGCGGAACACCGCCGGCCCGCCGGGGGTGAACGAGACGAAACGGAACGGACCGGAGCCGACCGGTGCCGTGAAATCCGTCGTCCCGGCGGGCACGATCTCCGCGCCGGGAGCGCCCCAGCCCGACGGGAACTCGAAGTCGGGAGCCGTCAGTGTCAGCTCGATTTCGGCAGGGGACACCGCTTTGCTGCGGCCGAAGTCCACCTTCGCGAAGTACTGCCGTGACGAAGACGCCAGTGCGGGATCGGCGATCCGCCGGAAGGTGTAGAGCACGTCGTCCGCCGTGACCGGACGGCCGTCGTGGAAGGCCGCCCGCCGCAGCCGGATCCGCCAGCGTGTGCCGGAATCGTCGCTTTCCCAGGACTCGGCCAGCCGCGGCCGCAACGAGGTGTCGGCGTTGTAGGCGACCAGCGTGTCGAAGAGCGCCTTGGCCCGCGCTTGGTCGACGAAAAGGGAGACCTGAGACGGGTCCAGGGTCTCCTTCGAGCCGCCCGCGGCGAACGCGACCCTCAACCGGCCGGTATCCGCCGGTGCGGTCCCGCACGCGGCCAGCGGCGTGAGAGCGGCCAGGGCGAGCAGCCGCCGGCGGGTGAGCGGATGGCGCGTCATAGGAACCTCCGGGACATCGAGCACTGTCCCGGGCGCGCGGCCGCACGTGAACGGGACCCCGCTCCGTACTCCACGACAGTTGGGGCTGGCGGTACCCGGCGGGCAGTCCGGCTCACGGCGCTGAGACGTCTTCCCAGGCCGTTCACGGTTGCGGGTCAGCGCCGGATTCACACCGGCTTCCCCCGACGGGCACCTTCTTGCGTTGTGGCGCCCACGGTAACCCATGCCAGGGGTGTGCTACACAGGATCAAGATCACGAAGGGGAGGCCGGTGGACGAGAAGCTCGCGGCGGACTGGGTGCGCCGGTGGGACATCCAGCAGGAACGCTACGTCGCGGACCGCGAAGAACGCTTCGCCGTGCTGATCGACGTCGTCGAGCACGTATGCCGTGACGTCGCCGAGCCGCTGGTGCTGGACCTCGGATGCGGCCCGGGATCGCTGGCCACGAGGCTCGCCGGGCGGCTGCCGCGCGCACGGGTCATCGGCGTCGACAACGACCCGTTCCTGCTCGCCCTCGCCCGGGCCACCCGGCCGCGGCAGGCGGACATCGAGTACCTCCAGGCCGACCTCGCCGAGAGTGGCTGGCTGAAATGGGGGCCGGTCGACGCCGCCGTCTCGACGACCGCGTTGCACTGGCTGCGTCCCGAGCGGCTCGCCGACGTCTACCGTGACCTCGCCGGAGCGCTGAGGGAGGGCGGAGCGCTCGTCAACGGCGACCACCTCTACGACGAACAACCCGGTATCCGCGACCTCGCCGAGGTGGTCAAGAACCGGCGGGCGGTCCGTGCCGGGGTCGGCGCCAACGAGGAATGGAAGGCCTGGTGGGAGGCGGTCGCCGCCGATCCCGCGCTGCGGGGGCGGTTCACGGCCGACGAGTTGCGCGGCATCTCGACCGGCTACGGCAACCGGCTGAGCCCGCAGGAACACACCAGGCTGCTCCGGGAAGCGGGCTTCGCCGAAGTGGCGCCGGTGTGGCAGTCCGGCGACGACTACGTCCTGACGGCGCTGCGCTGACCCGGTCCGGTCAGGCCGCTCAGGTGCCGGACGACCTGCGGTCCTGGACGCGGCGGGCGACGGCGAGCGTGACAGGCGCCGCGAGCCAGCACAGGTAGGCGACGGCGTCGTCCGTCAGGAACGAGACGGGCACGGAGATCCCGAACACCGCGGCCAAGCAGACGCTGCGCGTCAGGCTCTGGGCGAACACCCGGGGCGGTCCGTCGGTCACGTACAGGTGTTCGCGCCGGATCTCCCTGATGATCAGCGCGAACGACGCGGAGGCCAGGACCTGAACCATCGCGTACAGGCTGAACCGGAGAGGGAACGCTCCCTCGGCGGTGATGACCCGCGTCGCGAACGGCATCAGGACCTGCATGAACAGCCAGAGCAGGGTGAGACTGATCAGGCGGCCGCTCAGCGAGCGGACGTAGGGGAAGATCTCGTGGTGCGCGCGCCAGTGGGCGGAGATCACCGCGAAGCCGAGCGCGAAGGCGAAGTATTCCTTGCCGTGGTCCGAGATCGAGCTCAGCATGGCGCCGGTGGTGTCGCCGTGGGGGATCGGGAGATCCAGCGCCAGCAAGGTGAGCGCGATCGCGATCACCGCGTCGACGAAGATGCTGAGCCGCTCGGCGGCGGCCTTTCCGGTCGCTTGGTCGGTCTGTGTAGTCGTCATGAGGACAGCTCCCGCGGGCTCAGGCGACGAGTTCCGCGGCGGGCCGCGGGACGGTCGCGAGCCGCCGGGATCGCACGGCAAGGATGATCATGACCGCCGGGATCAGGATGTCGTTGACGAGGACTCCGCCGGTGTTGCCGGGGGAGTGGTCACCGTTGGCGAACCACTGGTAAACGTGGCCGATCGCGGCTCCCCAGAGGAACATCCCGCCGCCGATGCCGATGGTGACGCGTTCGCGCGCGGACGCCGAGGCGGCCCGGAAGCCCATCACGGCCAGCGCGAGGTTCGCGAAGGCGATCTCGAACATGAACGGCGTCCGGTCGAAGCCGATCGCGGTGGCCATGACCTCCGGGAAGGCGAGAAAGGCGACCGTCATCCACAGGCTGCCGCAGCCGAAGGCGCCGATGGCCCACCAGCGCTGCCAGATTTCGAGTCGTTCCCGAGATGACGTCGCGTGGCGGGCACGGAGGAAGGCTCCGACGGCGGGCACGACGATCCAGACCATCGGGAAGGCGGATTGGGCGAGGTAAGCGAAGGTGTCCACGAGTTCAGTCTTACCTGGTTAATATTAACCCGTCAACACTCTGGTATGGTGAGGTCGTGGACGACGGACTCGCGGACTTGCTGCACCGGGTGGTCATGCTGATGGGCGAAGCGGCCCGGCGGCGCGCTGACGACCCCGATGGTTTGACTTACAGCCAGATACGGCTTCTGGGCACGCTCGAGGACATCGAGCCGACGACGCAGCACCGGCTCGCCCAGGCGCTGTCGGTCTCCGATCCGGCGATCAGCCGGGCCCTGCGACCACTCGAAGCGGACGGGCTGGTGCGGATCACCGTAGACCCCGAACACGCGCGGCGCCGGCTGGTCCGGATCACCGATCGCGGCCGGAAAGCCTTCCATGCCACGGGAAAGCCACTTTGTGACGAGTTGCGTGAAGGGCTCATCGCGGCCGGTTTTCCTTACGAGCGCTATCTCCGGGACACTCTCCGGCTGGCCGAAATCCTCGCGGCCGACTGAGCCCTACCTGTCTTTTCGAGCACCGTCGGTGTCTCCGCGGAGCGGCACCGTGGCCGCCACGACGATGTCCCGCGTCGCCACCCACTGTCCACTGTGGTCACTGAACGGCGCCGACGACTTCCACGACGTGCCTTCCGGCACAGGGACGGCCCGCCCGGGGCGGTGCGATTCCGGCAGAGAAGGCGGTTCAGGAGAACGCGCCGTCCGAGTCCGTCGCCGGAACAGGGGTCCGGCGGGTAGATTCTCCTTGTGGGGACTGGAATGGGCTCGGTGCGCCGCGTGGTGATCGTCGCCTTCGACGACGCACAGATACTCGATGTCGCCTGTCCCAGCGGGGCGATGGAGATCGCGAACTCACACGGTGCCGCGCCGCCCTACGCCGTCGAACTGGCCACGGTGCACGGGCGGACGACGCGGAGTTCGTCGGGGATCCTGCTCGCCGGTGTCCGGCGGCTGGCCGAAGTGTCGGGGCGGATGGACACGATGCTCGTGGTCGGCGGCGCGGGAACGGAGGCGGCCGCCAAGGACGAGCGGCTGCTGACGCAGGTGCGGCGGCTGGCCGGGCGAAGCAGGCGGGTCGCCTCGGTGTGCACGGGGACGTTCGTGCTGGCGGCCGCCGGGTTGCTCGACGACCGGCGGGTCACCACGCATTGGGGCTATAGCGAGCTGCTCGCCGCGACTTTTCCCGCCGTGACAGTGGATCCCGCCCCGCTCTACATCCGTGACGGGAACGTCTTCACCTCGGCCGGGGTGATCAGCGCGCTGGATCTCACGCTCGCGCTGATCGAGGACGACCACGGCCCGACATTGGCCCGCGAGGTCGCCCGTGAACTGGTGACCTATCTGCACCGCCCGGCCGACCAGGCCCAGATCAGCACGTTCCTGGCCGCTCCGCCGCCGAGCAACCGGGTCGTACTGGATCTGCTGGGATACATCGCCGCGCATCTCACCGAGGATTTGAGCCCACCGGCGCTGGCGGCGCGTGCCGGGGTCACCACCCGGCATCTCACCCGCTTGTTCACCGCCCATCTGGGCAGCACCCCGGCCCGGACCGTGCGGATGGCGAGGACCGAGGCGGCGGCCCATCTGGTGCGGTCCACCGCGCTGCCGCTCTCCGCGGTCGCCCGGCAATGCGGGTTCGCCTCGGCGGAAACCCTGCGCACGGCGTTCCGCCACCAGTACGGGCTGTCCGGGGACAAGCTTCGCAGGATGCCGGACATGCCACGCCCGATCGTCCGTTGACCGCCCCAGAATTCGCGGTATGAACAGTGCGAAGACCACGCGCAGGACGGTATTGGCCGGCGCCGCGGCGGCCGCGGCGTTCGGCCTCGGCACCGGTACGGCCCAGGCGGAGACCTCGGGATCGAAGATCGGCATCCTGCTCTACGACGGTTTCAGCCTCCTGGATCCGACCGGCCCCGCCGAGGTGCTGTCCCGGCTTCCCGGCGCCACGGTGACGATGATCGCCGAGCACCGCGGCCCGGTGCGCACCGACACCCGGGATGTCGCGGTGGTGGCGGAACGTTCGGTGGCCGAGGTGGACCGCCTGGACGTGCTGCTGGTCCCGGGCGCGGGCAACCGCGGCACGGTCGCTGCCATGGAGAACCCGGTCCTGCTCGAGTGGATCCGGCGCATCCACCGGCACACGACCTGGACCACGTCGGTGTGCACGGGAAGCTTGATCCTCGGCGCGGCAGGGCTGCTTCGCGACCGGGCCACCACGTACTGGGCCTCGGCGGACTACCTGGAGAAGACCTTCGGTGTGCGCTACGTGGCCGACCGGTACGTCCAGGTCGGCAAGGTCGTCACCGCGGCGGGGGTGTCCGCCGGGATCGATCTCGCGCTCCATCTCGCGTCCTTGCTGGCCGGGGAGCGGATCGCCCGCGGTATCCAGCTCGCCGTCGAATACGACCCGCGACCGCCGTTCGACTCGGGTGACGCCGCGAAGGCGAGCCCGGAGCTCAAGACGCTCGCCCTGAAACTGCTCGCCGAATCGCAGGAGTAGCCCGCGGCGCGTCGGCCCACGAACAGGCAGAGTCGGGACCGCAGGAAATCAGGCTGTCAACGGTGATCGGACCGGTCAGGGGACGGCGGGAATCGGAGCCGGCGTCTACGCCAAGTTCAACTGGCTCTCGCTCTTCCAATGCCCGTACACCACTTGCCCGCCGACGAGGTGGCGGCCATCTGCCAGTTCCCGGTATGGAAGAGTCCCCGGGACGGGAACCGGGTTCTTCTCCTCAGCCATCAGAACAATCACGTGGGCTTCGCGGATATCGGTGACGTCGTCGCGCAGAACGGGACGTTCACTCCGCCTGCCTGCTGAGGCTCCCCCCGGGAAGTGGCCGTCGGACGGCGAGGACGACGGTGTCGTCGGCGTGCAGGACGACGTCGTGCATCCGGCCGGCCAGTTCCCGGGGAAGCTCGGTGATGGGGAGGGTGGCGTACGCGGGGGCGAGATCCAGGAGCCGGTCTTGGCCTTCGAGATAGTCCTTGCGGCTTTCGACGAGGCCGTCGGTGTAGAGGAGCAGGGTGTCCCCGTGGTCGAGGGTGTGGTGGCGGAGTTCGGGGCTGCCGGGATCGGGGAAGCCGATCCCGCGGCCGACGACCGGGGAGCGCAGCAGCCGCGCTCGACCGTCCACAGTGGCCAGCACGGGAGCGGGGTGGCTGCCGTTGGCGAGGGTCAGTTCGCCGGTCGCGGGGTCGATCCTGGCGAGGATCACGGTCGCCATGAGGTCGGGCTCGATCGTGGCGAGGGTGCGCGCGGTACGGGCGATGAGGTCGCGGAAGGGGTGGCCTTCCAGCGCGAGGGTGCGGATCGCGTGGGTGACGGTGAGGGCATGGCGGGTAGAGGTGACACCGTGCCCGACTGCGTCGACGAGGGTGATGTGCAGCTGACCGCCGGGAAGGACGAACCAGTCGTAGAGGTCGCCGCCGGTGGGGGAGTCCTGGTCGGTCGGCGAGTAGTGGACGGCCAGTTCGAGCCCCGGCACGGCGGGCGGGCCGGGCCGTAGCGCGTCTTCGAGTTCGCGGAAGATGACGGAATGCGCGCGGCGGAGTTGTTCGTCGCGCTGTTCGAGTTCGATGTACATGGCCAGCACGCCGCTGTTGGTTTCGGCGAGTTCGTGTTTGAGCTCCCGCTGTTCCTGCGCGAGCGCGTCGGCGCGGGCGATGAGCGCGAGGGTTTCCTCGTCGGTGGCCTGGTCGTCGCCGGCCGGGACGGGATGCCGGACGGCTCCCGTGGGGAGGTGCCAGGTGAGGCTCGTGCCGTCTTCGGCGTAGGGCAGCAGCGGGAGGGTGTTGCGCCGCGGTCGTTCGACCGGGTGGGGGAGCCGGACGGTGACCGCGAGGAGACCGTCGGTGGTGGTGGTTTCGAGCGTGACTTCCGTGCCCGTGCCGAAGGCCGGTTCGGCGAGCAGCGTCGCGGCCATGACGAGACGGGCGCGGTCTTCGACGGGGACGCCGGCTACGGCGCAGGCGGCGCGGAGGCGGCGGCGGAGCCGGGCGAGGTGTGGATGCATCAGTCGAGCTGGTCCGGGTGGAGGGCGATCATGGCGGCGTCGTCGCGGGGGTTGCGGTGACGGTGGGAGAGATCGGCGGCGAGGAGCAGCGCGTTCGACGGCTGCGTCGCGTTCGCCGGTGTGCGCCAGGTGTGGTCGACGCCGTCGGTGTGCAGTACGACGAGGTCGCCGGCGGTGAGCGCGGTGTGCCGGACTTGAGCGGCGGGCAGGGCGTAGCCGACGACACCGGGGATGCTGAGCAGCAGTCGCGACCGGCCGTCCGCGCTGATCGTCGTGCCGCTGACGTTGCCGACTCCGCAGAATTCGAGCCTGCCCGCCGCGATCCGGGCGAGCGCGACGGCGGCGCCGCGGGTGGTGCGCAGGGCGCGGTGCATGGTCGCCAGCTGATGGGGGAACGGGCGGTCGGGGTTCTGGCGGAACACGCGGATCGCCGCGTCGGCGGCTTCGGCGGCGTCGGGCCCGTGCCCGAGGCCGTCGACGACGACCGCGGCCCAGCCGCCGGTCAGTTCGGCGAGGGCGATGGCGTCACCGCAGTGGTCTTCCCCATCGCGGGGGAGGCAGAAATGCCCGACCGCGGCGGCGGGTCCGGCCGGTGTCCCGGGGAGGAGGATCCGGGCCGCGGCGAGGGTGCCGGACCGGGGCGCCGAGCGGATCCGGAAGACGGTGGCCATCCTGCCGACCGCGCCGAGGCCGGTGCCGAGCGTGCCGGTGGTGGTGTTGCCGTCGAGCAGCCAATGTCCGACGTCGGCCATCCCCGGGCCGTCGTCGGCGGCGAGGACGTCGATGCCGAGCCCGATCGCGGGCGGCTGCACGACGATCGAACCGTTGATCGCGTGCCGGTCGAGGTTCCCCGCCAGCTCGGAGGTCACGACGGCCGCGCGTTCGGTGAGTACCGAGGGCAGCCCGCCTGCCCGCCCGGTCTCACGGGCGGTCCGTGCGGCGGCGTAGACGGCGCTGGCGTGGTCGACGCGCAGGTGGCGCGAGGGCGGGGGAACCACGATGCCGGTCATGGCTTCCAGCGCGTGATCGTGATGGTCGTGCCGCGGCCGGGGGCGGTGTCGATGGTGAATTCGTCGACGAGGCGGCGTGTGCCGCCGAGGCCGTGCCCGAGCCCGGCGCCGGTGCTGAAGCCGTCGGTCATCGCCTGGTCGACGTCGGCGATGCCGGGCCCGTCGTCCCGGACGCGCAGCCGCAACCCGATCCGGCCGCGGTCGTCGCGGAGCACGGTGATCGTCATGGTTCCGCCGCCACCGTGGATGTAGGCGTTGCGAACCAGTTCGCTGGCCGCGGTGACGATCTTCGTCTGGTCGACGATGGAGAACCCCGCGGCGACCGCGCTGGACCGCACGGCGTGCCGGGCGGTGAGCAGATCCTCTTCGGCGCGGACGGCGTGTTCGAGGGGCGGAACGTCGCGTCCGGGGTCGGTGAGTTCGTCAGGGAGCATGAGGCGCCTCGGCGGGGCGGCGCCAGCCCAGCAGTTCCATCGCCTGTTCCGCGTTGAGCGCGGTCCGGACACCGGTGAGCTGGAGCCCGAGTTCGGACAGCGTGATCGCGACCGCGGGGCGCATCCCGGCGACGATCATCGTGGCGCCGAGCAGGCGTCCGGTGTCGGCGAGCTGCATCAGGACCCGCGCGACGAAGGAGTCGATGATCTCCAGCCGTGAGATGTCGATGATGACGCCGCGGATGCCTTCGTCGGAGATGCGGGTGGTGAGCTCTTCGGTGAACCGCAGGGCGGTCTTGTCGTCCAGGTCGCTGAGCAGGCCGGTGAGCAGGATGTCGCCGAGCCGCAGGATCGGCAGTCCCGCCTCGGCGCTCACTCCGTCACCGCGCCCGCGTGGGTGCCGTCGCCGATGAGCCGCATCGCGGTGGCCAGCGCGTCGGCGAGGGAGCCGCGGGTGACGATATGCGACAGGTCGATGCCCAGCTGGGTGATGGTCTGCGCGATCGACGGCCGGATGCCGCTGACGACGCATTCCGCGCCCATGAGCCGGACCGCGCTGACGGTCTGCAACAGGTGCTGGGCCACCGCGGTGTCGACGGTCGGCACGCCGGTGATGTCGATGATCGCGACCCGGGCTTCGTGGGTCTGGATCGCCTCGAGGAGGTTGTTCATCACGACCTGCGTGCGCGCGCTGTCGAGGGTGCCGATCAGCGGCACCGCCAGCACGTGGCGCCACAGCCGTACGACCGGGGTGGACAGTTCGAGCATCTGGTTGTGCTGCTGGCGAATGATCTGTTCGCGCCCGGTGGCGTAGACCGCGAAGGTCAGCATGCCGGCGCTGTCGAGCAGTTCGCTGACCAGCAGCGCCGCCCGGTAGCGCAGTTCCGCGTCGTCGGTGTGCCGCTCGACGGCGACCAGCATCATGCGTTTGAGCGACAGGATCGCCATGGCGGTGGCCGACGGTTCGGCGCCCGCGCGGGCCCGGCGCTCCGACAGCGAAGTCAGCGCGTCACGGACCGCGCCGTCCCGCGCCACGATCCGGTCGGCGGGCATCGTCGTGCCCAGTGCGGCACGCAGCGCTTCCAGCAGTTCGGCGGCCTCGCGGCGGAGATCCTGCTCGGTGTGCGCCACGGCGGGCGGCTCGAGCTGCCGATGGACCCATTCGCCCACCAGCGTGGCGTGGTCGTCGTCGAGGGCCCGCGTCAGCAGCTCCCGAACGGGGGCATCGTCCGTCCCCAGCACCGTTGTCCTCCTGCGGTTTGGGGCGCGCTCTGCTGTGCGCCGGTGAACTATTGTCGTATGACAACAGTTGAGAGGGTACCCCCGCAACAGCGGGGCCTCACGGCGCCCCGCGGCCGACCTCGTCCCCGGTGCCGGCGGCGTGGTATTCCCGCAGTCCGGCGGCCAGCGCGGCCCTCCCGGCGGGGGTCATCTTCTCGAGTACCGCCTCGACGTTCTCCCGCCGCCGGGCGCGGATCTCCCGCAGGTACCCGCGCCCGCGCTCGCTCAACCGCAACATGAGTTCGCGGCGGCTGCGGGTGCTCGGCAGGCGTTCGAGGAAACCGACCGCTTCGAGCCGGTCGCAGAGACGGCTCACCAGTGGCGGGGTCGAGCCGAGCAACTCGGCCAGGGTGCGCAGGTTCAGCCCGTCGTGGTGGTCCAGGGCGATCACCGCGCGTAGCTGGGCGGTGGACAGCGGCCGCGGGGAGACGTCCTGCATCCGCTCGACCACGAGCTCGACGAGGCCGGGCAGGTCGTACACCGCAGCCGTCCCGTCCGGGGTTGGCTGCTCGCGGGACCGATCCACGGTGTCCACTCTGGCATCCTTATGCTCGTTCCTGCAGCACAGCTCACGCGAATCGCCGTAGACCGGCACGCCGGGGCGGCGCAGACTCAACAGACTCAACGTGTGCCTGCCCGGTGCGCGATCCGGTGAGCGGGAGGCGGGGCGTTGGACAGATCCCTGGCGGTGGAGCGTCTTTTGCGGGGCGTCCCTCCTCACGACCTGCCCGCCGCCCTGCGCTCGGCGCTTTCCGAGCATTTCGGGGCGCGGGCGGTCGAGCTCCTGATGGCCGATTACGCCCTCACCGAGCTGTGCCGGGTGAGCACGCTGCCCTACACGTCGGACCCGATCCCGGTCGAGGGCACGACGCCGGGGGCGGCCTTCGTCACGCAGGCCGCCACGTTCGACCACGACGGCGCGAGCGTGACCGGGTACCTGCCGGTCAGCGTCCGCGGTGACCGGCTCGGGATCCTCGCGGTGACCCTGCCCGAGGAGCCGGAACCACCGGTGTGGGCCGAACTCGAGCGGTTCGCCGAAGCGCTGGCGCACGAACTGTTCGTCGCCGACCGCGACACCGATCTCTACATCCAGGCCCGGCGTTCCTCCCGGCTGACGCTGGCCGCGGAGATGCAATGGCAGCTCCTGCCCGGCCGGGCCTGCACGCGCGCCGAATTCGCGCTGGGCGGCCAGCTCGAACCCGCGTACGCCATCTACGGCGACTGCTTCGATTGGTCCGCCTCCGCTCACAAACTCGCCGTCACGCTCATCAACGGCATGGGGGAGGGCAGCGAAGCCGCGCTGCTGACCAATCTCGCCGTCAACGCGCTGCGCAACGCCCGCCGCGCCGGAGTCGCCCTCGACGCCCAGGCCGAACTCGCCGACCAGGCGCTCTACGCGCACTATCGCGGCGCGCAGCACGTCTCGGCGTTGCTGCTGGAGTTCGACCTCGCCACCGGAACGGCCGACGTCGTCGACGCGGGATCGCCGCGCTTGTGGCGGCTGCGGGACGGAAAAGCCGAGCAGGTCCACTTCGACGACCAGCTGCCGCTCGGCACGTTCGAGGACACGCTCTACACCGCCCAGCGATTCCAGGCCGTCGACGGGGACCGGTTCGTGTTCGTCAGTGACGGCGTCTACGACGCGGCCGGGCCGCACGGTGAACGCTACGGGGAACGCGAACTCGCCGAGGCGGTCGTCGCGACCGCCGATCTGCCCGCCGCCCACGTCCCGGGCTCCGTGCTGAGGGAACTCACCACCCGCCGCCACGGCGAGCAGGCCGAGGACGACGCGATGGTGGTCTGCCTCGACTGGTTCGGGCCGACTCCGCTTTCGGGCCCGGGTCCGAGTCACGCCGTCTCGGTGGGGACGCGCTAGGGCGGTCCGGTCAGGAGGCCGTGTTCTGGCGGAGCGCGGCAGGCCGCCACACCATGGCCACCCGCGTGCCGTGCGCACCGGTGTCGATGGTCATCTGGTCGGTGACCTCGTCGATCAGGCTCAGGCCACGGCCACCGGAAGCGGGCTTGTCCGTACGCGACCGCGCCGCGGGGATGCCGTCCCCCGTATCGGTCACCGTGACCGTGATCGCGTCACCCGCCCAGTCGGCATAAAGGCGGACCCAGCCTCGCCTGCCGGGGTAGGCGTGCACCGCCGTGTTGGCCATCGCCTCGTACGTGGCGATGGTGATGTCGTACTTGCTGTTCGCGTCGATGGGCAACGCGTCCAGCCAGTCCCTCAGTTTCCGGCGGAGCAGGGCGGCTTCGCCTGCCTGTGCCGGAACGAGCTCCTCGAAAGCCGACCTCACGGCGGTGTCGATCGGTGCGCCCAGGACGGCTCCGGACCCCGTATCAGCCACGTCGGCGTCGGAGTCGCTCCTCTCCATGCTCGGGTCTGGAGTATGTCGATACACGATCTACTCCTTCCTCGTCGACCGCGCCCCATGGCCGCCGGCGTCATGGCACTGAATACCCACGATGTCCATTTCCTATTCGCGAAGTGTGTCAAGAGGTCTCGTCGGTGGAGAGCAGATCGTGCTCGTCGACGGCGGACCGGGCAAGGGTCTTGCAGCCGTTGTCGTCGAACAAGATCGTCAGCCGGTCCCGGTCCACCGACATCACCACACCTCGCCCCATTCGGCGTGCCGGACGGCGGTGTCGACGGCGAATTCACCGGCGCCAGCCGGAGATGGCCGGGCCGGAAATCGTGGCCCCACGCGGAACGCAATGAGCTTCGTCACGACGAGCAGCGAGAGGCCCGACTCGGCCACATTTTCTTTGGCCGGCTGTTCGGGGAAGAGGAACAGGTATTCCGCCTCGCTGTCCTCGATGCCGTCCATCTGGTCGTTCTGCAGGGCGACCAGCGGGGAGACGACGAGTGTGGCGCCGTCCAGCGCCACGGTCGGCACCTGGCGACTCCGCACGCCTGTCTGTCACCAGCCGGTGGTACCCCCGCTCCGCACGGAAAACGTGGCCGGCGTGCGACCTCAGCCTTGGAGGACCTCGGTTCCCGCCCGGACGCGGTGTGGCTCGAGAAGGGCGCGCTGTTCCCCGGCCCGCTCGATCAGCCGCGCGAAGTCGACGCCGGGCAGGCGCGAGCGCAGTCCCGCGAGGCGGTCCAGCGTTTCCCACAACTGCTTCTTGCCCTCGATACCCATGATCAGGAATTCGAGTTCTTCGAAGCGGCTCAACGGGGAATAGCTCCTCAGCCGTCCGTTGGGCTTGAGCCGACCGGCGCGCTCCGCCAGCGCGGTCAGCGTGCTCTTGACGGGATTCCGCCGGATTCCCAGTTCGCGCATGATGTCCCGGAAGGTCTCGACGTCTTCGGCGATGCCCGACGCGACGCGGGTCAGCGCCTCACCCACTTCGGTGCCCTGATTCGCCTTCCGGGACCGGCGAGCCAGTTCCCGCCAGGCGACGCCCATCGCGAGCTGGTCGTTGAGGTAGATGCTCAGGAATCTGTCCATGCCGCCGGGTACCCCGCGCCCACGGTCCGAACCCGGCTCAGTCGCGCGCGGGCGAGGGAGCCGATCGGGAAAGCAGTACACCGATCACCACCAGGAAGACGCCGAGCAGCAGGAAACCGAGGTCGTACGCCAGCTGGCCGGGACCGGCGCGGACGTGGTGCACGCCGAGGATCAGATGGTCGACGGTGCCCTCGACGAGGTTGAACACGCCCCAGCCGACCGCCAGCCCACCCCAGAGCCTCCGGGGAGCCAGGCGATCACCCCGGTTCAGCAGCACCACACCGAGGACCACGAAGATCAAGCACAGCAGGTGGAAAAATCCGTCACCCACCATGTTGAGCTGCAGATTCGCGGGGGTGACCGGGGGATACCAGCTCGAGAGCAGGTGATGCCAGCCCAGGATCTGATGGGCGAAGATACCGTCGACGAAGCCGCCGAGACCCAGCCCCAGCAGTACTGCCGCCCGGTTCACGACGACGCTCGTTCCGGCCGTTTTCCTCGCAGACGGTGGCGTGGTTCGGGGATGGATCCCATGATTTCGAGGTCTATCTCCGCGGCGACGGCGGCGACTTCTGGCATGCCGCCGCATACCCGGGCTTGGTGCCGCGCAAACGAAACCACGGCCTCGCCTCGCGGCCGAACTCGCGTGATCGGAGACGGATCTCGCGTGACTGGAGGCGCAACTCGCTCCACCCCGTGTCATCCGTCCCGAGACACGCGAGATCCGGCTCCGAGCACAGAGACAGGACTAGCTTGTAGTGCTATCTAGGTAGGACTGCTACATTGCTCGGCGTGGATCAGGACCGGCGAGGCCAGTGGCTGAGGGGGGTGCTGGCGCCGTGCGTGCTGGCGCTGGTCGCCGAGCGCGAGTCCTACGGCTACGAGCTGGCCCAGTCGCTCGACGCCGCCGGGCTGGGCCCCATCCAGGGCGGCACGCTGTATCCGGTGCTGCTGCGGTTGCAGCGGTTCGGCCTGGTCACCGCGAGCTGGCGGGACGGGACGGCCGGGCCCGCGCGCAAGTACTACCGGATCACCGCGGAAGGCCGGGAAACACTGCGGCACGCCACCTCCGACTGGCAGGAGTTCTCCGCCGGGGTGGCCTCGATCTTGCGGGAGGGAAGATGAACCACGACGGATGGCTTTCCGCGCTGACGCACGAACTGCGTCGCCGGGGCGTCGGCGGGGACGCGGCGCGGCAAGTGGTCGCGGAGGCGGCCGTGCATCTGCGGGAAAGCGGCGGAGACCCGATCCGGGTCTTCGGGCCACCCGCCGCGTACGCCTCGGCCGTGGCCGACAGTGTGGGACGTCCCCGGCGTCGGCCGGGCGAAGTGCTGCTGGAAGCCAGGGGCATCACGAAGAAATACGGCAGGCGGACGGTGCTGGACGGTGTCGACCTCGTGGTGCGCTCGGGCGAGATCGCCGCGGTGATCGGGGCGAACGGCTGTGGCAAGAGCACCTTCCTGAGTATCTGCGCCGGGATCATCGCGCCGGACAAGGGCGAGGTCCGCGTGCGCGGCGCACTCGGCTACTGCCCACAGGACGGCGGCACGGCGGATTTCCTCGACGCCGGTGAGCATTTCGTGTTGATCGGCGCAGGCCGCGGGATGGCCCGCGAAGAGTCGGCACGGATCGGCGCCGCCCGTGCCGCGGCGCTGGACTGGACGCCCGGACGTGGCACGCAGGCCCGGCACCTTTCCGGCGGGACCAGGCAGAAACTGAACCTCGTGCTCGCCGGGCTCGGCGACCCGGACGTACTCCTGCTCGACGAGCCCTACCAGGGTTTCGACAAGGGCACCTACCTCGACTTCTGGCATCAGGTCTGGCAATGGCGCGAAGCGGGCAAGGCGATCGTGGTGGTGACCCACCTGTTGAACCAGTTGGACCGCGTCGACACCGTCCTCGAACTCTCCCCGGCCAGGAAGGCTGTCGCGTGAAGAAGATCCTGACGGTCGCCGAGATGTCGCTGCGCGAACTGCTGCGGCGCCGGTCGGTCCTGCTGATCCTCCTGCTGCTGCCGCTGGTGTTCTATTTGAGCAGGCGCGGTGACCACCTCGGACAGTCGATCCGGTTCGTCTGCCTCGGCCTCGGCTGGGCGCTGAGCACCGCCGCGCTGTTCGCGGGCAGCGCGAGCCGGGCCATGGAGCCCCGGCTGCGGCTTTCGGGTTACCGCTCCCGCGACCTGTACCTCGGTCGCTTGAGTGCACTGTGGACGGTCGGATTCCTGTTGTCCGCGCCGTACTTCGTGCTGATCCTCGTCGACCAGCACGACGTCCGGTACGGCTCGGTCGCCTTGGTCATGGTGCTGACGGTCGCCGTGTCGGCGCCGTTCGGGCTCTTGCTCAGTGCGGTGCTGCCCAGGGAACTCGAAGGCACGCTCGTGCTGCTGGCGGTCGTCGGCCTGCAGATGATGGCCGATCCGTCGAGCCTGATCGCGCGCCTGCTGCCGTTCTGGTCGAGCCGTGAGATCGGCACCTACGCCATCGACCACACCGACATCGGCTACCTGACCCGAGGTGTCGCGCACGGCGTGGCGGCCTTCGTGCTCCTGCTCGGCACGGTCGCCCTCGCCTCGGGCTTCCGCCTGCGTCGCCGTTCTCACCTCACGTTCGTCGGCGGCCGCTGATATCTTGCAGCCCATGTCAGAGCCCAACTCCACTGAGGACAGCCAAGGCGCCGCTCCACCGCGCCGGACCGGCAAGCGCATCGCCGGCGGCATCTTCCTGATCCTCGCCTCGATCGCGTTGTTCTACGTAGGGGTCGACGCGATCGCCGATCCGGACGCCGTGGTCGCCCGTTCCTCGAAGTCGGCGCGCAGCCCGGACACCGACGCCGAGGCGAAGATCGGCGGCTTCATACTCATCATGTTCGGGATCTCGGTGCTGGGCTTCGGCATCGGGATGATCTTTTCGAAGGGGCCCCTCTTCGCGAAGAGAGCCGACTGATCCTCAGAGACCGACCTTGGACGGGTGTGTCGCCAGCGGCGTGACCGTGATGTCCATGTACGGGAAAAGCGGCAGGCCGGACAGAAGCGTGTGCAGCTCGTCGTGGTCGGCGACGTCGAGGATCGAAAAGTTCGCGTACTCGCCCGCGATCCGCCACAACTGCGGCCACTTTCCTTCACGTTGAAGCTGTTGGCTGTACGCCTTTTCGCGCGTGATGAGGTCGGCACGCTCCGCCGGGCCGAGGTCCGGCGGCAGGCGAACGTCCATGCGCACGTGGTAGAGCATCGGTCACTCCAAAAGAGACACTGATCAGGGACGTTCGGGGTCGAGGACGAAGCCGTACTCGATGGTCTCGCCATCGCCGGACGGGCGCGGGTCGAGCACCAGTTCCGGTTTGACCGCCGAAGCGATGTCGTCGTCGTTGTGCTCGTCGCCGGGGAAGTACAGCTGGGCCGTGAGCAGTTCGTGCCCCGGGGCCGAGACCTTGACGTGCAGATGCGCCGGACGCCACGCGTGCCAGCCCGCCGCGGCGATGAGCTTGCCGCAGGAGCCGTCGGTCGGGATCTGGTACGGCGCCGGGCGCACGGTGTGGATCTCGAACCTGCCATCGGAGTCGGCGGTGAAGCTCGCGCGCAGGTTCCACTCCGGGATGCCCGGCGCGAACTGGGAGTAGAAGCCGTCCGCGTCGGCGTGCCACAGCTCGACCTTCGCCCCGCTCAGCGCCGTGCCGTCGGTGGAGGTGACCTGACCGGTCCAGACGAGCGGCGTACCGGGCTCGTCGTCCCGCATCGGGACCGGACCGCGGGCGCCCTGCTCGGGCGCGCCGGGCACGTAGTAGGGCCCCTCGATGGTGCCCTTGTTGCCCTCGCGGTGCTCGGTGGCGACCTCTTCGACGACGTGCTCCACCCAGACGTCGAGGAACAGCGGCCACTCGCCGTCCTCGCCGACGCCGATCAGCCACGACTTGAGCGCGTTGTACTCGTCGTAGGTGACCTTGTGCTTCCGGATCGTGCCGTGCACGGCTTCCAGCACCTCACGGGCCAGCAGGCTGACCCGCTCCTTCGGCGTTCCGGCGACGCCGGTGAACTTGTCGCTCTTGAACCGTTCGGTCGCGTTGGCACCGGACGCGGCCGCGGTGGCCGTCTGGGAGATGGCGGTCATGAATCCTCCTTGATTCGTGGTGGGCGTCAGTGGTCCTGGCGGTAGTGCCGGAGCTTCCCGGGATCGATTTCGGCACCGAGGCCGGCGCCGGGGCGGACGGTGAGTTCGCCATCGACGACACGCAACGGCTCGGTGAGCAGGTCGTCGCTCATGTCGAGGAAGTTCGAGAGTTCGCCGGGGCGGCGGGACGTCAGCTCGTAGGCCGAGCCGAACGCGACCGTGCACAGGGAACCGAGCTGGCCGTCGATCTGGTTGCCCATCACGACTTCGAGGCCGAGTCCTTCGGCGAGGTGGTGGGTGCGCTGCGAGCGGGTGAAGCCGGTGCGGGCGGTCTTGATGCTGATCGCGGTGGCGGAGCCGCCGAGGATCTCGCGGGTGACGTCGGCCGGGGTCACCGCGGATTCGTCGGCGATGAACGGCACGTCGAGCTGGCGCACGAGCCAGCGCCTGCCGAGGACGTCGTCGGCGGGGCACAGTTCCTCGGCGAAGAGCAGCCCGAGATCGGCCATCTCCCGCATCGCCCGAGCCGATTCGGCGGCGGTCCAGCCGCGGTTGCCGTCGACGTAGAGGTCGACGGCGTCGCCGAAGTGCTCCCGCAGCGCGCGCACGACGGCGGTGTCGAGCGATGCCGGACGACGGCCGACCTTGACCTTGAAGGTGGTGATGCCGTGGGTTTCCCGCATCCGCTCGGCCTCGGCGACCATCGCGGACGGCTCGTCGAAGCCGAGCATGTGGGACACGCGCATGCGGTCGGTGTAGCCGCCGAGCAGCTCGGTGACCGACACGTCGAGGCTGCGGCCGAGCGCGTCCCAGATCGCCATGTCGATGGCGGATTTCGCGGTCGGGTTGCCGACCGTGCGGGCGAGCCGGGTGTGCACCGTTTCGCGGTCGAGCAGGCTGAGGCCGATCACCTGCGGGGCGAACAGGGAGTCGATCACCGCGACGATCCCAGCCTGGGTCTCGCCGTAGGTGAACGGCCGCGGGGGCGCTTCGGCCACGCCGACGACGCCGTTGTCGGCGTGCACCCGCACGAGGACGTGCTCGGCGACGTGCACCTCGCCCGACGCGAATTTCAACGGCTTCCGGTACGGGATGGCGAACGGGATCGCCTCGACTCGCGTGATCTTCATCAGGTGCCCTCGGTGGTGGGAAAGAGGTCCTCGAGCGCGTCGAGGACGGTCGTGACGAGCGGGGACGGGGTTTCGCGGTGCCAGGCCAGAGCCAGCTCCACGGTCGCCGCTCCGGCGAGGTCTCGGAACATGACACCGGCCAAGGGGAGCGCTCGGGCCGAAGCGGGCACCACGCCGACCCCCAGGCCGCCGGCGACCAGCGCCAGCAGGACCGCGGTCCCGGAGGCCTCGTGCAGCTGAGGGGGCGTGAGCCCCGCCTCCCGGCAGCTGCGGGCGACGGCGTCGTACACGACGGAGTTGCGCCGGTCGTAGGTCACGAGCGGTTCGGTCCGCAGCTCCGCCATCGCGACGACGGGTTCGGCGGCCAGCCGGTGGTCGGCGGGGACGGCGAGGACCAGCGGCTCGCGCTCGATCACCCGGAAGGCGATGTCGTCCCCGGTGACCGGCGGGCGGAGCACCCCGATTCCCAGCGTCCCCGTGCGCAGGCGCTCGCACTGCTCGGCGGTCAGGAGATCGGCGCGGATCTCCAGCTCCACGTCCGGCACCCGCTGGGCGAGCGCCCTGGCCAGCCGCGGCAGATGGGAGAACGCCGCGGTACCGGTGAACCCGACCCGGAGCAGGCCGCGTTTGCCCTCGCCGATCCGGCGGACACCGCGTACTCCCCCGTCCAGCCCCGCGAGGACGCGCCGGGCTTCGGCCAGGAAGAACTCGCCTGCCGGTGTCACGCGGACCTGCCGGGTCGTCCGAGCCAGCAGGACGACGCCGAGTTCCTCCTCCAGCTGGCGGATGGTGTGCGAGAGCGCCGGCTGCGCGACGTGCAGCTGCTCGGCCGCCCGGCCGAAGTGACAGGTCTCGGCGACGGTGACGAAGTAGCGCAGGTGACGAAGTTCCATGAGACGCCTCCCTCCGTTGCCTCTGCCGCCGATCCGTTCACGGTACGAAGCGGAATCATCGAAGACAAAGACTTGGTTCCAGCCTATTGATAAACAGTGGTTATCAATTGCAGCATAGTCAGGCGCGGCTGGACGTGAGTGGCCGCCTGTCGCGAACCGTCCTCTTAGGACTTGCGATGGTCCCGGTCACCGGACCTGGCCGGATTGATTCGTAAGCCCGGATGAACTTTTCCGCCGCTCTCGTCGTTCCGCACGAATCGGTGACGCCGGTCACCGGCATAGCATCCCGGAAACTGCGGCCGACGCTTTCCCGGACACGAGGTGGAACATGGCGAAACTTTCCGAAATCGACGCCTGGTTGGGCCAGAACCTTTCCGCCCTGCTGGCCGAACACGGGGTTCCCGGCGCGGCCGTCGCGGTCCTCGCCGGGGGCGAGGTGATCGACCACGCGGCGGGCGTGCTGAACAAGGACACCGGCGTCGAGTCCACAGTGGATTCGGTGTTCCAGATCGGCTCGATCACGAAGGTGTGGACGACGACGCTGGCGATGCAGCTCGTCGACGAAGGCCTCCTCGACCTCGACCAGCCGGTCCGGAGCTACCTGCCGGAGTTCGTCCTCGCCGACGACGACGCGGCGTCGCGGATCACCGTCCGGCAGCTGACCTGCCACACGTCCGGTTTCGAAGGCGACATCTTCACCGACACCGGCGTCGGCGACGACTGCGTGGAGAAGCTGGTCGCGACGCTGTCCGACGTGCCCCAGTTGTTCCCGCCGGGGGAGATGTTCTCCTACAACAACGCCGCCTACTGCGTGCTCGGCCGCGTCGTCGAGGTGCTGCGGGGCAAGTCCTACGACGACTGCCTGCGTGACCATCTCTTCGCCCCGCTGGGACTGACGCACGCGGCCGCCGGGCCGTACGACGCGATCCGGTACCGCGCCGCGATCGGGCATCTCCCGCCGTCACCCGGCGACGAACCGCGGCCCGCCGGAGTCTGGGCACTGGCCCGGTCGAACGCCCCTGCCGGATCGATGCTCTCGATGCGCCCGCGCGACCTGCTCACCTTCACGCGGATGCACCTGTCCGAAGGCAGGGCCGACGACGGCACCCAGGTGCTCCGGCCGGAAACCGTGCGATCGATGTGGGAGCGTCAGGTCGAGCTGCCCGACCTCGGCCTGCTGGGCGGGGCGTGGGGCTTGGGCTGGATGCTCTTCGACTGGCCGGGAGGCCCGGTGATCGGCCACGACGGCGGCACCATCGGCCAGTCGGCCTTCCTGCGGGTGGTCCCGGGCCGCAACGTCGCGGTCGCCCTGCTGACCAACGGCGGCCACCCGCTCCACCTGTACGCGGACATCTTCCGGAAGGTGCTGGGCGACCTCGCCGACGTCGAGGTCCCCGCCCTGCCGGAGCCGAACGCGGCGGCGGCCCCGGCCGATCCGTCCCGGTACGTCGGCGAGTACTCGTCGCGGGTGGCCGACACCGTGGTCAGCCAGGACGACGAGGGCAGGCTGTGGATCGAGCGTGTTCCGAAGGGGGTCATGGCCGCTACGGGCGGGGAAGCCGAGAAGACGGAGTTGCTGGCCTACAAGGACAACACGCTCGTCGCTGCCTACAAGACGCTGCCCGGCCTGCACATGCCGCACGCGTTCGTCGGCGACGACGGCAACGGCCGGGCGCTGTACCTCCACACCGGGCGCGCCGACCGGCGGGTGAGCCGGTGAGCCGGATCGCCGACGAGATCGAGGCCGTCTTCGCGGCCGCCGGGGCGCGGGGATTCCTGCACGCGCGGGAGATCGGCGTCTCCGACGGACCCGAAGTCGCCGTGGGCGCGGACGATCCGGTCGTGCTCGCGTCGGTGTTCAAGATCCCGGTCGCCCTCGCCTACGCCAGGGAAGTGGTGGCCGGGCGGCTGGACGAGACCGAGCGGACGCGGGTCACCGCCCGGTACCGGATCGGGGGGATCGGCACCGCGGGCTGTGCGGACGACGTCGAGATGAGCTGGCGCGACCTGGCCCATTTCATGCTGACGATGAGCGACAACGCCGCGACCGACCTCGTCTACCACCGGATCGGGCAGGAGGCCGTCGATCGGGTGCTCGCCGACCTCGGGCTCGCCAGGACCCGGTTGATCGGCTGCTGCGAGGACCTCTTCGCGTCGGTGATCGCCGATCTCGGCGCGAAACCGGACGACGATCTGGAAGCCGTCTTCGCCGCCGCCACACCCGAACAGCTGTGGAAGCTGTCGGTGCTCGACCCGGAACGCACGACGTCGTCGACGCCGCGGGAGATCACCGCGTTGCTGGACGCGATCTGGACCGACCGCGCCGGCGACCCGGCCGCCTGCGACCGCGTGCGGAAGATCATGGCGCAGCAGATCTGGCCGCACCGGATGTCATCCGGTTTCCCCGCCGGGGTGGCGATCGCGGCCAAGACCGGGACGCTTCCCGCCGTCCGCAACGAAGCGGGTGTCGTGTCCGATGTGGACGGTCGCCGGTACGCCGTCGCGGTGTTCACCCGCGCCGAATCCCTCGCCGACCGCCTGCCCGCGGTCGACGCTTCGATCGGCACGGCGGCGCGCCTTGCCGTGGACCACCTTCGCGCCCTTTCCGTCCAACCGTAGGAGAACCGCATGAAGACAGCTCGGCTCACCGCCGCCATGGCGGGCGTGGTGGCCTTGACCGTGAGCGCGTGCGGGGGGACGTCGCAATCCGGGGAGGACCGGACCGCGAACCAGAAACCGACCGAGGGCAAGACCTTCACGATGGGCCTTCCGACCGATCCGGGGACGCTCGACCCGGCCGTCACCGTGCTGTCGATCGCCAGGCAGATCGGCCGGTTCCTCTACGATGGCCTGATCCACCTCGATTCCGCGGGCAAGCCGGTGGCCGGGCTGGCCGAGAAGTGGGAGGCCACGACGACCACGGCGAACTTCACCCTGCGCGACGGGGTGAAGTGTGCGGACGGATCACCGCTGACCGCACGGGACGTGGCCGCGAACATCAACCACGTCGGTGATCCGGCGACCAAGTCCCCGCTGACCGGGGTCAGTGTCAAAGCGGGGACGAAGGCGGTCGCCGACGACGCCGCCAGGACCGTCACGGTCACCAGCGGGGCACCGGATTCGTTCCTGCTGCGCAACGTGGCGGCCGTGCCGATCGTCTGCGCCAAGGGACTGGCGGATCGGGCGTCCGTCGCGAAGGGACAGCACGGCACCGGCATGTTCACCATGACCGAGATCGTGCCGAACGACCACTACACCCTCACCCGGCGCAAGGACTACACCTGGGGCCCCGGCGACTGGAAGAGCGAACAGCCGGGACTGCCCGAAAAAGTGGTCTTCCGGGTCGTGCCGAACATGACGACGACGGCGAACCTGCTGCTGTCCGGGGAGCTCAGCGCGGCGTCGGTGACCGGACAGGACCAGCAGCGGCTGCGGTCGCAGAAGTTGTTCCACGCCGACATCGTCGTGCCGATGGGCGAGATCTTCTTCAACCAGGCACCCGGCAGGCCCGGTCAGGACGAGGCGGTGCGCCGGGCGCTGACCCAGGCGCTCGATTTCGGCCAGATCGGCAAGGTGCTCACCACCGGCAACGGGCAGCCCGCCAAGGGCCTCGTCACCGGAGAACCCTTGGCGTGCCCCGGTGATTCGATCAACGGCAAGCTGCCACCCTTCGACGTCGCCGCCGCGAAGTCCGGGCTCGACGCCGCGGGATGGGCGCCCGGCCCGGACGGAGTGCGGGCCAAGAACGGCAAACGGCTGGCGCTCACCGTCGTCTACGGCACCCAGGTCGGGCCGACGATGGTCTCGGCCGCGGAGCTGATCCTGCAGGCGTGGAAGAACGTCGGGGTCGACGCCACGATCAAGGCCGTCGACGGTCCCGGTACCAGCCAGGTGCTGTTCGGCACCGGTGAGTGGGAGGTGTCGCTGGCACCGCTGGGCTTCGTCCTGCCCAGCCAGGCCGTTCCGTTCGTCTCCGGCGCGAAACCTCCGCAGGGCACGAATTTCGCGTATATCGAGAACCCCCGGTACACCGAGTTCGCGGGCAAGGCGTCGGCGCAGGCGGGCGAATCCGGCTGCGGCGACTGGCTGGCCGCCGAATCCGCGCTGTTCGAACGGCTCGACGTGGTGCCGTTCGTGAATTCGACCATCCCGACCTTCGCGAACGGTGCGCGGTTCGAGATGAACCAGGGCCAGATCCTGCCGTCGTCGATCCGGATGTACTCCTGATGACGAGCGCCGTCGCGACGGCGGGCCCGCGGAGCAGTCCTTGGCTGTCGTTCGGGATCCGCCGCCTCGGCCGGTTCGCGGTCTCGCTGTGGGTGCTGGTCACCACGGCGTTCCTGATGATCCAGCTGATCCCCGGCGATCCGGTCCGCGCGGCGCTCGGGCTGACCGCGCCCGCCGAGCTGGTGAACGCCCGGCGGGCCGCGCTCGGCCTCGACGATCCGCTGTGGAAGCAGTACGTCGACTATCTCGCCGGTCTCTTCTCGGGCGACTGGGGAACGTCGATGACCACCGGGGTGCCGGTCGCGGACGTCATCGGCGACCGGCTCCCCGCGACCCTGGAGCTGGCGTTGCCCGCCTTCGCGGTGGTCATCGCGGTCGCGATCCCGCTGGGCCTGCTGTTCGCCGTGCTGACCCGCGGCGGCCGCCGTCGAGGCGGGGAACTGGCGTTCACCTCGACGACGGTCCTCCTGGCCGCGATCCCGGAGTTCCTGGTCGCGGTGGCCCTGGTGGCGTTCTTCGCGGTCCGGCTGGGTTGGTTTCCGGTGGCGGGCAGTGAGGGGCCGGGGGCGCTCGTGCTCCCGGTGATCGCGCTGGCGCTCGGTCCGGCGTCGGTCCTCGCCCGTATCGTCCGCGTGGAGACGCTTTCCGTGCTGGGCAACGACTTCATCCGCACGGCGCGGGCGAAACGGTTGCCCGCGCGGCTGGTGTACCTGCGGCACGCGTTGCCCAACGCGGTGACCGCGACCCTCACCATGGGCGGGCTGATGCTGACCGGGATGGTGGCGGGAACCGTCCTGGTAGAGAACGTGTTCGCCTGGCCGGGGCTCGGTTCCACCATCGCGCAGTCGATCCTGCAGAAGGACTACCCGCAGGTGCAGGGAATCGTGCTCGTCTACGGCATCGGTGTGCTGCTGGTGAACCTGACGGTGGACGTGCTGCTGGCCGTCCTCGATCCGCGTTCGACGATCCGGGAGAACTGAGATGGCGAATCCGCGCGGAGCGAAATGGCTCGGGGCGCTGCGCACACCGCTGGGCGCGTGCTCGGCCGCGCTGCTGGCACTGGTGATCGTGCTCGCGGTCCTGGCGCCGATCCTGTGGCAAGACAAGGCTTTCGAGATCGACACGAACGCGATCGGCCAGGGACCGTCGGCCGCGCACTGGCTGGGCACCGACGACCTCGGCCGCGACATCCTCTTCCGCGTGCTGGTGGCGACCAGGCTGTCGATCGTGCTGGCGCTGCTCGCCACCGTGATCGGGGTGGTGACCGGGCTCGTGCTCGGCACGCTGCCCTCGGTGCTGCCGCGTCCGCTCGCCCGGCTGGTGATCGCGGCGGTCAACATCGCGGTCGCCTTTCCCGGGCTGCTGCTGGTGTTGTTCTTCTCGGTCATCTTCGGTGTCGGGACGCACGGCGCGGTGCTGGCGGTCGGTTTCGCGCTGGCCCCGGCGTTCGCGCGGCTGGCGCAGACGTTGGCCGCTTCGGTGGCGGGACGGGATTTCGTCGCGGCGGCCAGGATCTCCGGTGTCGGCCGGATCCGGTTGCTGTTCCGGCACATCCTGCCCAATATCGGCGAACCGCTGGTGGTCAACGCGACCATCGGCGCCGGCGGGGCACTGCTCGCCTTCGCCGGGTTGTCCTTCCTCGGCATCGGTGTGCAGGCCCCCGAATACGACTGGGGGCGGATCCTCGGCGAAGGACTCAACGGCATCTACGTCAATCCGGCGGCGGCGCTGGCCCCCGGTGTCGCGGTCGTCCTCGCTGGGCTCGCCTTCAACCTGGTGGGGGAGACCGTCGCCGGGGTGATCGGTGTGCGCACCGGGCTGCGCAAGCTCGCACCGCGGCCGGTCGCGCCCGCCAGGGAAGACGCCGCCGAGAGTCGCGACGACGCCGTGCTGGTGGTGGAGAACCTCCAGGTCGCGTTCCCGAACCCGGCGGGCTGGACCGTTCCGGTGCGCGGGGTGGGTTTCACCGTCAGCGCCGGTGAGGCGGTCGGCGTCGTCGGCGAGTCCGGCTCGGGGAAGAGCCTGACCGGGCTGGCGGTATCGCGGCTGGTCGAAGCGCCGGCCGTGGTCACCGCGGACAGACTCGAATTCGCCGGGAAACCGCTGCTGACGACCCCGGAACGGGAGCTGCGCGGTCTGCTCGGCACGTCACTGGCGATGGTCTTCCAGGATCCGATGACCTCGTTCAACCCGACCAGGCGGATCGGCCGCCAATTGGCCGAAGTCGCCGAACAGCATCAGGGACTCCCGCGGGCCAAGGCCTTCGAGCGGGCCGTGGACCGGTTGCGCGCGGTGCGGATCCCCGCCGCCGAACGGCGTGCGCGGCAGTATCCGCACGAGTTCTCCGGCGGGATGCGGCAGCGCGCCATGATCGGCATGGGCCTGATGGGCGACCCGAAGCTCATCATCGCCGACGAGCCGACCACGGCGCTGGACGTCACCGTGCAGCGGCAGCTGCTGCGCCTGCTGGCGCGGACCAGGTCCGAACGGGACACGGCGATCATCCTGATCAGCCACGACATCGCAGTCGTTTCGCAGACTTGCGAACGGATGCTGGTCATGTACGCGGGCCGGGTGGTGGAGGACCTGCCGACCGCCGGGACACCGCGGCATCCGTACACGCGGGCCTTGCTGGCCGCGACGCTCGACCTCGAGACCGACCGTGACGCGCCGCTCGCGGTGATCCCCGGCCGCCCGCCGGAACCGGACCGGGTTCCCACCGGCTGTGCCTTCGCCGACCGGTGCCCGGCGGTGACCGACCGATGCCGTCTCGAGGACCCGGTGCTGGAGCGCGTGGAACCAGGGCATCGCGTCGCCTGCTGGTATCCGGCGCCGCTTTCCCAGCCTGTCAAGGAAACCGTGACCGCCGGAGGTGCGGAGTGAGCGATCTCGTCTTCGACGCGGTGAGCGTCCGCTACGGCGGCAGGCGCGGGCTCACCGCCGTCGACCGGGTCGCGCTGACCGTCCCTTCCGGACAGGTCGTCGGGCTGGTCGGTGAATCGGGATCGGGGAAGTCGACGCTGGCCCGCGCCGCCGTCGGGCTCTCGCCGATCAGCGCCGGACGGGTTCTGCTGGGTGGCGTGGACGTCCGCGAACTGCCCCGCCGCCCGCCGTTGCAGATGGTGTTCCAGGATCCGTATTCCTCTTTGGACCCCCGGATGAGCATCGGGGAATCGATCACCGAAGCGATCCCGCGCGGCGTCCTCCCCGGACGCGCGGCACCCCGGGACGAGGTCGCCCGCCTGCTGGAACTGGTCAACCTCGATCCCGAACGCGCCGTCCACCTGCCGGGGCGGCTTTCCGGCGGCCAGCGGCAACGGGTGGCGCTCGCCCGCGCGCTGGCCGGGCGGCCGGAGGTGCTGATCGCGGACGAGATCACCTCCGCGCTCGACGTCTCGGTGCAGGGCGCGGTCCTCAACCTCGTCCGGTCCGTGCAACGGCGGCTCGGCCTGTCGATGCTGTTCATCTCGCACAACCTCGCGGTGATCCGCTATCTCAGCGACATCGTCGCCGTGATGTACCTCGGCCGGATCGTCGAGGTCGGCCCGGCCGAACAGGTGCTCGCCGATCCGCGGCATCCGTACACGCGTGACCTGCTCGCCGCGGCGCCGTCGGCGACCACCTCGCTGCTCGGCGCCGGCTCGGACGAGGCGACCGCCGACGCCGAGCCCGCCGACCCGCATCATCCGCCCGGCGGATGCCGTTACCACCCGCGCTGCCCGGTCGGCCCGCTCGTGCGGGCCGATCGCGACCTCTGCCTCCAGGCGGATCCCGCCGACGGCGCGGCATACCGGCGTCACTCGGCGGCCTGCCACTTCAGCGACAACGAGCTCACGACCTCCAGAGGAGCAAGCGCATCATGACCCGACGTCTCGGTCTCGACGACCTGTACGACATCGCCGTCCCCAGCCAGCCTTCGCTGTCCCCGGACGGTGACCGGATCGTCTACGTCCTGCGCACCGCGGACCGTGACGAAGACCGGAACGTGAGCACCCTCTGGGAGGTCGGCGCGACCGGCGGCGAAGCCCGGCGGCTCACCCGCGGAACCGCCGACATGGCGCCGAAATGGGCGCCGGACGGCACGCGGATCGCGTTCCTCCGCGCCCAGGACGGGCCGCCGCAGGTGTGGTTCCTGCCGTCGTCGGGCGGGGAGGCCGAGCAGGTCACCGAACTCCCGCTCGGGGCGGGCGCCCCGGTCTGGAGCCCGGACGGCGGCAAGGTCGCCTTCTCGGCCGCGGTCGACCTGGCCGGCGGCGAACCCGCGGCGAACGCGCCGGTGGTGGCCGATCGGCTGGACTTCAAGGCCGACGGCGCAGGGCTGATCAAGACCGTCCGCAAGCATCTGCACGTCCTCGAAGTCGCCACGCGCGAAGTCCGGCAGGTCACCTTCGGCGACTGGCACGCCAGTGATCCGGCCTGGTCGCCCGACGGCACGCACCTCGCCTTCTCGTCCGGGCAGGACGGCGACGCCGACTTGACCTTCCGTTCCGGTGCCTATGTGGTCGACGTGACCGCCAGGACCGCCGAGCCACGGCTGATCGGCTCCGGTGAGGGCATGGCGGGCACGGTCGGCTGGTCCGCCGATGGTGCCGCGCTGCTGGTGGTGGGCCGGGCCGACACCCAGGTCGGTCATCTCGGATTGTGGCGTGTCCCGCTCGACGGCGGGGACCCGGTCGAGCTGACCGCGTCCCTGGACCGCAACGTGATGCCCGGTGGCCCCGGCTATCCGGGAGCCCTGCCGCAGCTGACGGAGGACGGCGCCGTGTTGTTCGGCGTCCGGGACCGCGGCTGTACCCATCTGTACGAAGTGGACGGTGAGAGCTCGCGTGCGGTACTGGCGGGCGCGGATCGCGTGGTGTCCGGAATGGACATCGCGGCCGGGCGGGTCGTGGTCGTCATGGCCACCGGAGATTCGTTCGGCGAAGTCGCCGTCGTCGACCGGGCCACCGGCGCCGTCGACGTGCGCACGAAGCACGGCGCCTCCGTGGCCGAGGTCGAGCTTTTCCGTCACGAGGAGAGGGAATTCACCATCGGCGACGGCACCGTCGTCCACGGCTGGCTGCTGCGTGACCCGGTGCGATCCGGCGCCGCGCCACTGCTGCTCGACATCCACGGCGGACCGCACAACGCCTGGAACGGCGCCGCCGACTCGATCCATCTCTATCACCAGGCGCTCGTCGCGCGGGGCTGGGCGGTACTGCTGATCAACCCGCGGGGCAGCGACGGCTACGGCGAGGACTTCTACACCGCCGCCGTCGGCGGATGGGGTGTCGCCGACGCGGCGGACTTCCTCGAACCGTTGGATCACCTTGTCGCCGAAGGGATCGCCGACGCCGACCGGCTGGCCGTGGCGGGTTACAGCTACGGCGGCTTCATGACCTGTTACCTGACCAGCCGCGACAGCCGTTTCGCCGCCGCCGTCGCCGGTGGGGTGGTCAGCGACCTGACCAGCATGGGCGGCACGTCCGACGCCGGGCACTACCTCGCCGTCGGCGAACTCGGTGGGCCGGCGTGGGACAAGGCCAACGAGCGGTTCTCGCCGTTCGCCCAGGTCGAGCGGGTGCGAACGCCCACGCTCGTCATCCAGGGCGCGAAGGACGACCGGTGCCCGGTCGGGCAGGCCGAGCAATGGTTCGGTGCCCTGCGCGCACGGGGCGTCCCGTGCAGGCTGGTGCTGTACCCGGACGCCTCGCACCTGTTCATCCTCGACGGGCCGCCGTCGCACCGGCTCGATTTCAACCGGCGTGTGCTCGGCTGGGTCGAGCAGCACACGGCGCCGGCCGACGGGCCTTCACGGGTGCCGATCGAGGCGGCGCACTGGCGGCGACGGCTGGCCGAACTGGCCCGCAAGCACCGCGTTCCCGGCGCGGCGCTCGGCATCGCCCGGATCGGTGATGACACCGAGGTGCTCGCCTCCCACGGCGTGCTGAACACGAAGACGGGGGTCGAGGTCACTGACGACTCGGTGTTCCAGATCGGCTCGATCTCCAAGGTGTGGACCGCGACCGTGGTGATGCGGCTGGTCGACGAAGGTCTCCTCGAACTGGACGCGCCGATCGCGGACGTCCTGCCGGAACTGCGGCTGGCCGATCCCGGTGTGGCCGGGAAAGTCACCATGCGGCACCTGCTGACGCACACCAGCGGTATCGACGGCGACGTCTTCACCGACACCGGCCGCGGCGACGACTGTCTCGAACGCTACGTCGAAATCCTCGACCAGGCCGCGCAGAACCATCCTCTCGGCGAGACGTTCTCCTACTGCAACTCGGGTTTCGTGGTCATGGGCCGGGTGATCGAGAAGCTCACCGGGCTGACCTGGGACGCGGCGATGCGCGAGAAACTGTTCGCCCCACTCGGTCTCACCCACACCGTGACCCTTCCCGAGGAGGCCTTGCTCTTCCGGGCGGCCGTCGGTCACGTCGCCAACGGAGACGAGGATCCGGCGCCGGCGCCCGTCTGGGGACTGCCCCGGAGCATGGGGCCCGCCGGGCTGATCACCGCCACCGCGAAGGACGTGCTCGGCTTCGCACGGCTGCACCTCACCGGCGGGCTGACCCCGGCGGGGGAACGGATCCTGACGACGGACTCGGCCACCGCGATGGCCGAGAAGCAGACCGACATCCCCGACAAGCATTCGCTCGGCGACTCCTGGGGGCTCGGCTGGATCCGTGACACCTGGAGCGGGCAGCGCGTCATCGGCCACGACGGCAACACGATCGGCCAGTCGGCGTTCCTCCGGCTCCTGCCCGACCAGGGGCTCGCCATCACGCTGCTCACCAACGGGGGCAACACCCGGGACCTGTACGTCGAGCTGTACCGGGAGATCGTCGCCGAACTCGCCGACGTCGCGATGCCGCGGCCGCTCGAACCGCCCGCGACTCCGGTCACCGTCGACGGATCGAGGCATGTGGGCGGCTACGAACGGGCAGGCGCGCGGATGGACGTGCTGGCGGCGGAGGAGGGGCTGCGGCTGCGGCAGACCGCCACCGGACCGCTCGCCGAACTCCTGGCGGAGAAGACGCAGGAGTTCGATCTGGTCCCGGTGACCGACTCGCTTTTCCTCTGCCGAGAGCCCGGGACGCGGACGTGGATGCCGGTCACCTTCTACACGCTGCCGACCGGGGAGCAGTACATGCACTACGGCGTGCGTGCGACGCCGAAGACGTCCTAGCCGGCCGTGATGTCCGTGAAGGCCTCCTTCACTACCTTCAGGGTAGGCAAGGAGGCCTTCACGGACCGGTCAGCTTTCGGCCTTGACGTACAGGCGTACGGTTCCGCCGCGATGTGTGCGGAAGTAGTGCTGAAGCTGTGCGCTGCTCGCGACGCATCCGGCGCTGGTGAAATCGTTCTCGCCCGTTCTGGGAAGTACGACGGAACACTGCGCGAGATAGCTGAACTTGTCCGGCCACAGCACGAAGAACGTCGCGGTTCCGGAACCCGTGCCGCCGTTGTTGCGGAAGACGGCGCTCATCGAGCAGGCGTTGTCGTTGCACGGTCCGTTCCACTGCGATGAGCGGACCTGGAAATCGGGCCGTGCCGGTGGCGTCGTCCTGGCGGCCCGGGTGGCGGGCGCCTCCTCCGTGGTCCGCGCCGGTTCCCGGATCGGCCGCGACACGGTGGTCCGCGGCACGCTCGTGGCCGCGGCGAGCGGCCGTGAAGCCGACGTCTGGCTGGCAGGGGCGGGCGCGAGGCCCTTCAACGGATTGAACCCGGTCAGCGTATTGACGGCCGCCAGAATGGCGAAAACCCCGCTGATCGTGCCGACGATGACGCCCCACTTCTTGTAGTCCGGCTCGTCATCGGTTTTCTTTGGCTCGTCCCCCGACATCGCCCCATTCTACGGGCAGACCCCCTTGTGACGGAAAGAACAATTCGCGCAGATGTCCGGAGGTAGTGAAGGCCTCCTTCACTACCTTCAGGGTAGGCAAGGAGGCCTTCACGGACAGGTCAGCTTTCCGACCTTGACGTCCCTGTTTCCACACACCCTCACCGAACGCCGCGCGGGCACCCAGCCCGACGCCGGAGCCATGATTCACCGGCCCTCTCCCGGGTACCCGAAGATCGAAAGCGGATCCGACGAGACAGGAGATACCGTGCACACTTCAACGCTCCGGCAGGTCACCGTGCGCGAAGGACCGTTCGCGTCGGTCTATTTCGACAACTCGCACGACACCGAGGACGCCGCCGCGCGACTGGACCTGCGCTGGCGGTCGATCCGCAAGCAGCTGGCCGACGAAGGCGCCGAGGAGCGGACACTCAGCGCGCTCGACGCGGCCGTGACTGCCGCGCCGCCATCCGAAGGCAGGACCGGGCGTGCCCTGGTCGCCGAGGGCGGGGAGATCGTGCTCGACGAGGAGCTCGTGGAGCCGCCGCTCCGTGAGGTCGTCCGGGTCGCGCCGCAGCCGTATCTGCTCCCGCTTCTGCGGCTTTCCCCGGCGGTCGTGCCGCATGTGGTGGTGGTCGTGGACAAGACGGGCGCCGATCTGTTCGCGGTCGGCGAGGACGGCGCCGAGGAGCGGACCGTCGAGGGCGAGGACCACCCGGTGCACAAGGTGCGCGGCGGTGGCTCGGCCTACTGGAACATCCAGCATCGCGTGGAGGCCGTCGCCGAACGCAACGCCGCGGAGGTCGCGCGGGAGGCGGTCAAGCTCGCCGACGCCGTCGGCGCCGAGGTCCTGGTGCTCGCGGGCGAGGTGCAGGCGCGCGCACTGGTGCGTGACGAACTCCCGCCGCGGGGGACGGAGAAGGTCGTCGAGCTCGAACAAGGCGGCCGGGCGGACGGGAGCGCACCCGAGGCGCTCGAAGCCGAGGTGCGGCGGGTGCTGGCGGAGCACGCGGAACGCCGTCGCCAGGACGTGATCGACCGGTTCCGCGCCGAACAGGGGCGCGACGGCGGGCTGGCGGTGGACGGGCTCGCGCGAACGACGGCGGCCCTGCGGTCGGCCGCCGTCGAGACGCTGCTGATCGACGGCGAGTCGCTGGCCGACCGGCTCGTCTGGGTCGCGGGCGACCCGACGCAGGTCGCGACCACGAAGGAGGATCTCGAACTTTCGGGGACCGGCGCGGAAGCTCTCACGCGGTGTCGGGCGGACGAAGCGCTGCCGGCGGCCGTGCTGGCCGAAGGCGCGGATCTCGTCCCCGTCAGCGGTGAGGGCCTGGCCGAGGGCGTCGGCGCGATCCTGAGGTTCGCGGTCTGATTTCAGCGCGCGCCGGTGCCGTCGCGTTCCTCGCGGCTGGCCTGGTCCGCGCGATGAGGACGGCAGAACATGCACACGAGGGTCTGCCCGACCTCACCACCGTTGTCTCCTCGGAGGGCGGGCGGTGGCCCTGCCGCATACCCTGGCTCGGTTTCGCCACGCCCCCCGAGGAGCCCTTGTAACGCGAGCGACGTGATGCTCAGGACGTGGCGACGGCGTCGCGTGCCTTCTCCCCGCCGGCGACCGCGCTTTCCCGCGCGCAGTGGGCGCAGCAGAAGAATCGGTCCTCCACCTGGATTCCGTGCCCGATGACTCGGCATCCGCAGTGTTCGCAGATCGGCGCCAGCTGGTGGATCGCGCATTCGAAGGAGTCGAAGGTATGCCTCGCTCCTTCGACGGTCTGGATCTCGAACGTCTTCTCGTAGTCGTTTCCGCAGACTTCGCAGGTGGCCATCGGGGCTTCCTCCTCCGGTTCGGTGTTCATTTCTCGGCGAGCAAAGGGATCCGGCCACCGGCGAGGACGGCTTCGAGCCGGCCGGGGGCCGACGGCGTAGTCCTGGCGAACGAGCGGGCCGTGGTGCGCGCGTCAGCCATGTCGATGGGCTACCCGGCTCGGTTCTCCGGCAATCACGGCCACGTACATGAATCGAGGCGAAAGGGGTAATCCCCAGCAGGTGATCCGTATGGAACGACCAGGTCCCCTCCGCTGGATGCAGTACGTCTACGGACGGCGGCTGCCCGAGCGATACCGGGACTGGGTCCTGCACGACGCGACGGCGCGCACGTGGCTGCTGCGCTTCGCCGTCCGGATCTGTTTTGAGGCGCTGCCGTGGCTCGTGGCCGCGTTCGTGCTCCTGGTGACGCTGACGCCGTTGCCGGTGGCGCCGGTGCTGGGCGTGCTCGTGCTGAGCCTGTTCCTCGCGCTGTTCTTCACGATGACCAGCGCGGACGAACTGGCCGAGGTCCGTCTCGGCAAACACGGTTTTCCGCGCGGCACCGGCAAAGCGGTCCGGTCCGCCCGGGGAGGCTCGGGCAGCTGGCCCTGATCGGGCTAGCCCGGAGCCGGGTCGCCTGGCACTACCAGGCCGGATTCGTAGGCGAGCACGACGAGCTGCGCGCGGTCGCGGGCGTGGAGTTTGGTCATGGCACGGTTGACGTGGGTCTTCGCGGTCAGCGGGCTGATCACCATGCGGTCGGCGATTTCGTCGTTGGACAGGCCCCGAGCGACCAGGGTGACGGCTTCGCGTTCGCGGTTGGTCAGCTCCTTCAGCCCCGTGCCCGTGCCGGCGCCCGGTGGCAGGGTGACGTACCGGTCGATCAGCTTGCGGGTGATCGATGGCGCGAGCAGCGCGTCGCCGCGTGCGGCCACGCGGACGGCGTGCAGGAAGTCTTCGGGTTCGATGTCCTTGACCAGGAATCCCGCCGCACCCGCCCGCAGCGCGTCGAAGACGTACTCGTCCAGGCCGTAGTTGGTCAGGATGACGACGTGCACGCCGGACAGGGCCGGATCGGCGGCGATGCGCCGGGTCGCCTCGATGCCGTCGACGACGGGCATCTGGATGTCGATGAGCGCGATGTCGGGCAGGTGCTTCCTGGCGAGCGCCACGCCGTCGCTCCCGTCGGAGGCTTCGGCCACGACCTCGATGTCCTCCTCGATGTCGAGCAGCGCGCGGAAGCCGCTGCGGAGAAGCGGCTGATCGTCGACCAGCAGGACACGGATCATGCGGTTCGCTCAACGGGCAGTTCGGCCCGGACGGAGAAACCGCCCGAGTTTCGCGGTCCGGCGTGGAGACTGCCGCCCAGGGCGGTGACCCGTTCACGCATCCCCAGCAGTCCGACGCCGGGCACCGGTGCGGTGTCCGGAGCGGCCCCGCCGTCGTCGTCGACCCGGATGGCGAGAGCGCCGGGGCGGTGGTCGATCCGGACGGACGCGGTCGTGGCCGCGGCGTGCCGGGCGATGTTGGTCAGCGATTCCTGGACGATCCGGTACGCGGTGCGGTCCACCGCCACGGGCAGGTCGTGCCGCCGCCCTTCGACGACGAGCGTCGCGTCCAGGCCGGTCGCCTTCGCGCGTTCCACCAGGTCGGGGATCCGGTCGAGCCCGTGCGGCGGATTCGTTCCCTCGTCACGCAGGGCTTCCAGGGTCGCCCGCAGTTCCCGGGACGCCTCACGACCGGCTTCCCGGATCGCCAGCAAGGATTCCGGCACCGGCTCACCCCGTTTGGTCGCCAGGTGGACGGCGACTTCGGCCTGCACCTTGATGACGGAGATCTGGTGGGTGAGCGAATCGTGCAGCTCCCGCGCGATGTGCAGGCGTTCCTCGTCGGCCCGGCGCCGCGCAGTCTCTTCGCGGGTGCGTTCGGCCTCGTCGGCCCGGCGTTCTGCCTGGCGCATCGCCTCACCCGCCGCTCCGGCGGCGATCAGCCAGGCCAGCTGAAGCGCGTCCCGGCTCTGTGCGAGTGCCTCGCTCACGGTGACGGCGTTGGCGGAGGCCAGGAGGACGAGCGGGAGCGCGGCGACCATGAGCAGCGATCCCGCGACGGCGACGACCCGGTGACCGGCCCGGACGGCGGCGTAGACCGCGACCAGGTAAGCGACGACAGGAACATCGAAGCCGAGGGCCTGGTATCCCAAGGCGCACACCCCGGTCACGGCCAGCACCGTGACCGGCGCCCGGCGGTGGGCGACGAGCGCCAGGCCACTGGCGACCAGCACCACGTGGCCCAGCGGGTCGAAGCTCGTCGTGGAGTCCACACCGGACAGCCCCGTGACGAGCAGGACCGCCGTCACCCCGGCGGCGATCACCCAGTCCCACACCCTGCTCATGCGTGCACCCTAGCCAGCTCCCCGCCCTGGCGACTCCTCCACGCGGACCATCCGCGGTCTACCGCGCACGCGGTAGTCCCGGCGTTCCTGCCGCATCGGCGGCAGCCCGGATTGCCTGCGTTCACCGGACGCCCTCGGCGGCCCCGGCGGACACCATCAAGGGACATCCGGCCATCGAACGAAGGAATGCCCCATGTCGGTCCATCTGCTGTCCGAGCCGCTCGCCGCCGCCTACCTGACTCCCGGGCGTCTCTGGTCCTTGGTGGCCGCGCTGGCGGGGGTGATCGGGGTGATCGCCGGAGGGTTCGCCCTCGCCCGTCTCCGCTCCGGCACCACCCGGCGCGCGGCCATCGTGGCACTGACGGCGGGGCTGTCCGGCATGGCGGGCGGTGGTTTCGTCGTGGCCGCCGCCGAGGGCGGGCCCGGCACCGGCTACGGAATCGTCGGCGGTTTCGTCGCGCTGGTGATCGGGTCGCTCGCCGCGATCCTCGGCTGGCTTGCCCTGTCACGTGCCCGTCGCGCCGTCTGACGTCGTTCTCGCCGAAAGATGCCCGGCGCTGTCTTCTCGACTGTCCACAAGGGACACTCCTCGAGGAGGGAGCGCTGTCGTGAGCGGTAAGGACGGTTAGAACCGTCCTTGCCACTCACGAGACCCAGCGCCGGCGACACGCGTGACGTCCGTCCAGTCAGGCGAAACGGCCACCCGCGTACCGGCGGCGCCTTCAGTCGAGCACCCCATCCTGGTGCGGAAGCTCAATGCGCCGGATAGCGGGCGCGAAGTTCGTCCGCGGTCTTGCCTTCGGTCAGCTGGAGGAGGTACGCGTCCACCGGGGCGTGGGAACTGAGCTCGGTGAAGTGCCGGTGGACGATCGCTTCGACCTCCTCGCGGCCGGCGGGGAAGCGTTCGGTCAGCGCGTCGATCAGTTTCTCGAGGTTTTCGTCGCTGGGTGGCAGGTGAGGCGGGTCTGCGGTCATGACAACTCCACGATCTCGGGAGACGGCACCACGCGACGATAACGTTCCCGGGCGCCGAGGTCTAGATATATCAACCTGTATTGATGTAACTTGGGCACGTGGCGACCGTTGAGATGTCCGAGCCGCCGCCGTTCGTGCGGCTGGCGAGTGATCCGCTGCGCTGGCGGCTGCTGCGCGAGTTGTCCCACGGCGACCGCCGGGTGCGCGAACTGGTGGAACTGGTCGGGCAGCCGCAGAACCTGGTGTCCTATCACCTGCGCAAGCTGCGAGCGGCGGAGCTGGTCAGGGCGCGGAGAAGCAGTTTCGACGGTCGTGACACCTACTACCACCTCGATCTGGGGCGGTGCGCGGACGCGCTCGCCGAGGCGGGGAGTTCGCTGCATCCCGCACTCGTGCCGAATCCGGCGGACCCGACCGCCGGTTCCCGGCTCAAGGTGCTCTTCGTGTGCACCGGCAACAGCGGACGGTCCCCGATGGCCGAGGCGCTGCTGCGGCACCGGGCCGGTTCGACGGTCGAGGTGGCGAGTGCGGGCAGCCATCCGAAACCGCTGCATCCGGACGCCGTGCGCGCCATGGCCGAGCGCGGTATCGCCCTCGACCACGAGCCGTCCCATGTGGACGGTCTACGGAACAGGCGATTCCATTGGGTGATCAGCCTTTGCGACCGGGTCCGCGAGGTCTGCCCGGAGTTCCCCGGGCATCCGCGCGTCGTCCACTGGAGTCTGCCGGACCCGGCGCGGGAAATCGACGACGCGGGCGAGACCTATCCGGCGTTCCGTCGCCTCGCCGCCGAACTGGACCGGCGGATCGGGTTCCTGACCGCCCAGCTGAAGAACCTGAACGATGAGGTGAAGTGGACATGACTTCGGATCTGGCGAGTGTGCGTTACCTGGTCGACGACGTCGCGGCGGCCGTCGAGTTCTACACCGGGCACCTGGATTTCACCGTGCGCTCGAGTGTGCTGCCCGCGTTCGCGGACGTGGTGCGCGGGAATCTCCGGCTGCTGCTCAGCGGTCCGGAGAGTTCGGCGGGCCGTCCGATGCCGGACGGCACGAAACCGGTGCCGGGCGGCTGGAACCGCATCCATCTCGTCGTCGGCGACATCGACACCGAAGTCGCCAGGCTGCGTGCGGCGGGCGTCCGGTTCCGCAGTGACGTCGTGACCGGTCTGGGCGGCCGCCAGATCGTGTTCGACGACCCGGCGGGCAATCCGGTCGAACTGTTCCAGCCCGCGGCCCGTTGACCCCGCACGGCGAGCAGGAGCCCGCGATGCCGGACGAGTCCACTCAGGACGCCGTCGCCACACCTGGCCTGGGAACCGTCCTGCGGGAATGGGGCCGGATCGGCTGCATCGGTTTCGGCGGTCCGCCCACCCATATCGCCCTGCTCCGCAAGCTGTGCGTGCAGCGCCGGGGCTGGCTCTCGGATCAGGAGTTCGAGGACGCGATCGCCGCCTGCAACCTGTTGCCCGGCCCGGCTTCGACCCAGCTGGCGATCTTCACGGCGTGGCGGGTGCGCGGCCGCGCGGGGGCGCTCATCGGCGGCGCGGCGTTCATCGTGCCCGGTCTCATCGTGATCTTGGCGCTGGCCGCACTGTTCCTCACCGGGTCGCCGCCGGCGTGGGTCCGTGGCGCCGGCGCGGGAGCGGGTGCGGCGGTCGCCGCCGTCGCGGTGCACGCGGGTGTCGGCCTGATCCCGGCGGGGTGGCGGCGTGCGGCCACGACGGGGCGCGTTCGCTGGGCTCTGTACGTCGTCGCGGGTGTCGCGTCGGCCGCCTTGCTCGGTCCGTGGCTGGTGCTCGTCCTGCTGGGCTGCGGCCTGATCGAGCTGACCGTGAACCGCTCACGCCGCGGCGAGTCCACCGCCGCCCTGTTCGCCGTCCCCGTCCAATCCTTGGCCGCCGCGGCAGCGGGCGTCGGCGTCTTCGCGTCGGTGGCGTGGGTGGCGCTCAAGGTCGGGATGCTGTCCTACGGCGGCGGTTTCGTGATCATCCCGCTCATGCAGGACGACGCGGTGAACACCTACCACTGGATGACCGCGGGCGAGTTCCTGAACGCGGTCGCGCTCGGACAGGTCACCCCGGGCCCGGTGGTGCAGACCGTCGCCGTCGTCGGCTACGCGGCGGCAGGGCTCACCGGCGGCATCCTCGCCTCGCTGGTCGCCTTCGCCCCGTCGTTCCTCTTCATACTCTTCGGTGCCAAGCACTTCGACCGGCTACGCGGCAACCCGAACGTGCGGGCGTTCCTCGACGGCGCCGGCCCGGCCGCCGTCGGCGCCATCCTCGGCTCGGCGATCCCGCTCGCGCTCAGCCTGACCCAGGCATGGCAGTACGCCGTACTCGCCGGTGCCGGGGTCCTGCTGTTCGTGTTACGGCGTGGAGTGGTGACCACGATATTGGTCGCGGCCGGTGCCGGAACCGTCCTCGCGCTAGCGGGAGCGCTCCTGCCGACCTAGCTCAACCCACGGGTGGTGACGACCCGCGCGTTGCCGTCGGCCAGGTGGTACGACAGCCCGGCGACGGCGGTCTCGCCTGCCTCGATCTTGTCGGCGAGCAGCCTGGAGCGGTCGACGAGGAGGTCGACGGTGTGGCGGATGTGCTCGTCGATGATGTCGTCGTTGTCGGTGAGCCCGGCGGCCTGGGCGGCGAGGACGCTCGGGGTGACCCGCTCGACGACGTCGCGGACGAAGCTGTTGGTGCCGAGTCCGTCGGTCAGCGCCGCGCGGGTCGCGGCGACGGCGCCGCAGGAGTCGTGGCCGAGGACGACGACCAGGGGAGCCTTGAGGATGCTGACGGCGTACTCGATGCTGCCCAGCACCTCCGAACCGGCGACGTGGCCGGCGGTGCGGACGACGAACAGGTCGCCCAGCCCGCGGTCGAAGATGATCTCGGCGGCCAGTCGCGAGTCGGAACAGCCGAAGAGGACGGCGAAGGGGCTCTGTTCAGGAGCGGTTTCGGCGCGGCGTACCGCGTCCTGGTTCGGGTGTTCCGGGGTTCCGGGGTTCCGGCGACGAAGCGCCGGTTACCGGAGAGCAGAAGGTCGAAGGCCTCGGAAGGGGTCGGCGGCGCGTCGCTCATGATCCGGACATTACCGGTTGCCGCCAAGACGGGCATCACGCCGGTCGCGCCATCCGCCGGTGACATGCCTCGATGAGCGGATACGCGTCGCGATGCCGCTGCTCCTGCTCGAGGGCGGCGATCGTGACCGAGGTCTCGACCAGGAGCGCGTAGCGTTCCCGGCGGCGGTCCACAAAGGCCTTCAGCGCCCGGCGACACGTTCCGGGAGAAACTCGGGACGACACCGATGGGCTACGTCCGCGACCTCCGGCTGGACCGGATCCGCCACGACATCCTGACGACCGGCGACCTGATCGGCGACATAGCCCACCGCTGGGGCATGACCCATCTCGGCCGGTTCGCGGGTGAGTACCGCACGCGGTTCGGTGAGCTTCCTTCGGCGACGCGTCACTGATCGAGTCGCGCGGCGACGGCGCGCATGGCGCGGCCGACGGCCTGGAGGTCTTCCGGCGCGATCACGTCCACGAAGTGTTCGCGAACGGTGCGGAGATTGTCCGGCGCCGCGCGCAGCAGCGTCTCGTACCCCTTGCCGGTGAGCCGCGCCCGCACACCACGGCCGTCGTCGGCGGCCGATTCCCGCCGGACCAGCCTGCGGGTCTCCAGCCCGCTGACGCGGTGCGACAGCCGGCTGCGCGAGTAGTACGCCGATTTCGCGAGGTCGGCCATGCGCATCGACCGGCCGGTGGCTTCGGACAGCCGCACCAGGAGTTCGTACTCGGCCAGGGAAAGGCCGTGCTCCTCCCGCAGCCGCCGGTCGAGCAGGTCGATGAAGCGCACGGAGCCTTCGATGAACGCCCGCCAGTCGCGCTGCTGTTCCGTGTCGAGCCAGTCGGTCACGGCACACACCGTAACAGTTGACGGCTTCAACCACTTCGGTCTAGGTTTGGTTGAAGACTTCAACTAGATGGGGAACGCGATGGCGAACGAAGCCTGGGTGATGCAGGAGAAGGACGCGGAGGTCATCGAGAAGCCCGCGTTGTGGTTGCTGGCCGACGGCGAGCACACGGGCGGGTTTCTCGGTGCCAACCGGTTGTCGCTCCGAGCCGGTGAACCCGGCACGAAACCGCACTGTCACAAGAAATCCGCGGAAGCCTTCTACGTGCTGGAAGGAGCACTGCGCATGTTGGTCGGCGCGGAAACGGTCACGATCGAGCGCGGTGGATACGTGGTGATCCCGCCGGGGGTGCGGCACGCGTTCGCCGCGCCGCCGGAGCGGGCCGCGGACGTCCTCATCACGCTGGCGCCGGGTGTCGACCGGTTCGGTTATTTCCGCGTCCTGCCCGAAATCCTTCGCGGCAACGTCACACCGGAGGAGGTCGAGCGCCTTCACGAGCGATACGACGTCCACTTCGTCGACGCGCCGGAGTGGGACACCGCCTAGCGGCTACGGAGCCGCCGTGTGGCCTCTTCGTCGATGCTGACCCTCCTGACCGAACCGACGCCGCCCGATCCGGCCAGCACCATCGCGACGAGCAGGAGGGGGAACAGCAGGGTGCGCACGAGCATGGCCCAGCAGGCCGCCGCGCCGATCCGCCCGCCGTCCTTGATCCGGACGAGCCGGGTCCCGGTGAGCGCGGCGCCGAGGACGCGGCCGCCGCCGAAGAACAGGCCGTAGAGCACCGGGATACCGATCAGCAGGCCGAGCAGGGTCAGCAGCGCCGCGCTGTCGGGGATCGCACTGTTCCGGGTGGCGACCGCGAACACGACGAAACCGGCTCCCGCGCCAAGCAGGTAGACGGCGAAGTCCACGAGCCAGGCCAGCAACTCGGCCCACCCGCCTGCCGAGACGTAAAGGGTCCCGTCGTCGAACGCGCCGAGTCGTTTCGCGACCTTCGGGCCGAGCACGCGTTCGACCTGCTCCCTGGCGATGGCCGGCCGGTCGGTCATGGACTGCCCCCAAGTGTCAGGTCGTCGCCGCGGCATTATGCGGCAGGGTCCGGACTGTGGTGTGAACAGCCCACGCCTCCCGGCGGGACATGCTTCGATAGGGATCAACGGTTCGGCGGGTGATGACGACAATGACGAGCGACAGTGACGTCCGGCGGCGGCCCCTGACGAGTTACGTCGGCCGTGCGGAAGACGAAAACGAGGTCCGGCGGCTGCTCGGCGTGGGGCGTCTGGTGACCTTGACCGGCGCCGGCGGGGTGGGCAAGACCCGGTTGGCCGCTCAGGTGGCCAGTTCGCTCACCCGGGACTTCCCCGGCGGCGTCGCCGTCGCCGGGCTGGGAGAGTTGCGAGACGAACGGCTCGTCCCGCGTGCGGTCGCCGACAGCCTCGGCCTGCACGACAAGGCGGGCCACACCGACCTGGACGCCGTCGTCGCGTATCTGCGTCCCCGGCGGTCGTTGCTGTTGCTGGACAACTGCGAGCATCTCCGCGACGGCAGTGTGGGCCTGGTGACGGCGTTGCTGCGCGACTGCCGGGACCTCGTGGTCCTGGCCACCAGCCGCTGCTCTCTGGGGCTCGCCGGTGAGCAGGTTCTGACGCTCCCGCCCTTGGCCGTGCCCGACGACGAGATCACCACAGCCGAAGCGGCGCTCACGTTCGGCGCGGTACGGCTGTTCGCGGAGCGTGCCGCCAACGTCCTGCCCGCGTTCGAGGTCACCGAAGGCAATGTCGCGGATGTCGTGCGCCTCTGCCGTGGCCTCGACGGATTGCCGCTGGCGATCGAACTGGCGGCGGCCCGGATCCGTGCCTTGTCGCCGTCGCAGATCGCCGATCGGGTCGAGAAGAACTCGGCGGTGCTGGCCAGCGGCCTCCGGATGCCCGTCGAGCGGCATCGGACGCTTCGCGCCACGATCGAGTGGAGTCACTCCCTCTGCACCGAGACCGAGCGGCTCGTCTGGGCACGCTGTTCGGTGTTCGCGGGGCAGTTCGAGCTGTCCGCAGTCGAGGCCGTCTGTGCCGAGGACGGCGGTCTGGGCTCCCTGGCCGTACTGGACGCGGTGGACGGTTTGGTCGACAAGTCGGTGCTGGCCCGGATCGACGGCACGGACAAGGTCCACTACCGGATGCTCCGGCTCCTCCGCGAATACGGCGGACGGCGGCTCGCCGCTTCCGGCGATGAGCTCACCGTGGCGAGGAAGCACCGTGACCACTATGCCCGGCTTATCGCCCAGGCCGCCGACGCCTGGTTCGGGCCGGGACAGGACGAGGCCTACGAGCGCCTGATGGCCGCCCACGCCGACATCCGGGAAGCGTTGTCGTGGTCGCTTCGCGCTCCCGGTGAAAGCTCGGTGGCGCTGGAGATGGCCACCGGCACGATCGAATACTGGGTGGCCCGCGGTGCGGCTTGGGAACTGCGGGACTGGATCGATCGCGCGCTCGACGTGGCACCGCCGGAGACCCAGGGGCGGGCCAGGGGGCTGGCGATCGCGGCCCTGTGCGCCGCGCTGCACGCGGACCTGCCGCGTGCCCGGCGGCGGCTGGCCGCCGCCGAGGCGATTGAGGACGAAGACGCGGCTCCCTACATCGCACACGCGAGTGCCTTCGTGAGAATGCTGTCGACCGAACCGAACAGCATGTTCCGTGCGGCTGAGGCCGTGCGGCTGTTCGGTGAGCGAGGCGACGTACGACGTCAGATGCACCCGATGTTCATCCAGGGGGTCGCCCTGGCCTATCGAGGGGATCTTCCGGGAGCGCGGGCGCTGCTGGGCTCGATGCGCCGTCTGTGCGAGGAAGCGGGGGAGCACCGGTATCGCTCCATGGCCTTGTTCGGACTGGGGGTCGCCGAGGTCTGTTTCGGCGGAGACCTCGACGAAGGGGAACGCTGCATCCGCGCCGCGCTGGAGATCGACCTCCGCGCCTCCGACGTGCTGTCCGCGGCATACCGGGTGGACGGCCTGGCCTGGGTGGCCGCACGGCGCGAGGATTGGGTGCGTGCGGCGGAACTGTTCGGGACGGCCGCCACGCTTTGGGACCGCTGCGGTGCCGAACCCGACGTGGCCGTCACCATGAGCCACCGGATGTTCCACCAGGCCACCCGGGATGCCTTGGGGGAGGGGCGGTTCCAGGCCGCGTTCGCCGAGGGGCGGCGGCGGAACCCACATGACGCCTTGAGCGGTCCGCCGTCCGTGCCGATAGGCGAACCGGCCATGCTCGCGCCGCTGACGCCCCGCGAATCGGAGATCGCGCGGCTCGTGGCGGCCGGGCTGAGCAACCGGGAGATCGCGGCGAGGCTGGTCATCGCCCGGCGCACGGTGGAGACGCATCTGCAGCACATCTCGCACAAGCTCGACTTCGTCAACCGGACCCAGCTGGCCGTCTGGGTCGAGCAGCGTGACGCCGCCCGCGGGCCGCTGTGACCTCGGGGGAGCACAGCGGCCGCGGGACGGAGGGTCAGCCGATCGGGCAGGTTCCCTGGTATACGGCGATCTTCGGGTCGTTCGCCGGAAGCGGGCACAGGAACTGGTCGTACCTGGTGTCGTGGTCCACGAAGCGTTTCAGCCACGAAAGGCTGTACTTCGCGATGGTCACGTTCGGGTTCGTGGGCGCCATGTGGCCTGCCCCGGCCAGCAGCATGTACGCCTTGTCCAGCGACGCGGGAAGGCTTTGGTAGAACGGCCGGGAGTGGGAGCCGTCCGGGGCGATGAAGTCGTTCTGGGCACTGACGACGAAGGTGGGAACCTTCAGGTCGGAGAACGTCGTGTTCGGATTCCAGCCCGTCAGCGGGATGGCCGCCTTCAACGTGGGCGCCTTCTGCGACGCGATCAACGCCCCGCCGCCGCCCATCGAATGCCCCATGACGGCCAGCCTGTCCCGGTCGACGCGGCTCTTGGCCTGGCTCGAGTCGGTGACGTAACGCAGCGCCGCGAGCAGCTGGTCGGAGCGCTTGTCCGGGGTGTCCCAGGTGCTCTTGGTCGAGAACGTGATGACGACGAAACCCTGGGAAGCCAGCCGCGGGCCGTACCAGGCGATCGCCGCCTCCGACTCCAGGAAGCCGGGCGCGATCGCGATCGCGCCGAACGTGCCCTGGGCGGTGTCGGTCGGGTAGTGGATCGTCCCGCCTCCGAAACCCTGCCCGGCCGGGACTTTCTCGGTGGCGGTCTGGAACGAGCCACGATCCGCTTCGATACTGGCTTTCGTCGGCGCCGGGCCGCGGGCATAGGGACTCTCTTCGGCGGCGGCCGGTACCGCCGCCACGACAAGTGCGGTCACCGCACTGAGAACCGCGGCGCCCCACTGTGATCCACGCTTCATCGCGCATGTCCTCTCGGGAGAACCGTTCCGAGGCCGGAACGGATTCCCAGATATAGCGGGATCCCGTCGGGGCGCGCGTCGTGGAAACTACTGAGACGCGGAAAATTGTCATGTCGAGCAGGGTTTCTGGCTCGTGAGTGGTAAGAACGGTTAGAACCGTCCTTACCACTCACGAGGCGGCGGTGCGGTCAGGCTCCCGGCCGGTTCCCGGTGGGGATCGTGATGGGGGTGGTCGTCGGCGAGGTGCCCTTGTTGAGGAACAACATCGCCAGCGCGCGCACCAGCTGGTCGAACATGAAGAAGCCGGCGGGCATGACGGGGATCAAGCCCTCGCGGAAGGCGATGTAGGCGGGCCACGCGGTGCGGATGAGGGCGGCGGACGCGTAATCGCGGCGCAGGCCGAGCCAGTCGCCGATCGCGTCGCTCAGCACGTAGCGCACGAATTCGTTGAGGAATCCGCGAGTGACGCCCAGATCGATCTGCGCGGTCAGCCCGAGCAGCTCTTCGGCCAGCTCTTTTCCTTCGTGTGACGGGGAAAGGATGGGAGTGAGCACCTGTGCCGACTGCGCGTGCGCGGCGGCCCACGTCTTCGGGATGAACTCCTCCCGCACGCCGAGCAGGTGGATGGCGACCTGCCACATGTGGAGGAAGGCCTCCTCGTCGGCGGCCGACATCGGCACCTTCCACTCGCGCAGCTTCCGGTGCACGTAGGTGCCGAGGCTGTGGAAGGTGACCAGGATGTCGCCGTTGCTGATCGGGATCCGCTCGTCCGCGACGGCCTTCCAGTGCGCCGACTGCGGCAGCAGATGCCGCACCGCGGCGTGCACGAGCCGGGTCTTGTTGGCGGTGACCACGAACTGGCCGTCGGGCTCGAAAGCGTTGAGGTCGCTCAGGTCGTAGCCGAAGGTGAACGTCTTGGCCGCGCGGTCCTGCATGTCGGCCCCGCCCGCGGACCAGTAGACCGATTTGGCCTCACGCGGGATGACGGTGCTCATGATGCCGCTGCCGAGCCCGTACAGCATGAACAGGTACGTGTCCTTGCGCCGGTTGAAATCGGCCGCGCGGCGCAGCTTCGCGGGGTCGGCCCAGGACGGGAGCTTGTGGACGCGCTGGAGGTGGCCCGCCAGATCGGCGGGCAGGCCACCGGGCAGCGGATCGTTGTTGTCCACCCAGGATCCCATCGCGGTGTTGACCGCCGGAACCTGGCCCGCTTCGAGGACCCTCGCCATGATGCGGTCGATTTCGTCGTCCCAGACCCACCACGGGTCGGCGGCCGAGCCGGTCTGTGTCGCACCCCAGGCCGGTGCCACGCTCGCCGCGCCGACCAGCCCCAGGGCGACACCGAGGGACAGAACATTCCTCCTGCTGAGATCGCTCATTTACTGACCTAACTTCCTTGGTAGGCATCCGATGAGTGATTCGCTAGTGATGTGCGCGTTTCCCGTCCAGGTCGCGAAGCGAACCCTTGACCACTTTCCCGCCCGCGTTGCGCGGGAGTTCGGGGACCACCACGAGGTCCTTGGGCATTTTGAAGGACGCGAGCCTGCCGTCGAGGAATTCGTTCAGTTCCGCCAAGGACGGTGCGGTGTCCGGCGGGGTGGTGACGAACACGACCGGCACCTGGCCCCAGCGCTCGTCGGCCCGGCCGATCACGGCGACCTCCCGTACCGATGGATGCGCGGAGATCGCATTCTCCAGTTCGGCGCAATAGATGTTCTCGCCGCCGCTGATGATCATGTCCTTTTTGCGGTCGACCACCCGGATGAAGCCGTCTTCGTCCTGGGAAACCAAATCGCCGGAGTGGAACCAGCCACCGGAAAAGGCTTCCGCGGTCTCCCGCGGTTTCTTCCAATACCCCTTGGTCACCGTCGGACCGCGATAGACGATCTCTCCCACCTCTCCCGGTGCGACGTCGTTCATGTCGTCGTCCACGACGCGGTACTGGAGGGTCGGGATCGGTTTGCCGACGGAGCCGAGTTTGCGGATCGAGTCCTCGCCGCTGAGGACGCAGGTGATCGGGGAGGTCTCGGTCTGGCCGAACACGGCGACGTTGAGGGCGCCGGGGAACTTTTCGGCCATGGCGAGGAGCGTCGCCCTGGTCGCGGGAGCCGCACCCCAGCTGATGATCCGCAGTTTCAGGTCACGCTCGGCGATATCCGGCCGGGCGCAGATCAGGTCCCATTGCTGGGGAACGTTGAACACCACGGTGGCGCCTTCGCGTTCGTAGGCGTCGAGCACCGCGCGCGGATCGAAGGCGCCCAGTGGATGGATCACGACCACGCCGCCGACCAGGAAGTTCGCCACGATCGACCCCAGGCCCGCGATGTGGAAGAAGGGCGCGGTCAGGAAGGCGACGTCGGTGTCGTCGAAGATCTTCATCGCCCGGATGCAGGTGATCGCCTGCATCTGCAGATTGCGATGGGACAGCATCACCCCTTTCGGCCTGCCGGTGGTGCCCGAGGTGTACATGATCAGTGCCGTCGACTCCTCGCTGACGTCCGGCGGTTCCAGCGGTTCGTGCGCGGTCAGGAATTCCTCGTACGACTCGCCGAGGACGAGCACCGTCCCGATCGACGCCGCGTTCGGCGCGGCGTCGAGCAGGGGCAGAAGCCGCTCGTCGACGACGATGGCGGAGGGCGCGCAGTCGGCCAGGATGTAGTCGAGTTCCGCCGGTGCGAGCCGGAAGCTGAGCGGGACGGCCATGGCGCCCAGGCTGTTCGCCGCGAACACGGTTTCCACGAACCACGGGTGATTCAGGGTCAGCGTGGCCACCCGATGGCCTTCGGCGACACCTCGTGCGGCGAGACCGGCGGCCAACCGCAAGGACCGCCGGGAGAGCTCCGCCCAGGTGGTCGTCTCCCCGAGGTACCGCAGGGCGGGCTTGTCCGGTCGCATCATCGCGTGCGTCGCCGCGTGCGCCATCCAGTGGTGCCGGAAGGACGAGGCGGGAGCCGAAGCGGTCGACATGGCCATCCTCAGGTGTCGGAACGGGACTGGTCGCGAGGCCAGTATGCATGCCAAACCGCCGGTTGAGAACCCATAAGTTAATCGGGAATCACATCGGGACGCCGTTCTCCCCGTAGAGTTCCCGTGGCGGTGATCCGGTTCGTGGTTGACTTCCCCGCATGGCCCCGTTCCCGTCCGCAGCCGCTCGGCACCCGCGATGAGCGCCGACTCGACCGCGGCCGTCCGGCCCCGTAACCGCAAGCAGACGATCGTCGACGCGGCCGGGCGGATCTTCAGCGAACACGGCTACCACGCGGCGTCGATGGAGGAGATCGCCGCCGACGTGGGCATCACCGCGGCGGCCCTCTACCGGCACTTCCCGAACAAGTACGCGCTGTTCGCCGCGTGCGCGAACGTCATGGCCGACCGGCTCGTCGCCACCCTCGACGAGGTCGCGCCCGGCGCGCCGCTGGTGGACGTGCTCGCCGCCGTCACGCGGGGCACGGTCACCCATCGCGCGTCGAGCGGCCTGTACCGCTGGGAATCCCGGTACCTCGATCGCGAAGACCGGCACTCGCTGGCGCTGAAGTTCGGGCAGGTCGTGGACCGGGTGACCGAAGCGGTGCGGCGGGAGTACCCGCTCCCCGACGCGGGCCTGCGGGCCGTGGCCGCGCTCGGCGNCGAAGCGGTGCGGCGGGAGTACCCGCTCCCCGACGCGGGCCTGCGGGCCGTGGCCGCGCTCGGCGTGATCGGGTCCATCACGATGCACCGCACGTCGATCGCCCAGCGCCGGGGCGAAGAGGTGCTGGTGGAGTCGGCGCTGCGGGTGGCCGCGACCGACCCGGCGACGGGCGGCGCGGGCACGCACGCCGTCGAGCTGCCCTCAGGTCCGGTGTCGCGCACCAGGCGTTCGGAGATCATCGCGGCCGCCATCCCGTTGTTCGAACAGGACGGGTTCGCCAACGTCACGAACGGCCGGATCGCCGAAGCCGTGGGGTTGGTGCCGTCCGCGCTCTACCGGTATTTCCCCGGTAAGGCAGACATTCTCGCCGCCGCGTGCCTGCAGGCCGCGGGGATTCTTGCCCAGGCGGTGGAACAGAACCTTCGCGGTGTCGACGACCCGAGCCTTGCTCTGCTCGCACTGGCGCGGACGTATGTGGCGTACAGCTTCGAGCACACCGCGCTCACGAGCGTCGCCAACGCCGAGCTGGCGGGCCTTCCCGCGGCTCTGCAGCGGCCCTTGGTCAGTGCGCAGCGCGAGCACATCGCCGTCTGGGAACGGGAATTGCGGGCGGCGCGGCCGGAACTCGGCCAGCGCCAGGCGAGGGTGCTCGTGCACGCGGGTTTCGGGGTGGTGGTCGAAGCGGGCCGGAGGCTGCGCTGGGAAGACGTCCCCGCCAACCGTGACGCGGTGAGCGCGTTGCTCGTGGGCGCCTTGGGCGTTTGAAGGACCGTTCCTCAGGGTTCGCGGTGGCCGAGGCCGGCGGAGACCTGGCGCGCCGCACGGCCGACGACGCGGTTCAGACCGCGCATCCGGGCGGCGGGCATGTACGGCCGGGTCGCCGAAACGCTGATGGCGCCGGCGATCGCGCCGGTGGCGTCCCGGATCGGCGCCGCGACACAGCGGATCCCCGGTTCGTTGTCCTCCAGGTCCATCGCCACCCCGGACTCCGCACTCGCGCATCCTCGCCAGGAACGCGTCGACGTCCTCCGGGCGCACCCGGCCGGGTTCCGCCGGGGTCTCGGCCAGGTACAGCTCCCGCCACTCCGGCACGGAGTCCAGCAGCAGCGCCATGCCGACACCGGTGCGGGTCAACGGCATCCGGTGCCCGACGCGGGAGCGCATCTCCGCGCCCCGTGAACCCGGCAGCGCGGTGATCTCCGCCGCCGTGGCCGAGGGGATGACACCGTATCCCGGTGTGGCCACGCCCACCGAAGCCTTCGCCGCGGTGGCCGCGGGCGCACGGAATCTCAAGCTGTTCCCCGCCGGCGCCGTCGGGATCGGGGGCATGAAGGCGTGGCGCGCCGTGCTGCCGCGCGAGGTCACGCTGCTGCCGGTCGGCGGCGTCGACGAAACGAACCTGGCGGACTGGGCCGCCGCCGGGGCGGGGCTGGGCTCCTGCCTCTGCCGGCCGGGTGACGGCGCGGACGCGGTCGGCGCCCGTGCTCGCGAATTCTCTGAGATCTGGCACCAGGACTAAGGAAGAAACCCATGAAGATCGTGTCAATGACGACATACCAGGTGCCGCCGCGCTGGTCGTTCCTGAAGATCGAGACCGACGAGGGCGTCACCGGCTGGGGTGAACCGGTCCTGGAGGGCCGGGCCGCTTCGGTGGCCGCCACCGTGGAAGAGCTTTCCGATTACCTGATCGGCAAGGATCCCTCGCGGATCGAGGATCTGTGGACGGTCCTCTACCGCGGCGGGTTCTATCGCGGCGGTGGTATCCACATGAGCGCGCTGGCCGGGATCGACCAGGCCCTGTGGGACATCAAGGGCAAAGCACTCGGCGTCCCGGTCCACGAACTGTTCGGCGGCCGGGTGCGCGAGAAGAACTAAGGTGTACTCGTGGATCGGCGGCGACCGGCCCGCCGAGACCGCCCGCGCCGCGCGTGAGGTGGTTGACCGCGGATTCAGCGCGGTGAAGATGAACGGCACCGAGGAACTGTCCTATCTGGACACCTGGGACAAGGTCGACCGCTGTGTGGCCAATGTGGACGCGGTGCGGCAGGCGGTCGGTCCCGAACATCGGCATCGGAGTGGACTTTCACGGCCGCGTGCACAAGCCGATGGCCAAGGTCCTGCTGCGTGAACTGGAGCCGTACCGGCTGATGTTCGTCGAGGAACCGGTGCTGTCCGAGCATGTCGACGGCTTCGCCGACGTCCTCCGCAACTCGCCGATCCCCATCGCGCTCGGCGAAATCCCCGTGTGGAGGGCGAGACCGTGCCAGGTCCGCCCTCCACACGGCGTTTTCGGGGCTGGGCTCACATTTCGCGGTGCCGTGTCGTCGGTTGGGCAGAACACCACCGAGGCAAAGGAGATCGCGATGAACGCCAGGCTCGACTACTTCGGCAACAAGGTCGGCGGAAAGTTCATGAGGACCATCATCTCGGCGGGGAGGGGACTCGCCGATTCACCGCTGTCGCTCACGATCCAGGAGCTGGTCCGGATGCGCGCGAGCCAGATCAACGGATGCGCGGTATGCCTGGACATCCACACCAAGGAAGCCGCCGCCGCGGGCGAAACGGATGTGCGGATCAACCTGGTCGCCGTGTGGCGGGAGGCGAACGTCTTCACCGAGGCCGAGCGTGCCGCGCTGGAGGTGACCGAACAGGCCTGCCGGATGGCCGACGGGGGCGGCGTCACCGATGAGGCGTGGGCGAACGCCGCCAAGCACTTCGACGAGGACCAGCTCGCCGCGCTGGTCGGGGTGATCTCGCTGATCAACGCCTTCAACCGGGTGAACGCCATCGTCCAGAACCCCGGCGGCGACTACCGGGTCGGCCAGTTCGCATGACCGCCACTGAGACAGCACGCAACCGGGCGGTGTTCGGCTGCTTTCACGACGCGACCAACAGCGGCGACCTCGACGTCATCGAGAAGACGATCGACGAGGTCGTCGCACCGGACGTGGTGTTCCACGCGCCGGTGCCGATGGAGACAACAGGGGCGCAGGCACTGAAACAGGTGTGGACGGTGCTGCTGCGCGCGTTCCCCGATCTGCGGGTCACGGCCGAGGACGTGCTCGCCGACGGCGACAAGATCGTCTGCCGGAACACCGTCACCGGCACCCACCGGGGCGAGTTCAGGGGGATGCCCGCCACCGGGAAGCCGGTTTCCTACAGCGAGATCTTCATCCTCCGCTTCGCCGGAGGGCGCGTCGCCGAGATCTGGGGTGTCGTCGACGTCCTCACCCAGCTGCGGCAACTCGGCGCCTTAGCGGCGTAGCGGTCAGGCGTCGGCCCACGGCCGGAGTTTCTCCGGGTTCCGCATCCCCCAGATGCGCTGGATGCGGTCGTCGGCGACGTGGAACGCGAAGACGGCGACGGTCCGCCCGGCCTGCTGGAGCACGAGGCCGGGCCGGCCGTTGACATCCCGCTCAACCAGGTCGAGACCGGACGTCAGATGCGCCACCGAAATGAGATAGGACGCCACCTCCTCGCGCCCTTCGAACGGATGCAGCGCGGCCCTGACGACACCTCCGCCGTCACTGGCCGCCTTGACGTCCGGATCGAGGAGACCGATGAGGGCTTCGATGTCCTTGGCGTCCCACGCCTTCTTGAACTCCTTGACGAGGTCGGCCTGCCGGGCGATCGGGACGGGCACGAGCCGCGTCGCGCGGATGCGGCGGCGGGCGGAGGTGGCCAGCTGGCGGCAGGCCGCCGGGGTGCGGCCGACGATCTCCGCGACCTCGGCGAAGGGGTAGCGGAAGACGTCGTGCAGGACGAACGCGACCCGCTCGGCCGGTGTCAGCGACTCGAGCACGACGAGAAAGGCCATGTTGATCGACTCGTCGAGGGTGATTCGGTCGGCCGGATCGTCGGTGGGCGGACGCAGGGTCGTCCCTGCGACATGTCCCGGCAAGGGTTCGGGGAGCCACTCGCCGACGTAGCGTTCCCGCCGTGCGCGGGCCGAGCCGAGGAAGTCCAGGCAGATGCGACCGGCGACAGTCGTCAGCCAGGCGCCGGGGGAGTCGATCGCTTCCCGCTGTGCTGGGGACAAGGCGTACCAGCGGGTGTAGGTCTCCTGCACCACGTCCTCGGCCTCGGAAAGCGAGCCGACCAGGCGATACGCGAGCCCGATCAGCTGACGCCGTTCACTCACGATCGCCTTCAACGCCGGGTCGAGCGGGCCGTGCGTGCGTTCGTTCATGGGAATTCGCCCCCTGGGTCTCGTGCGCTGTCCCGGGTACGACGAGACACGGCCGCCGGATGTGAGGCCACCTCCGGCGGCGGTGGGCGGCCCGCGGTGACCGAGCGTGATGGGTGTGTGGAAATAGGGACACCCATCATCGGCACGACTACCTGGCCCGATAGCCCTTTGCCTTCACGGACTTCGTGAGTGGCGGTCAGCGTGCGCCCGCTTCGGTGAGGACCCGGGCGACGGCCGTCTGGCCTTTGGCCCGAGCGTGCGCGAGGGGAGTGACGCCCTGCTTGTCGGCGAGGTTCACGTCGGCCCCGGCGGCGACGAGCGCCCGGACCACTTCCTGGTGACGCGGCCCGCCGTCGCCGAGGATGACCGCTTCCAGCAAGGCGGTCCAGCCGAGGTCGTTCACGTGGTCGACGTTGATCCCGCTGCTGGCCACCAACCGCACGTACTCGGCGTGCCCGCGTTCGGAGGCGGGGATCAGCGAGACACCGCCGTACCGGTTGGTGATGGTCAGGTCCGGCTCGGCCTCAAGCAGCAGCTTCGCCATCGGGACGTTGCCGGTGACTCCGGTGACGAGCCACGGCGTGTCGTGCCGCCCGTCGAGCGCGTTCGGGTCGGCGCCCGCTTTGACGAGGACTTCGGCGACGTCGACGCGGTTCTCGGTGACGGCGACGAGCAACGGGGTCCGGCCGTGATCGTCACGGGTTTCCAGGTCGGCGCCCGCGTCGACGGCCTGCCGGACGCGGTTCACGTCGGCTTCGAAGAGTTGGCTCACGGGGACTCCTTGGCGGGGCGGCTGGGACGAGGCGGGCGGCGGGGCGGTGCTCGGCGCCGTCTGGGGTGGTGCGCTCGGTGCCTGCGGTGAGCAGGCACCGAGCACGAAGGCGGCGAGCAACGCCACGATCGCCCGCTCACCGATCATCAGCGAAGTTCCCCGATGGCGCGCAGCCCGGCCGTGGCGAAGCGCTCGTCGAGGTCGCCGCTGGGCGCGCCGCCGACACCGATCCCGGCGATCGGGCCGCCGTTCGCGGCGACCGGCACACCGCCGCCGAGGAAGAGCGTGCCGGGGATGTCGCGGATGGTCGGGCCGTCGCCCTGGGCGTTCTTGGCCAGCGCGGACGTGGGCTGTCCGAAGGAGACCGCGGTGAAGGCCTTGCGCTTGGCGGACTCTTCCGTCTGCGGCCCGGCGCCGTCGCCCTTGAGCAGCACACGCACGTCACCCGAGCGGTCAACCACGGCCACGGTGATCCGCTGGCCCTCCTTCTCGGCTGCGTCCAGCGTGGCCTGCGCGGCGCGGGTGGCGGCGTCGACGCTGAGCACGCTCGTCTGCACGACGGACTGCTGGGCGGGCCGCTGCGGCTTGTGGTCCTGTGCCTGCGCCGCGCCCACCCCGGTGGCCAGCGCGACGGTCGCGAGACCGGCCGTCATGCCGAGGATGAGACGAGTGCGGGGGAGCTTGGCGTTCATCGGATTTCCTTTGCGGTGAGGAGGTGTTGCTTTCCCCTACGACTTTCCCGGCCGGCGGGGCCCGGCGAATCGGGAGAGTGGACATCGATCGGACGTCGAGTGATCGGTAGGGGCATCAACCGAACGATTGATGCGGGGCACCCCGCCTCCCTGCTTACGATCATCGGCGACGAAGGGAGGACCGGATGAAATCGCACCTCGGCGCGGCCACCCGGCTGACCGCCGCGATGCATGCCGGGTTCTTCCTGCTGCTCGCCGCGTCGGTGGCCAGGTTCGTCGCGGGGCACGGGTTGAGCGGCGCCACACCGTTGATCCTCGTGCTCACCGGCGCGCTCGCGCTGGTCTACGTGGCGGGTGTGCTGAGCTGGGAAGTGCTCGACCGGTGGCGGCCGGTGTGGTTGACGGCGGTGATCGCGGTCTGGCTCGCGCTGGTGGTGGCCGCGCCGAGTTTCGCCTGGTGCGCCGTACCGTTGTTCTTCGTCTGCCTGCAGATGCTGCGCCCGCGGATGATGATCGCGGTGGTGGTCCTGCTGACCGCCGCGACCATCCTGGCCCAGCTGAGGATCGCGAGCGGGTTCGATCCGAGCCTCGTGCTCGCGCCCATCGCGGTCGCGCTGATGGCCACGATGACGTTCCTGCAACTCGACGGGGACCGGAGGAAGCTGGGGGAAGCCGTCAAGGCACTCCTGGGTGCCAGGGTCGATCTCGCGCAGAGCCAGCGACTGGCCGGGATGATGCAGGAACGGGAGCGGCTGGCGCGAGAGATCCATGACGCCCTCGCCCAGGGGATCTCGAGTACGCGGATGCTGCTGCAGGCGGCACAGCGGTCGTGGGACACGGACCCGGAACTGGCGAAAGGCCATGTGTCCCGCGCCGTCGAGGCGGCGGGGGACAACCTCGCCGAAGCGCGCCGGTTCGTCAAAGGCCTCGGGTCACCGCGGCTCGACGCCGGGGATCTCGTCGAGACGTTGAAGGATCTCGCCGAGCAGGTCATGTTCGCCGCCATGCACGCTGTGCGCTTCGAGACCAGCGGAGACCCCTATCCGCTGTCACCCGAGGTGGAGGCAGGTCTGCTCCGGGTCGCGCAGGGCGCGCTGGCGAACGTCAGCGAGCACGCCAGGGCGACGAAAGCGGCCGTCACGCTGACCTACCTGGCGGACAAGGTCGTCCTCGACATCCGTGACGACGGTGTCGGCTTCGATCCGGCGTCGACTCGCGCGAGCGGCGACCGGGGGAACGGGCTGCGGATGATCAGCGAGCGGCTCGCCGAACTCGGTGGTGAGATGGTCGTCGAGAGCGCGCCGGGAGAGGGCACCGCGCTCGCCGTCGCCGTGCCCACCAGGGAGGTTCGATGACCGTCCGGGTACTGATCGTCGACGATCATCCGGTGGTGCGGGCGGGAATCGCCGCACTGCTGGCAGGCGAGCCCGGCTTCGAGGTGATCGGCGAATGCGCGGGGGCCGATGAGGCCGTGCTGTTCGCCGGCGCGGAGAAGCCGGACGTCGTGCTGATGGACCTGCAGCTCGGCGACGGCCCGGACGGCGTGAATGCCACCGAACGCCTGACCACTCTGCCGGAGCCGCCGAAGGTGCTGGTGCTCACCACCTACGACGCCGAGCTGGACATCACCAGGGCGGTGGCCGCCGGCGCCACCGGCTACCTGCTCAAGGCGGGGCCGCCCGAGGACCTCTTCAAGGGCATCCACGCGGCCGCGCGCGGTGAGACCGTGCTGGCACCTCAGGTCGCGGCCCGGCTCTTCGGGCACATGCGGGCACCGGCGCCCGCGTTGAGCCCTCGTGAGACCGAGATCGTGCAGTTGGTGGCGGAAGGGTTGATCAACCGGCAGATCGCCGCGCGGCTGTTCATCTCCGAAGCCACGGTGAAGACACACCTGGTCCATATCTACGACAAACTCGGCGTCGACAGCCGTGCCGGTGCGGTGGCCGTCGCCACGGAACGGAGGATCATCCGCAACTGAACGCGTTGCTTCGGCCGCGTCGCGCAGATCTGATCATGGCGCGGGACGCAGTGCCGGCGTGCAGCACTTGACGCTCCCGCCGCCCTTGAGCAGCTCCGAAAGGTCGGCGCCGATCGTCTCGAACCCGCGCTCCCGGAGCCGCGCGATCAATCCCGTCGCGGCCTGCGGCAGGACGACGTGCCGTCCGTCGGAAACCGCGTTCAAGCCGAACGCCGCGGCGTCTGCGGCCGAGGCGATGACGGCGTCCGGGTACAGCTGTTCGAGGCCGCCGCCGGCCGTCTTCGGTGAAGGCCTCCGGGAAGTACGTGATCGTGTCGTCGTCGAGGACGGTGAGCGCGGTGTCCAGGTGGCAGCAGCGTGGGTCGGTCAAGGACAGGCCCACCACCGGCACACCGAAGAATTCCGCGCACTCGTCGTGTGCCCGGCGGTCGGTGCGGAACCCCGAACCCGCCAGGACCCGGGATCCCGCGACCAGGAAGTCGCCTTCGCCTTCGTTGTGCCACCGGGCCTGCCGGACGTCCCGGTAGCCGTGCTCGGTGAACCAGTCGACTCTCGCCGCACCTCGCCCCCCGCGAATTCGGCCCAGACCACGTCACCTTCTTGCCGGCCGGTGACCGAAGGCTGAGTTCGGGCTTTTCCCGGCAGGTAGGGGAATCGTTCCCGTCGGCTCGGGAATCTGGTCCGGCTGGTCGTGAGTGGCGCTCGTCGCGAAACGCCACTCACGACCACGGCGAGGTCAGCGGCGCGGTTCGATCGTCATGTCGCCGCGGGTCAGCGCGAGGGTCGTGTCACGGGAGAGCATCTCGTGCGGGAAACCGAGATCGATCGCGCTGGCCTCGTCGAGGCGGGCCAGGTGCGAGCCGGTGAATTCGACCTCCAGCGCGCCGAGGTTCTCCTCCAGCTGGGCGGGTGTGCGGGCGCCGATGATCGGTGCCGTCACGCCCGGGTTCAGCAGGGTCCAGGCCAGCCCGATCTGGGCGGGGCTGCGGCCGAGCTCCGCGGCGACCTCCTTCACCACGTCCACGATCGCGAGGTTGCGTTCGGTGAGCGTGCCCAAGGCCAAGGTGAAGTTCTTGCGGGTGCCGTTCTCGGACGGCACCGCGGTCACGTCGTCCCGGCTGTACTTCCCGGTGAGCACGCCGCCCGCCAGCGGTGACCAGGGGACCACGCCCAGCCCCATCTCGCGTGCCATGGGGATCAGGTCGCGTTCCCCGGTGCGCTCGATCAGGTTGTACTCGATCTGCAGCGCGACCAGCGGTGACCAGCCGCGCAGGTCGGCGATCGCCTGCATCCGCGAAACCTCCCAGGCCGGCGCGTTGGAGATCGCCACGTACAGGAGCTTGCCCTGCCGGACCAGATCGTCCATCCCGCGTAGGATCTCCTCGACCGGCGTCGTGAAATCCCACAGGTGCAGGTAAAGCAGGTCAAGGTAGTCCGTGTTCAGCCGCCGCAGGCTGGCTTCCACCGAAGCGAACAGGCTTTTGCGCTGCCCGCCGCCGGAGTTCGGGTCTCCCGGCCTGCGCAGTGTCGTGTACTTCGTCGCCAGCACAAGGCTTTCGCGGTTGCTCCTGGCGAATTCGCCCAGCAGCCGTTCGGAGCTGCCGCTCGTGTAGGTGCTGGCGGTGTCGATGAAGTTGCCGCCGCGTTCGACGTAGGTGTCGAACAGTTCGCGGGCCTCATCCTGCTCCGCGCCCCAGCCCCATTCGGTGCCGAACGTCGCCGCGCCCAGCGCCAGCGGGGACACTCGCAGCCCGGACCGGCCCAGCAGCCGATAGGTGTCGAGGGTGAGCGGCATCGTGTCCTCCTGTGCTCGTGATCCGTTGTCGAAGAGGAGTCTGCGACCGCCGCGAGCAGGGGATAAGGGAGAAGACATCCTGGGAACACCGGTCCCACCCAGGCTGTTGGACCGGACATGACGACCCGCACCGTGGACACGACCCAGGAGCTGGCCGCGTTCCTGCGGACCCGGCGTGAACGCCTGGACCCGGACGAATTCGGCCTGCCGTCGCGCCGTCGGTCCCGGCGGACCCCGGGGCTGCGCCGCGAAGAGGTCGCCGAACTGGCCGGGGTCAGCATCGACTACGTCGTGCGTCTGGAACAGGCACGCGGGCTGCGTCCCTCGGCGGAAGTGGTGGAAGCGCTGGCGCGGGCATTGCGCCTGGCCCCCGACGAACGCGCCTACCTGTTCGACCTGGCCCGGCGGCGACCTCGCGACGCCGGCAAGCTCGCCACCACGGCGGCGCCGCCGCTGGCCAGGCTGGTCGCCGATCTGTCGCCGCTGCCCGCGATGCTGCTGAACCATCGTTACGACATCCTGGCCTGGAACGACGAAATGGCCAGGCTGCTGGTGGACTTCGCCACGTTGCCGCCGTCGGAGCGCAATGCGATGTGGTTGTGCCTCAAGCATCCCGTGGTGCGCGAGTTCTACGCGGACCGGGAACGGGTCGTGCGGGAGGGGATCGCCCATCTGCGCGCCGCCTGGGCCGCGCATCCGGACGATCAGGCCTTGATCGACCTCATCGCCGACTTCACCGCCGACCGGGAATTCGCGCGGCTGTGGGCCGAACGCGACGTCAAGGTCAACGGCCGCGGGCGCAAGGCGTTGCGGCATCCCGAGGCCGGCGAGCTGGACCTGCATTACGAAGTGCTCACGCCGCTTCAGGATCAGGATCAGCGGCTGGTGATCTATCGCGCCATGGCCGAAGAAACCCGCTCGGCGCTGGACCGGTTGTTCAGCACCTGGTCTCGGTGAGCCGGGCGGGCCGGTCGGCGAGCGGCCCGCCCGAGCGGAGCAGGGTCCCCAGCGTTTCGAGCGGCTCGGGGACGACGCTGTACCAGCTCCAGGTGCCACGCCGTTCCCGTTCGAGGATGCCGGCGGAGACCAGGACGCGCAGGTGATGGCTGAGCGAGGGCTGGGGCATGTCGAACTCCTCGGCGAGGTCGCAGAAACACGCCTCGCCGCCGGGGGAGTGCCGCACCAGTGACAGCAGACGGATCCGGACGGGATCCGACAGCGCCTTGAACAGCTTCGCGGCCGTCTCGGCGTCTCCGGGATCGACGACCGCCGCGGGCTCGGCCATCAACAGGGTCACCGCGACCGGCGTCCGGGTGCGTCCGTTCTCGCTCGTCACAGGCCCAGCCTACCGCTTGAATTGACAAAACTCGATCCAGTCTCTTCAATTTGGATCGAGATACTTCAATCCAGCTGCCCGGCCGTGCCCCCTGGAGACGTCATGACCCCCCGCCGCGTCCGGCACCTGCTCGACGAACTCATCGACTGATCACCGCAGAAAGGCAGACACGCATGACCCGCAAGCCCGAGGTGCTGTTCGTGTGCGTGCACAACGCCGGCCGCTCCCAGCTGGCCGCCGCGTTGCTGCAGCACTACTCGCTCGGCAGGATCGCCGTCCGGTCCGCGGGTTCCGAACCCGCGGACAAGGTGAATCCCGCTGCCGCCGCCGCGCTGGCCGAGTGGGGATTGGACATCACCGCCGAGGTGCCGAGCAAGCTGTCCACTGAGGACGTCGAAGCGTCCGATGTGGTGATCACGATGGGTTGTGGTGACACCTGCCCGGTGTTCCCCGGCAAGCGCTACCTCGACTGGCCGCTGGAGGATCCCGCGGGCCAGGGTGTCGACGCCGTCCGCCCGATCCGTGACGAGATCGACCGCCGCGTCCGTGGCCTGGTCGCCGAAATCCTCGACGCCTGACCCTCGCTTCCGACTTCTGGAGACCAGCCCCGTGACTCGAACCGCCCAAGAGGCCGGCCCCGACGTGCTGCACAAACTGTCCTTTCTGGACCGGTTCCTCCCGGTCTGGATCATCGTCGCGATGGGCGCCGGGCTGCTGCTGGGCAGCGTGATCCCCGGCCTGCAAGGGGTACTGGACGCGGTGAAGATCGGGCAGGTGTCACTGCCGATCGCGCTCGGTCTGCTGCTGATGATGTATCCGGTGCTGGCGAAGGTCCGCTACGACCGGCTCGACACCGTGACCAAGGACAAGCGCACGATGGTGCTTTCCTTGCTGCTCAACTGGATTCTCGGTCCCGCGCTGATGTTCGCGCTCGCCTGGCTGATGCTGCCCGATCTGCCCGAGTACCGGACCGGGCTGATCATCGTCGGTCTCGCCCGGTGTATCGCGATGGTGATCATCTGGAACGACCTCGCCTGCGGTGACCGCGAGGCCGCGGCCGTGCTGGTCGCGCTGAACTCCGTGTTCCAGGTGATCATGTTCGGGGTACTCGGCTGGTTCTACCTCGATCTGCTGCCCGGCCGGCTGGGCCTGGACACCACGAACATCGACTTCTCGCCGTGGGAGATCGCGCTCAGCGTCGTCATCTTCCTCGGGATCCCGCTCGCCGCCGGCTACCTGTCCCGCCGTGTCGGGGAACGGACCAAGGGACGTGACTGGTACGAGGGCGCGTTCCTGCCCAAGATCGGCCCGATCGCGCTGTACGGGCTGCTGTTCACCATCGTGATCCTGTTCGCCTTGCAGGGCGACACCATCACTTCCCGGCCGTTCGACGTCGCCCGGATCGCGCTGCCGCTGCTGGTGTATTTCGCGATCATGTGGATCGGCGGCTATCTGCTGGGCAAGGCGTCCGGGCTGTCGTACGAGCGCACCACGACGCTGGCTTTCACGGCCGCGGGCAACAACTTCGAACTCGCGATCGCCGTCGCCATCGGGGTCTTCGGCGTGACATCGGGGCAGGCTCTCGCCGGGGTCGTCGGCCCGCTGATCGAAGTGCCCGTGCTGGTCGCCCTGGTGTACGTCAGCCTCTGGCTGCGGAAACGCTGGTCCGCCAAGGCTCCGTCCGCATGAGCGGTTCCGTGCGGGTGGTGGTCGTCGGCGGTGGCCAGGCCGGTCTCGCCGCCGCCTACCACCTGCGCCGCGCCGGTCTGGACTTCGTCGTCCTCGACGCCCAAGCCCGGCCGGGCGGCGCCTGGCTCCACGGCTGGGACTCGCTGCGCCTGTTCTCTCCGGCGCAGCACAGTTCCCTGCCGGGCCGGCCGATGCCGCCCTACTCGGGGCCCGGGTATCCGACCGCCGAGCATGTCGTCGAGTACCTCGCGGCGTACGAAAAACGCTACGAACTCCCGATCCGTCGCTCGGAGCCGGTGACCGACGTGTTTCGTGACGGCGCTCGATTCACGGTGCGCACCGATACGGGGGAGTGGAGCGCCGAGGCTGTCATCAGCGCCACCGGCACCTGGTGGCGTCCTTTCCTTCCCCTCATGCCCGGCGGGTTCACCGGACGTCAACTGCACACCGTCGACTACCGGAATCCGGAGGAGTTCGCGGGCCAGGACGTCGTGGTGGTCGGCGGCGGCAACTCCGGCGCCCAGATCGCCGCCGACCTCGCGGGTACGGCGAACCTGACCTGGGTCACCCGCCGCCCGCCGCGGTACCTGCCGGACCACATCGACGGCAAGGCCCTCTTCGACGTCGCGACCCGGCGCCGCCAAGCCCTCGAAACCGGTGAGGCCGACACGGGCGGAGTCGCCGGGCTGGGCGACATCGTCGCCGTCCCGTCCGTCCGCGAGGCCCGTGACGCGGGCCTGTTGCGGCCGCGTGCGATGTTCGCCCGCCTCGGCCCGGATGGTCCTGTGTGGACAGACGGCACCCGCCGGCACGCGGACGCGGTCATCTGGTGCACCGGGTTCCGGCCCGCGTTGAGCCATCTCGCGTCGTTGCGGTTGCGTACCACCCGCGGTCGCATCCCCACCGAAGGCACCCGCGTGGTGGCCGAGCCGCGGCTGCACCTTCTCGGCTACGGCGACTGGACCGGTCCCGCCTCGGCCACGCTCATCGGCGTCGGCATGACCGCCCGGGCCGCGGTCGCCGACCTCACAGCAATGCCGGAGACCGGCGGCGGCGACCTGTAGGCCTGACCAGAAGGCGTTTGGTCACGTACTGCGCGTCGCGTCCGACACCGCGCAGGGTGGCGGAGGCGAAGCTGCGCTGCCATTCCAGGCCGACGAAGGCCAACCCGTGGTGGGTGGTGGACAGGCCGCGATCGTGCAGCGGCCGTCCATCGGAGTCCAGTGCGCCGAGTCCGTCCAGATAGGACAGTCCGGGCCGGAATCCGGTGGCGAGCAGGATGGTGTCGACGTTTTCGCGGGTTCCGTCCGGCCAGCGCACACCGTCGCCGTCGATGGTGGTGAACATGCGCCTCTGATCCGGTTCTCCGTCGAGAATCGCGGCTTTGTAGCCGCCGGGGTCGTTGACAGGTGAGGTGAGTGGTTGTTTCAGCACATGGCCGATCGGCAGGTGGTCGAACCCGACGGCGGCGGACCAGAAGTGCACGTCCTTCCCGAAGGGGCGCTGCGGCGCGAACTTGATCGGTGCCCGGGTGGCGAGGGTGACCCTGGCGTGGCCGGCGAGCTCGGTGGCGATCTGGACGGCGGAGTTGCCCGCGCCGACCACGATGACGCGCTGCCCGGTGAACGGGGCGGGATCGCGGTAGTCGCTGCTGTGCAGGACTTGGCCGGTGAAGCCGTCCAGCCCCGGCAGAGCGGGAAGATGGGGCCGCGAGAAGCCGCCGGATGCGGCGATGACCACGGGCGCGGACAGGGCGGTTCCTCCGGCCGTGTGCACGGTGAACACGCCGCCCTCGTGGGTGACGGCGGAGACGCGGTGTCCGGTGCGGATGTCGGTGCCGACGCGGTCGGCGTAGCGGCGGAGATAACCGACGACTTCGTCGCGGTGCGGGTAGTGCTCGGGATCGCCGGGGAAGGGCAGGCCGGGGAGGCTGCTGTAGCGGGCGGGGGAGAAGAGGGTCAGCGAGTCGTAGTAGCGGGGCCATGAGCCGACCGGTTCGGCGCCGGCCTCGAGGATCACCGGCTTCGAGCCGCGGGTGCGCAGGGCGTGGGCGGCGGCGAGACCGGCCTGGCCGCCACCCACGATGATCGCGTCGTGCGCGGTCATGAGGTCCTTCCCCGTTGAGGTGCCGCCGCCGCCAGGGGCAGGACTTCCGCGCAGCAGCCGGCCGATGCCGTGTCTTCGGGCTCGTCGAACAGACCGGCGCCACCGCACACACCCGTTTCGGCCATCCGGAGTTCGACGCGAGCGGCCGCCTCGTGGTCCCCGGCGAGCTCCGCGGCGATGCTGCGCACCTGTTCGTACCCGGTCATGGCCAGGAACGTCGGCGCACGGCCGTAGCTCTTCATGCCCGCCAGGAAGAAGTCCTTCTCCGGGTGAGCGAGTTCCTTCGCGCCATGCGGGTACACGGTCCCACAGGAATGCACGTTCGGATCGATCAGCGGCGCGAGCGCGACCGGCGCCTGCAGGGTCGGGTCCAGGTCCAGGCGGATTTCCGAGAGCAGGCCCAGATCGGGGCGGAATCCCGACAGCGTCACCACTTCGTCGACCCGGTCGAGGCGCTGCCCGGCGGAGGAGATCAGGCTCAATCGCCCGTCTTCGTCGCGTTCGACCGTCTCGGTGCGGAATCCGGTCAGGACGGTGATCAGCCCGGATTCCACCGCCGCCCGCGCACGCAGGCCGAGAGCACCCCGAGCGGGGAGCTGGTCCGCGTCGCCGCCGCCGAAGGTGTTGCCGACCGAACCGCGGCGCAGCACCCAGCTGATCCGCGTGTCCGCGGACTCCTTCGCCAGACCGGACAACGCGACCAGCGCGGTCAGCGCGGAGTGTCCGCTTCCCGCGACCACCACGTGCTTGCCCGCGTACCGTGCCCGCACCACCGGGTCGCCCAGATCCGGGACGCGGTAGCCGATCCGGTCTACCGCCGCTCGTTCGCCGATGGCGGGAAGTCCCTCCCCGCCAAGAGGATTCGGGGTCGGCCATGTTCCGGAGGCGTCGATCACCGCCTGTGCCGCGATCCGTTCCTCCGTGCCGTCGGCGGCACGGACGTGCACGGTGAACGGCTCGTCGTCGCGGCCGCTGTCCACGACACGGTCCCGGCCGCGGCGCGCCACGCCGACCACCTCGGCGCCGAACCGGACCCGGTCGCCGAGTGCGGACGCCAGCGGGCGCAGGTAGGACTCCGCCCATTCCGAACCTGTCGGGTACGTGTCGGCGGCAGGGCCGGACCAGCCGATCGCCGCCAGGAGCCGCCCGGCCGCCGGAGCGACGAGCTCGGACCAAGGCGAGAAAAGCCGGACATGATTCCACTCCGCCACCGCGGCACCCGCGTGCGTGCCGCGTTCCAGCACCAACGGCTCGAGGCCCCGTTCGGCGAGTTCGGCGGCCGCCGCCAACCCGACCGGCCCAGCTCCGACGACCACCACAGGCAACTCGTTCATCCCCGCACCTTTCATCGATCTGGCTCGATTGAACCGACGCGGAGGACTGTATCGACAGGCATCGATTGACGCAACCATCGATGTTGGTCGATACTGGATGCATGACCACTGGCGTCCTGCCCGAAAGCGAAGCCGCGACGTACGCCGGCTGGTTCGCCTGCCTGGCTGAGCCGATGCGGGTGAAACTGCTGCACGCGGTCGCGACGTCGTCCGGCGGCCTCACCGTCGGCACTCTGACCGAAATCCTCGGAACGAGTCAATCCACGTGCTCGCACCACGTCCGGAAACTCGCCGAAGTCGGTTTCCTGCACCTGCGGAAAGAGGGCACCGCCACGGTCGTCACGATCAACCAGGCCTGCTGCAGCGGGCTCCCGCACGCGGCCGACGCCGTCATGGGCCTGCTCGCCCCACGGCCCTGCTGTCCGGACGACGTGCCCGATGACGTCGTCGTCCGACCGGCGGTCGGCGGCGAAAGGCTTGACGCGGACTGGCTGCCTGGGCACTGCTGGGTCGCCGAGGTCGACGGCGAAGTCGTCGGCTGGATCGCGGCGACCCCGGTCTCGGGTCGCGATGGTCATCGAGGCGTCGCCGAAACCTCTGTCCACGTCGTCGAAGGTCACCGCGGTCGCGGGGTGGGCAAGGCTCTGATCCACAAACAGGTCACGGAGGCCGATGCCGCCGGGATCCGGACTTTGCAGACCTCGGTCCTCACCGACGACCGAGCCGGGATCGCGTTGCATCGCAGCGCCGGCTATCGCACGGTCGGCATCCGCGAACGGATCGTCGAGCGTGACGGCGTCTGGTGCGACACCGTTTTCCTGGAACGCCGCAGCTCCGCCGACTGAAGTCCGCCCGTTATCGCTGATCACCCATTTCGAAGTCGTCGGGTAGTCGCAGACCGTGCCGGTATCAGGTGTCGCCGGCACGAATGTTCCGGCGACCTGCTGCGTACACGGAAAGTGCTTGAGCCGATCGCGTGATGCCGATACCCAGTTTCTTGGACGCGTAGGTTACGGCGGACTTCGGTGGTACGGTCCATCGCGGTCGAGAACCTCGTCGAGTGATCATTGCCTCGTGTCATTCAGTGATGGGCCTTCGGAAAAAGAGAGTATGAGTAGTGGATTTCGACGCACTGATCGCCGAATTGCGAAACCTGCGGGACAACGTCACCGGGGTGACCGACACGGTGATAGCCGCGGTCGACGGAATACCGATAGTCGCCGACGCGGCGAAGAACATCGACCCCGCGGAGGTCTCCGCGCTGGCCGCCGCGAATCTCGGGATCGCGCGCCAGGCGGCCGAGGTGACCGGGAAGGGGACGCTCCGGCAGACCGTGGTGTTCAGCAGCGACGGCTACATGGCCGTCTACGCCATCGACCGGATGGCGCTCATGGTGATCATGGGAGACCGGCAGCTGAACGTCGGCCGACTTCTTTTCGAATGCCGCCCTGTCATCGACCGGATCAGCTCGATATTGGCCGCATAGAAGCCAGACGAAGAAAGTGAGTTCGATGAACATCGAAAACGCGCTGAAGGAATCCATGTCGATCGCCGGAGCGGTCGGTGTCGCGCTGGTCGATTACGAGAGCGGGATGTCGCTCGGCACGAGCGGGGGTGGTGATTGGTTCAACCTGGAGGTCGCGGCCGCGGGCAACACCGATGTCGTCAGGTCGAAGATGCGGGTCATGTCCGCGCTGTCGCTCAACGACAGCATCGAGGACATCCTCATCACGTTGCATCGCCAATACCATCTGATCCGGCTGCTGGATGCCATGAACGCCAGGAGTTCCCTTTTCCTGTACCTGGTGCTGGACCGGGATCAGGCGAATCTCGCGCTGGCTCGGCACTACCTCAAGCGTATCGAGGCGGAACTGCAGGTCTGAACACGAACGGAGGAAGCCGGCGATGACCGGAGTCGCGTCCAGTCACCACGTGCTCGTCGCCGGCTCGGCGCTCATGGGCAGTCTCGGCCCGTTGTTCCCGGCGGGGTTGAAGCTCATCGGCGATCGGCTCGAATTGGTGTTCGCCCTGCCGGGCGGCGGCACCGACCGCCACACCACGGATTCCGCACCGTCGGACCATCCGTTCGTCGCGGTGAAGGAGCGGATCCGGCTCGGTGCAGGCACCGGCATACCGCCACCGCGGTTCTTTCTCGACACCGGCAACAGGTGGACGCGGTTGCACGTGGAGCTCACCGGACTCGCGGTGCGGGCGGTGATCGTGCTGCCGGACGAGCTTACGGCCGGGTCACTCAACGCACCGTATCTCGGGTGCTGGCAGCACCAGGTTCCCGGTTCCGTGCGGCTCGCGATGGACGAGATCGCGCGGATCCTCGCCCGGTGCCGCCATCGGGCCGGCGGACCGGAACCACTGATCGACCTGGAGCTGGACTATGTGCCGGACCGTGATTTCGAGGCCGTGTTCGCGCGAGCCCATGGTCCGGTCAGGCCGTTCATCGCCCCCGTCCGTCCCGCGTTCAAGATGCGCTGGCACGCGGTGACACCCGCGCAGCGCAAGGCTTTCGCCGTCGATTTGATCGACGTGACGACCGCGGGCCGGTGGCTTCGACGCAAGCCGACCGCGAGGATCATGGGACTCGACGTGGAACTACCGCCGAGGCCTTGGCGTTAACCCCGGATGGTGGTGAGCGGCGATCCGGTGCGGCCCGGATCGCCGCTCACGATCGTGTCAGGCGGTGACGAGGGACAAGCCGTAGTTCTGCAGGATCTCGTTCACCGGCTGGAACCAGGTCTCACCGCCGGAGCCGCAGTTGCCCCAGCCGCCGGAGGTGACTCCCTGCGCTTGGTCGCCGGTGATGAAGGAGCCGCCGGAGTCGCCGGGTTCCGCGCAGACGTTGGTGCGGGTCATCTGGTGCACCGCGCCCTGCGAGTAGTTGACCGTCTCGTTGTGCCCCAGCACGGTGCCGCAGTGCCAGTGTGTCGTCGAACCGGACCGGCACACCGAGGTGCCGACCGGCGCGACCCACGAGCCGCGGACGAGCGCGTCGCTGACGGTGCCCCAGCCGAGGACGACCGGCGCGGTCCACCAGCCGTTGCCGATCCGGATGAAGGCGTAGTCGTTGCCGGGGAAGGAAGAACCGGCGAAGTTGCCCATCGCCGAGCCGTCCCAGCCGACTACGGAACTGCCGGTGCCGCCACAGTGGCCGGCGCTGACGAAGCCGCCGTGGACGGAGAATCCGATGGAGCAGCGGGTGTTCCCGTTGATGTAGTACGGGTCGCCGCCGACGGTGCCCGCTGCGAACGGCTCGGCCTTGGGCGCGGTGACCACCGTGACCGGACCGGATTTCCTCGCCCTGGCGAGGAAGTCGTCGACGTCGGAACCGTGCCCGCCCGGCCGCACCGCGACCACGACGCTGCCGCTGCGCGGGTCGGCGCGCCAGCCGCTGACGGCGGCGGGAGCGGGCTTGGTCTTGGCCGACATGTCGATTTCGGCCTTGGCCGCGTCGAGCCGGGCCGCGCTGATCGCGACCGCGGTGGGCTCGGCGCCGGCCTGCCGGACGGCGGAAACGGCGGCGGGGTCGGTCACCCCGACGACGAGTTTGCCGCGCGCCGGATCGAACCAGGCGCCGCCGAACGCCGCACCGGCGGCCTGCTGGGCGACGGGCAGCACCCGCGACGCGGTCATCTCCTGGGTGAGCCTGGTCGAGGCCTGCGCGGCGGTGAGCCCCAGATCCCGCTGCATGGCGGCGATCAATCCGGGGGAAGCCTGTGCGACCGGGGCGAGGGCGGCGGATGTGAGACTCGCGGTCAGGACGGCGGCGCCACCGACTGCCAGGGCGATTCTTCGACGCATGGTCTAGTCCTCCAAGGTCGGGGGAAAGAAACACACTGCCCGCCGAGTGTGCGGCCGTGGTCCGGGAAAGAGCGAGGAATGTCCGGTCTTCTGTCCGGAATTCACAAGAGCGAATTCCGGCGGACCGGGTCGGGAATCGTCTACTTAGGACGAACAGCGGCACGGGCCCTCCGAGCGCCCCCGCAAGGGTTCCAGTACGTTGCCGGATATGACCGCGTCGCCGGAGGATGTGCCGGAGCAGGTGCTGCGCACCTCGATCGTGGAGCGGTTGTTCGCTCGTGAAGCCGACTCGCGCCCGCTGTTCACGCACCAGGACCACAGTGCCGGTGTGGACAGCACCGTCACCTGGACGGAGTTCGTCTCACGCGTGCGAGTGGTCGCGGGCGCGCTGCGCCTGGTCGCCCGGCCGGGTGATCGCGTCGCCGTGCTCACCGGCCAGGACCTGAATTACCCCTTGGCGTTCTTCGGAGCGCTCGCCGCCGGGCTCGTCGCCGTGCCGTTGATGGCACCGGGCAGTCCTTCCCAGCGAGCCAGGCTCACCGGCGTGCTGGAGGACAGTGGCGCGCGGGTCTGGCTGACCTCGTCGGCCGCCGCCGCGAAGGTGGGCGAAGCGGGCACACCGGACCACCTGATCGTGGTCGACGAGCTTTCCGGACCTCCGGCCGATCCGGTTCCGGTCGCACCGGAAAGCCCCGCCTATCTGCAGTACACGTCCGGGTCGACACGGGAGCCCGCCGGCGCCGTGATCCCGCACCGGGCGGTCGCCGCCGCCTGCTGGCAGGCGAGCCGGGCCTACGCCGTCGACGAGGGCACGACCTGCGTCGGCTGGATCCCGTTCTTCCACGACATGGGCCTGATCCAGCTTCTGTGCCTGCCGGTCCACGCGGGGGCGCGATCGGTGTTCATGTCGCCCGCCGAATTCGTGCATCGTCCGGTGAGATGGCTGCGTCAGCTCGCCGATCACCCGGCCGTGTTCACCGCAGCGCCGAACTTCGCGTTCGACCTGGCCGTCGATGCGGCCGGAGAAGCGGGGGACGACCTCGACCTCTCCGCCGTCCGGGTCGCGCTCAACGGCGCCGAGCCGGTGCGGCCGGACACGGTCGCGCGCTTCCTGGAGGCCTTCGGCCCGCGTGGATTCCGTGCCGAGGCACACCGTCCGTCGTATGGCCTTGCCGAGGCCACCGTGTACGTCGCGAGCGCGGGCGCGGAAGGACCGCGTAGTGCGGTGTTCGACCGCGAAGCCCTCGCGCAGGGCCAGGCGATCGAGGTGCCGGAAGGTCAGGAACTCGTCTCGGTCGGTCGTCCGCTCGGTCAACGGGTCCGGATCGTCCGGGACGGGGTGGTGCGGCCCGACGGCCTGGCCGGGGAGATCTGGATCCACGGGCCGAACGTCGCGGCGGGGTACTGGGGCCGTGGCGACGCCGCCGCGTTCGGCGGCGAACTCGACGGCGTCGGCGGCTGGCTGCGCACCGGCGACCTCGGCGTGGTCCATCGCGGAGACCTCTACATCACCGGCAGGCTCAAGGATCTCATCGTCATCGACGGCCGCAACTTCCATCCGCAGGACATCGAGGCGGTGGCGGGCGAGGCGCATCCGGCGATCCGCCGCGACCGCGTCGCCGCGTTCGGTGTCACGGACGAAAGGGGAGAAGGGGCGATGTTGGTAGCCGAATGGGCAAAGAACGCCGAAGTGGATGTCAAAGAAGTGACGAGAGTGGTATTGCGCGCGGTTTCACGCGAACATGATCTGACGTTGCGATCGGTACGCCTGGTTCCTTCCGGTGACCTTCCGCGTACTTCCAGTGGCAAGGTCGCGCGGGCCGCGGCGAGGGCGCGTTATAGTCGGCCCCGTGGGTGATCACCGCGCGGAGGTCGTGAAGGTCGTCAGTGAGACTTTTCGGCTTGATCCCGCCGAAATCGAGTCCGACGCGCCGCTCGAGGAGCTGGGTATCGACTCCAAGGGACGGATAAGACTCCTGTCGGCGCTGGAGATCTACCACGACGTGAGGATTGATCTGGACCAGCTGGACCGGTTCACCGACATCGGGTCGGTGGCCGAAGTGCTCGCAGAGGCACTCGGCGGTAAGGCCGACGGATCCGACGAAAGGCGCTGAAAAGAATGAGCGGGGGCTTCACCGCGGCGACCGATGCGCTTTCTTCGGCATCGAAGAACATCGGAAAGCTGACGGAACAGTTGCTCGAAGACAACCCGGATCTGTCGAGCACACCGGTGAACGCGGCAGGCTTCGGCCAGGCGCACGGCGACCACGCGAAGAAGTACACCGACGGGGTGGCGGCGTTGTGGGCGTCGGTCCAGGGGTACAGCACCACGCTCGGCTCGTTCGGCACGAACCTCGGTACCGCCGCCACCGCCTACGGCACCAACGAGGACGAGCAGAAGGACAAGATCACCAAGACTGGGATGCGCTAGTGGCCGACAAAACCACCTGGACCGACGTCAAAGCCGTTCTCGACGACCCGGCCGTTCCCGCCGAACAGAAGACCAAGCTCATCGGCTCCTGGATGCGGACGCATCCGGCGCCCCCGCCGTGGTCGGCGGACCAGGAGCCGGAGGAGATCAAGCAGAAACGCAAGGAAGCCGAGAAGTACGCGGCCTCCTACAACGCCGTCCCGTTCCTGGCCTCGGACGACGTCGACAGCGTCTACGGCGAAGCGAAGAAGGCCGGAGATCAGGCCAGCTTCACCCAGAACGAAGAGACGAAGGCCGTCGACGAAGGCGGCAAGAAGCTGGACGGCGCGAAGGAACCCACCGCGGAGGGCGCCGGGACCAAGACGTCGGACGAGATCTTCGACGCCGCCGCGCCCGCGCTCAAGGTCTTCCAGACCTTCGGCTCGCTGCTGGCGAAGGTCCCGGAAGACTGCCGTGGGACCTCGCGCGCGCTCGATTTCGAGAAGGACATCAAGAAGCCGTTCGACGAGCAGCGCGGGATCAGCTTCAAGAACTTCGTAGACGACGCCGCCCACTTCAAGACCGGTTCGAAGACCGTCGAGAAGGCCATCCAGGACACCGGTTCGCAGCTGAACACGCTGTACGGGACCTGGACAGGGAAGGCCGCGGACGCCTCCTCGGAGAACTACAACGAGAAGATCCTCCCGAAGGCCAAGAAACTCTCGCAGACACTGAACAACGCGAGCGAAGCGACGCTGCACACCACAGCCACGGTGTTCAAACTGTGCAAGGGCAAGGCCGACACGGTCGTCGACCTCTACAAGGAGGTCGTCGGCAAAGCGGACTTCGCGATGGCGCAGAAGGTCATCGCCATCGCCGCCGGCGAGAAGAGCGGCAAGGAGGACCTCGGCGCGATCGCGGGCTGGATGGACGTCAACTTCGGCTCCAACCTGGTCCAGCAGCTGAACAACGACGGCTGCTGCGACGACGACGAGTTCAAGAAGGCGGGCCAGGACCTCGCCAAGCAGTGGATCCAGAACCAGTTCATCCCCGAGATGTGGACCATCATCTACGAGGGATTCGCCAAGTCCTGCAAGGAAACCAAGGATTTCGTCAACCAGGCCTACGACGAGCTCGACAAGGTCATGGGCAAGGTCAAGAACGAGTTCGAGGGCGCCGGTGACAAGGGCGGCGCGGGTGGAGCCGGCGGTACGGGCGGCGGGCCCGGCGGCGGTCAGGGCCCGGACTTCACCGGTGGCCAGGGCGGTCCGGGAGGTGGCCCTGGCGGCTCGGGAACCGGCGGACCCGGTGGCGGCCCCGGCGATGGACCGGGTGGTTCGGGCAAGGGCCCCGACTTCACCGGCGGCACCGGCGGTGGGCCGGGCGGCGGTCCCGAGGGTGGCTCTGGCGGCGGTCCCGGCGCGGGTGGCTCGGGTCCGGGCGGCGGTGGTACGGGTCCGACGGGCGATGTCAAACCCCCGCCGGTCCCGGACGTGAAGATTCCCGAGAGCGGTTCCGGATCGCCGGGTGGTTCCGGCGGTGGCCCCGGTGGCGGCCTCGGCGGTGGTCCGGACGCGAACAAGGACCAGACGTCACCCTCGGGTTCGACTCCGCCGCCGTCGAACGGCGACGAGCAGAAGGCCGCGGCCGAAGAGGCGAAGAAACAGGCCGCCGCGGCGGCGGAGAACGCGAAGAAGCAGGCGTCCGAAGCGTTGGGCAAGCTGGGCGACGGTCCGGCCGGGTCCGACCTCGGCGGTTCCGGGGGCTCTGGGCCGGGTGGTCCGGGCCCGGGCGGCGGCCCCGGTGGCAGTGGCAACACGGACGCCGCGGCCGAAGCCAAGGCGGCGGCCGAAAAGGCCGGTGAAGAGGCGAAGAAGCAGGCTTCCGACGCGCTGAACAAGCTCGGCGACGCCCCCGGCGGCATGGGCGACACCGACGCGAAGGACGGCGACTCGAAGGACGGCGAGAAGGCCGCCGACGAGGCGAAGAAGAAGGCGTCGGACGCCTTGGACAAGCTCGGTGACGAGCTTTCCGGCGAAGACAAGCTGACCGGTGACAAACCCGGTGAGGACGGCGACAAGGCCGAAGACGGCGAACGCGAGACTCTCAAGGTCAAGCAGGGCGACACGACCTTCGAGATGACCGAGCCGGACAAAGACGGCGAGATGGAGATCAAGGTCGGGGACGGTTCCGGGCCCGCCAAGGACTTCAAGCTCGACTGGACCGGTGAGGGTGACGAGTCCAAGCTGGGATCCACGCCGGATTCGGACGACGGGAAACCGGACAAGGACGGCGTCCATCGTCCCGGGCCGGACGGCAAGATCCACATCCAGGACGGCGATGTGAAGATCACCGCCGAACGCCCCGACGGTCCGTCCGGGCCGACGGTCGTCACCGTCGACGACGGCACCGGCAAGCCGACCACGTACACCCTCGGCGAGGACAAGCCCGCCACGGACAAGGCAGCGCACCCCGCGACGCCCGTCACCGGGACGGCGCAGCCCGACTCCAAGCCGGCGTTCACCCCGCACCACGGTGGCGGCGGAACCGTCCCCGACGGGATCGGCGTCCCCGCCGGTGACACCAGCGGCGGTGGCGGTGGTGGCGGTGCCTCGGCGCAGTCGATGCCCTTCGAAACCGCGAGCCCCGCGACAGGCCAGTCGCTCAGCGAAGGCCTGCACACCGGCGGCGGTGGGACACAGCAGCCGCAGCCCGTGGCTTCGGGTGCCCCGCCCGCTCCGATGGGCGGCCCGTCGGGACAGTCGTTCGGCGGCGGCGCGATGCCGCCGATGGGCATGGGCGCCGGCGGAGGTGGCGGCCAGGGCGGAGACCAGGAACGGACCAACCGCGCGTACCGGATCGAGGGCGAGGTGTTCGACCAGATCAACGAACCCACCGGCCGGATCTCCGGTTCGTTGCTGGACGATGAGGATCAGTCGGTCACCCGCAAGCGGTGAGCCGGGGCAGGGGAGAACAGATGAGCGCCGATGACACCGCCACCATGAAGGCGACCCTGGACGGCCTGGTCCGCGAGCAGTCGGAGCGCCGGGCGCTGCGGGACAAACGCGCCGACGAGATCAAGGCGAGCTCGCAGGAGTTCATGACCAAACAGGTCCAGACCGCTCAGCGTTACGTCGAGCACCGGCGGGAGCTGGGGCAGCGCAAGACGAAGTCCGGTTGGAGCACCGACCGGTCGCACGCGCAGCCGGGGGCGGCGTCACCTTTCGAAGACGACCCTGTGGACATGGCGGCTCCGTTCGCTTCGGAGCCGCCTGTCCGCTCGGGGCGGGACACGCCCCGGCGCGCTCCCCGCGCACGCCCGGCACCGGCGGACGACGAGGACGACGCCTTCCTCAACAACCGCTGGCGCGACTGAACTCCCCGTCAGACGGGCGGCACGGGTTTGCCCTTGCCGCCGCAGGGTATCCGGCTCGGGTGAAGCGAGCCGGAAACGAGCCGGCCGGGTATCCAGGGCGGATGAGTTCATGGTCGACGTGAAGATGACGGTAGACACTTCTCCCGAGCGCGTGTTCGAGGTGCTCGCCGACGGCTGGACCTACGCGGCCTGGGTCGTGGGAGCCTCCCACATTCGTGACGTCGACAAGGGCTGGCCGGCGAGGGGAACGCGGATCCACCACTGCGTCGGCTCTTGGCCCCTCCTGCTCGACGACGTCACCAAGGTGCACGCCGTCGACCCGCCGAGGCTGCTCGAACTCGAGGCGCGGGCCTGGCCTTTCGGTACCGCGCGGATCCGGTTGGAACTGCGGGAAACCGCGTCGGCGACCACGGAGATCCTGATGTCCGAGCAGGCGACCCGCGGGCCTGGCCGCGTGCTGCCGGAGGCCGCGCAGGCGCTCTTCCTGGTACCGAGGAACCGGGAATCCCTGCGACGTCTCGCGGATCTCGCCAAGGGGCGCGAAGCCGCCGATTGAGGACGGACTTTTCAGCCGCTCAACCGCGAGACTGATCCTGATGGCTCGGCCGCCCGAGCCGGATCCGGTCGCGAGGCGGGTCGAGGGGGTGGCTGTCGCCCCGTCGCCCGGCGCGGATGGCGGCGAGCAGTTCCCTGATCGTGGCCGCCGCGTCGTGCCGAGGTCGCCAGCCGAGTTCCTCCCGTGCGCGCCGGGTGTCCACAAGGGACGCTCGGTCAGCGAGCCGCAGCCAGGACGGATGCAGTGGTTGCAGGCCCAGCCGCCAGCTCGGCCAGGCCAGTCCGGTCAGCAGCCTCAACGGGACGGGAACCCGGAACCCGCCTGCCAGCGCGGCGAGGTCGCGGCTGTCGAGGACGGGCTCGCCGGCGAGGTTGAACGCACCGGTCGCACGGCGGTCGAGGATCGCCCGGATCGCTTGTGCCACATCGTCGGAGTGCACCACCTGCATCCGCAGCCCCGGCCACAACGGCACCGGCAGCCCTTTGCCGCCCAGCGGTAACGGTGGCGCCAGCGGGCTGAGCAGCCACCCCGAGAACTCGGCCGCGGCGTCCGGCTGCACGACACCGCACGGACGGATCCGCGCCACCCCGATCCCCGGCTGATCACGGCAGAATTCGTCCAATTTGGACTCGAAAGCCGCTTTTCCCGCGCTGTAGGCGCTTTCCGGAAGTCCGCCGCAGGGCCATTCCTCATTCACCTCGTCCCACCGGTCGGCCGGTGTGTAGGCGGCGACCGACGACGCGCACACGATGTGGTTCACGCCGGCGTCGGCGGCCGCGCGCAGGGCGTTCGCGCTGCCCGCCATGTTGGTCCGGCGCATCGCCGGATCGTCGGCGCGCGGATGGATGGCCCAGGCGAGGTGCACCACGGCGTCGGCGCCTTCGAAGATCTCGGTCAACCGCGGCCAGGCGTCGTTCGCGCCGATGTCCTGCTGGACCCAGCGGGCCGACGAGTAGGGCGCGGCCGTCGTGTCGGGGCGGCGGCGTGCCACTCCCAGCACGTCGTGCTCGTCTCCGGCCAGCGCCCGGAGCAGGGCGGTCCCGATGTTCCCGCTCGCGCCGGTGACGACGATCTTCATCGGTAGACGGCGCGGTGCGCGGCACGCACCGTCGCGCGGTAGACGGAACCGGCCCAGCCGTCCCGGGCGAGGGCCGCCCTGGCGGCGTTCGATCCGGGCGCGCCGTGCACCGCGCCACCGGGATGCGCCGACGCGGACGCCAGGAAGAGCCGGTCGATCGGGGTGTCCGCCCGGCCGAGACCGGGGACGGGCCGGAAGAACAGTTGTTGCTGGATGGCCGCGGTCCCGGCGTTGATCGAACCTTCCACCAGGCTGTGGTTCCCTTCCTCCAGTTCGGCGGGCCCGGCGATCGCCCGGCCCGCGACCAGGCCGCGGAAACCGGGTGCGTGCCTCTCGATGACCTCTTCCATCCGGTCCGCGTGGCTGCGCAACCGGGAAGGGGACCAGGTCTCGCCCCTCGGCACATGCGTGTAGGCCCAGGCCGATTCGGTGCCGGCGGGGGAGCGGGTCGGGTCGGCGGTGGTCATCTGCCCGAGCAGCAGGAACGGGTCGCCGGGCACTCGCCCGCAGGCCAGGTCGTTGGCGATCCCGGCGAGGCCGTCGAGATCCGCTCCGATGTGGACGGTCCCGGCCTCGCCGACTTCGGTGGCGCTCCACGGGATGGGCGAGGACAACGCCCAGTCCACCTTGATCGTGGCGTCGTCCCAGACGAACCGGTCCAGATCGGACACCAGTCGCGCGGGAAGGTGCCCGGCGCCGATCAGATCCCGGTAGAGCACCGGAGCGGGGACGTCGGCGAGCACCGCCCGCCGGGCACGCACCCGTCGGCCGTCCGCGTCCCGGACACCCACCGCACGGCCGCCCGAGAGCGTCACTTCGGTGACCGGCGTGCCACAGACGATCTCCCCGCCCCTGGCGGACAGCCGATTTACCAGCGCGTCGGTCAGACAGCCAGCCCCGCCTTCCGGGACCGGGAATCCGACGTCCTGACCGAGCATGGTCAGCAGCCAGCCGAAGACACCGCTCCCGGCCTGGTCCGGGCCGAGGTCGGTGTGCATGGCGTTGCCCGCGAGCAGCAGACGGGCGCCCTCGCCGTCGAACTTCTCCTTGCCGAGACCGCGGGCGGTCAAGGTCAGCATCCTCGCCAGCCGGAGCGATTCCGCCGTGCCGAGCGTCTTGACCAGCCGCGCCCCCGGCCGCACCGGCGGAAAGGGGCGCACGATCGCGTCGAGCAGCGGTTCGCGCAGACGCCGCCAGTTCGCGTATTCGGCCCGCAGCTTGTCCGCGTCCCGTTTGTCGAACTGCGCCACGGAACGCGCGGTGCGGTCAAGGTCACGGGACTGCAGGACGTACCGGTCGTCGGGCAGCACATGCGCCAGCACGGCCGGGGCGTGCCGCCACCGCAGGCCGTGGTCTTCGAGATCCAGCCCGGCGAGCACCGGCGACGCCGCACCGAGCGGGTAGAAAGCGCTGTAGACGTCGTTGCGGAAACCGGGAGCGGTGAGTTCCTCGGTCCGTACCGCGCCACCGGGCTTGGCGGTGGCCTCGATGACCAGTGTCTCCCAGCCGGCGTCGGCCAGGAGATTGGCCGCGACCAGGCCGTTCGGCCCCGATCCGATCACCACGGCGTCGACTTCCATGATCAGGGCATACCCCGGACAGGCGGGTTCAACCCCTGTCGTCCGACTTCGCCTGGATGGCCAGCCACGCCTCGTGCTGCTCTTCGGTCTTGGCCAGAGGGCCGCCAGTTCCCCGGCGCCGATGTCCTCCACCGGGATCCGGAACTCCCGCAGCGTCTGGGCGAACTCGTCGAGAGAGGACAGCGTGCGGCGTTCGCCGTCGCCGCGTCTGACCGTGCGCGCGCGAAGTGCCAGCTCGCGTCCGTCACGATGATGTTGAGCCACGAGCACCCTGGCGAACGGGACTCCGGCGACCTGATCTCGTCCCGTTCGGCGAATTCGGTGACCTCGCGGGGCACGGTGCGGAAGTCGCAGGAGTCGACCGTGCCACCGGGATGGTGGTGCATCCGCCAGGTCTCGCCGTCGACGTCGACCAGCAGGGTGATATGGTTGCCCATTGGCCTTCGCCGCGAGTCGAGCGCAGGACGGCGGCTGCCACGACGGTCACCTCGAATCCGGCCGCCCGCAGCAAAGGGCGAGCGCACCGTTCATCTCATAGCAGAGCCCGCCCCGCCGACGGCGCGTGAACTTGTCGATCAACGCTTCCGGGTCGAGCAGGATCGTCTTGCCGAGTTGGAGGTCGAGGTTCTCGTAGGGCACTCGCAGCCGCCACGCGCGGTGCAGGTTCCGGAGCGTGGCCGGAGCCGGCCGGACGGGGCTCACGGTATTCCAGCCGGTCGAGGAACGCGTCGAGGACCATGCGGCGCTCCTCGGGTAGATAGACTCTAAAATTAGAGTAGATCTAATTTTGACGTCGATCCAGTACGCTGGCGTCATGATCGAGCCGGTGGGGTTGCGGGAACGGAAGAAATGGCGCACCCGGAAGGTGGTGATCGAGACGGCGTACCGGCTCTTCGAACGGCAGGGCTACGACCGGACGACCACCGCCGAGATCGCCGCGGCCGCCGAGGTGTCCACCGCGACGTTCTTCAACCACTTCGCGACGAAGGAAGACCTGGTCCTCACCGGCGACGGCGAGCACATTCTGCGCGTGGGCCTGGACGTGCTCGCCGCGCGCGAGGCGGGAGAGACACCTGCAACGCTTCTGCGGCGCGCGATGCTCGGGATGCTCGCCGAGGCGGGCGCTGGGCTCCGCGATCCGGCGGCCGCGCCCGAGCGGATCCGGCTGGACCTGATCACGTCGGTGCCGTCGTTGCGCGCGACGATGCTGCAGCGGGCCTTCGACGCTCAGGAGCGGCTTTCGGCCGCGCTGTGCCAAGCCTGCGAGATCGACGAGGTCGACGCCGCGGCGCTGGTCGGCTCGGCCACTGGGGCGGTCTTCGCCGCCGGGCGAACGGCCCTCCGCCTCGGGACTCCGCTCGACGAGGCGATGCGGCGGGCGATCGAGCTCGCGACGGCCTGACCGGGCGGCTTCACGAACGGTGCCAGGCGATCCCGCGGTATGCGGAGCTGTCCGCCGCGAAGCCGTAGCCGATGATGACGGTGCCGCTCGCGTTGATGTGCTGGGCCATGACCGCCGTGATACCGCGGGGGGACGGGAGCGGGAAGGGTGTCGTGTCCGCGTCCCAGCACACCGGCCGCGCCGTTTCCGGGCTCTCGGACTCGCCGACGACGGTCCCGGCTTCGTCGATGTCGAAACACGTGCTGGCGACGTCAGAAGGCAGGGGCCGGAGCACGGTGGGCCGTCCATCGCGATCCCAGCGCGCGCCGATGCCGCGCCGGTCCGGGGTCAGGCCCCAGCCGATCGCGACACCTCCTCCGGTGATCCGGACGACCTGTCCCGCGGAGAACTCCGGTTCCCCGGTCAGCAGGACGGTGCCTCCGTCACGGTTCCACACGACCCCGTCGCCGAGGATGGCGCCGGAGTCGGTGATCCCGCACGCCGTCGCGCGGCGGGGCGGGGGCAGTGTGCTGATCTTCCCCGACGACGACCAGCGCACCGCGGTGCGGACGCCCGAGCTGTTCCTGGCCGATCCGACGACTTCGTCCAGCCCGTTCAGGTCCTCCCCTTGCGTCTCGCCGTCCCCGGGCAGGGAGGCGAGTTCGACGGCTTCCCCGCCCGGTTCCCAGCGCAGTGCCCGCCAGCGATAGCCCGGCCACATCGCGTTCCCCAGTATCGACCCGCGTGCGTTCACCCGGCACGCCGTGCCGGAGACCGCCCCGTCGGGGAGTTCGAGCGCGCGCACCCGGCCGTCGGGCCGCCAGCACACGGGCCGGAGTTGCTCTCCGGCGAGGAGTGAACCCGCGATGACCCCCGCGGCGTTGACGCTGACCGCGCGTCCGCCGGAACAGCCGTCGAGGATCGGCAACGGCGTGGGATCCTCGTCGCGGTCCCAGCGCACCGGCCGCGACCCCGACTCGCCCACGATCACCCCGGCGTCGTTCACGCAGTAGGCGCCGGTGCTCTCGCCGTCCGAGAGCGGCCGCAAGCCGACCGCCGTGAATCCGGGTCTTTGGGGTATCGGATCGGGCACGAGTGGGCAGCCTAGTGCGACGGCGCACGCGATGGGGAAACTTGCACTGACCGGGTGACACGGCACTCCACAATGGACCGGTCTACGGGGTCAGGACGATCCTGCCGAACACATCGCCGTCGTCCATCTTCCGATGCGCCAGAACGGCTTTCTCCAGCGGCAGCACCTCGTGCACCACCGCGCGCAGTTCGCCGCGCGCCGCCGCGCCGAAGTGATCCGCGATCACCGCCCGCCGGTCCGGCTCGGGGATCGAGTCCGCGCTGAAAGCCGCGAACGACAGGGACTTCCGGAAGGTCGCCATCAGCTTCGTGCCGAAGTCCTCCGGGGGCATGCCCGCGACGACGCCGACGACGACCATGCGGCCGTTCGGATTCATCCGGTCGAAGAAGGACGGCATGTCCACACCGGACACGATGTCGATGATGACGTCGTAACCGGCCGGCCCGTCCCCTTCGCCGGACCGGTCGAGGACGTGGGTCGCCCCCAGCTCGCGCAGGCGGTCGCCGCGTTCGGCCGAGGACGTCGTGACCGCCACGGCGCTCGCGCCACCGTGCGCCGCGAGCTGCGCCGCCATGATCCCGATGCTGCCCGCCGCACCGCGCACCAGCACCGACTCGCCCGCCGTGAAATGGGCGTGGGCGAGAGCGAAATGCGCCACCATGCCGGAAGTCCCGACGGCCACCGCGTCGGCGGCCGGCAGGTTCTCGGGAAGGGGGACGATCTTCTCCGCCGGGACGGCCGCTTGTTCGACGTAGCCGCCGCCCTCGCCGGTGAACGCCCAGACGCGCCGCCCGGCCCAGGCCGGATCGACGCCGCCGCCGACCGCCGTGACGGTACCGGCCACCTCGTTGCCGGGGACGAATCCTTCCTGGAAACCGAAACCGGCGAGAGCGCCGCTGCGGATCACGGTGTCGACGCCGCCGACACCGATCGCTTCCACGCTGATCAGCACTTCTCCCTCGGCGGGAACGGGGGAGGGGACGTCGATCACGGCGAGGCCCTCGGGGGCGCCGAACGTCCGGATCTCGACTGCGCGCATTTCGTCTCCTGGTCGTTGATCACTGGTCCGGCGGACGTTAACGGACGCCCCCGTCCGTTTTGGCTAAAGTGAGAGCGGTGACCGATCATTTGTCTCGGATCCCGCGCTCCGACGCCGCGGACAACCGCGAACGCATCCTCGAAGCCGCCCGCGTGCTGTTCGCCACCGAGGGCCTGAACGTGCCGCTGCGGGAGGTCGCGCGCCGCGCCGAAGTCGGCCCCGCGACGCTGTACCGCCACTTCCCGACCAAGGAGATCCTGGCGACGGAGGCGTTCGCCGAGCAGATGCGCACCTGTCACGCCGTCGTCGACGAGGGGCTCGCCGACCCGGATCCATGGCGCGGCTTCTGTTCCGTGATCGAGAAGATCTGCGAGGTGCATTCGCGCGACCGGGGCTTCACGGCGGCTTTCGTCTCGGCCTTTCCCAAGGCGGTGGACTTCACCGCGGATCGTGACTACGCGCTCAAGGCGATCGCCGAGCTGGCCGGCCGGGCCAAGGACGCCGGGAAACTGCGCCCCGACTTCGTCCTCGACGACCTGATCCTCATGCTCATGGCCAACAACGGGATCCAGGCCGCTTCGGCGGCCGCGCAGGTGGCGGCGTCCCGCCGGTTCGCCGCGCTCGTGATCCAGGCCTTCCGGGCCGTGCCGGAACGGTCGCCGCTGCCGCCGGTGGCGCGGTTGGCCCTCGCGCTGCCGGGAGTGGGCCGCTGAGTCATTTCCTGCGGGCTTCGAGGCCTTCCAGGATGAGGTCGAGGCCGTAGGCGAATTCCTTCGTGTGGTCGTAACCCGGCCGCTGGGCGTGCTCGGTGATCACCTCGGCCAGATAAGGGAACTCGTCACGCGGCAGGGTGTCGAGGATGTCGTCCGCGACCCCCGGGACGTCTTCGCTCAGCGGGAGGTTCGACTCCTGCAGTACGAATCCGCCGATGTAGCTGTCGATGAGCGAGACGGCGTGCACCGCCATCGGCAGCGTGAATCCCGCTCGCCGAAGGACGCCGAGGACGGCGTCGTGGTGGCGGAGCGTCGCCGGCCCCGGATTCCGGCGGGAGTCCATGAGGCCCAGCGCCCAGCTGTGCCGCGACAGGACCTCGCGTGCGGACGAAGCACGCGCGCGGATCGCGTCACGCCAGTCGGCGATTTCGGTGCCGGGCAGCTCGATCGCCGCGAACACCGCGTCGACGACGCCGTCGAGGATCGCGTCCTTGTTCGGCACGTGGTGGTACAGAGACATGGCCTCCACGCCCAGGTGCTGCGCTACCCGGCGCATCGTCATCGCTTCCACGCCACCGCGATCGGCGACTTCGATCGCGGCCTTCAGTACGCGGTCCCTGGTGAGTGATCGGCGAGGCGGCACCTTGACAACCTTACAGGTGTAAGCCAACCTTACGAGTGTAAGGCCATCGAGAGGAGAGCCCGATGCCGATGCCGAGATGGTGGGGTCACGTCAACAAGCGGGTGTTCAACCCCCGTGCGATCGCCGCGGGGAAGTACCCGGTGCTGATCCACGTCGGCCGCACCTCGGGAAAGACCCGCCACACGCCGCTCGACGCGCATCCCGTCGACGGCGGCTACCTGTTCGTCCCGGTGTACGGCCCGGAGGCGGACTGGGTGCGCAACATCATGACCGCGGGGCAAGCGCGGCTTCGGATCGACGGGCGGGAAGTGGACCTCACCGGTCCGCGGCTCGTCGGGGCGGACGAATTCCCCGACGGCGTGACCCGCCCGCCGAAACCGCTCCGCGTCACCGAATTTCTCCGGATGGACCTGAAACCCTGAGACGCCCCCTGTTCGCGGCTAGTACCAGGGAGGTATGCGGCATCGTCCTTCAAACCGATGCCGAATGCGCCGTCGCTTCGTAGTTTTGCCGGTATGAAACGAACTTCAGTGGTCATCGCCGCGATTTGCGCGGCAACGCTCGTTTCCCCGGCCGTCGCGTCCGCGACGCCACCGCTGCAGCGGACACTGCAGCGCGACGCAGACACACTCGTGGCGAACGGTTCACCCGGCGCGCTCGTGGAGGTCAGTACGGCCAGGGGCAGCGTCAAGGTGCGCAGCGGCCACGGCGATCTGCGGACCCGGACACCGGTGCCATGGGACGGGCATTTCCGGATCGCGAGTTTCAGCAAGACGTTCCTGTCCGCGACGCTGCTCCAGCTCGTCGGAGAGGGACGGCTTTCCTTGGGGGACAATGTGGATCGGTGGCTGCCGGGGGTGGTGAGCGGGAACGGCAACGACGGCAACGCCATCACCGTCCGGCAGTTGCTTCAGCACACCAGCGGGCTGCACGACTACATGGCGGAACTCGATCTGTTCACGGAGAAGGGCTTTCTGCGTCACCGGTTCGACGAGCTCAGCGCATCCGACGCGGTGAAGCTGGCGGTCGGCAAGCCGCCGGAGTTCGCACCCGGGACGAGCTGGGGCTACTCCAACACCAACTACGTGCTCGCCGGGATGATCACCGAGAAGGTGACCGGCCGGGACTGGCAGCAGGAGATCATCGACCGGATCGTCCGCCCGCTGGGCCTGCGCGAGACCACCCTGCCGTACACGTCGCCGTTCATCCCGGCCCCGCACGCGCGAGGGTACGACCGGTTCGTCGTCGAGGGCTCGAATCCGCCGCGGCTCGGACGGCGGGTGGACGTGACCCTGATGAATCCGTCGATGGGCGGGGGAGCGGACGGATCGATCAACAGCACCACCGAGGACGGCAACAAGTTCCTCCGGGCACTGCTGGGCGGCAGGGTGCTCCCGCCGTCGATGCTGGCGGAGATGAAGAAGACCGTGCCCGCGCCGGGTCTTGGCGCGTACGGGCTCGGCCTGGTGAAGTCGACTACTTCCTGTGGTGACTACTGGGGCCACGGCGGCGCGCTGCCCGGCTACCTGACGGGAAACGGCGTGACCGAGGACGGCAAGCGCAGCGTGATGGTTTCGCTGAACACGCTCACGCCGTACCACCCCGGTGCCGAACCGCCGGCGGGGAACCCGCTGGATCCGGTGATCGACCACGCCCTCTGCGGTCGCGGCTGATCCTCACTCCCGAGTACATGAGGCCCCCATCCCTCGGGCAGAAGGTGGTGAAGGCCTCCTTGCCTACCTTGAGGGTAGGGAAGGAGGCCTTCACGGACTCGATAATCGTCACGTTCGCCCCACAGGCACCAACAGTCAGCAGCTGCGCGTGAAGGCCCCCTTCCTTGCGCCTAGGTACAGGAAGGAGGTATTCATGTACCGGGCCGTACTGCCGCTCACGAGCCCCAAGATCTCGCGGCCTCCACCAGGGCCCCGACGCACTCCGCGACAGCGGGCCGCGTTTCCCCCTGCGGCTGCACCGCGTAGAGCTGCCGATGCAGGACCGGTTCGAGCGGGGCGCACACCACGGTCGGCGGCGCGATCGTGGTGGCCATGCCCGGCACCAGCGTGACGGCGCCGAGCCCGGCGACGACGGCGAACTGGGTGCCGAACCCGCTGACCGTATGCCGCACGATCGGTTCGATCCCGCGTTCACGCAGCGTCTGGCGGATCCAGGCGTTCGCCAGCGTCGGCCGGGCCCAGGCGACCCAGATCGCGTCCGCGAGGTCTTCGGCGCGCACCGAATCCGCGCCGGCCAGCGGATGCCCGGCCGGGAGCACGATCATCGCCGAGTCGTCGCGCAGTCCGGTCCAGCGGGTCGCGGGCGGGCGGGTGAGCGGAAGGTTCTCCCAGCTCTCGACGACCACGACGTCGAAGACACCGTCGGCCAGCGCGGGAAGGGCCTCGGCGGCCGGTCGTCAGGGAACCACCAGCACCGGCCAGTGCCCGGTCCTGATGAGCTTGGTCGCGACCGATCCCGCGAACCGGTGACCGGCCTTCTGTGAAGCGCCGACCACGACGGTGTCGACCTGGCTGCGGTCGGCGGTGTCGCGGAGCGCGGTGTACGGATCGCCGAAGGTCTTCAGGAAGCTGACCGGCACTTCCAGCTCTTCGGCCGCCGTGCGGATCTGCTCGCGGATCTCTTCGTAGAGCTGCACTGCCGTGTCGTGTTCCACCGTCGCCGCGATTGCGGGACCGAGCGCCGGACGGCAGACGAAGGCGACGATCAGCCTGCCGCCCTCGCGCCGGGCCATGCCGAAGGCGAAGGCGGCCGCCCGCATCGCCGTGTCGGAGCCGTCGACCCCGGCCAGGATGGCCCGCCCCGTGTGGTGCCGGGGCGGGCCGAAACGCTCCACAGTGGACTCGAAGGCCCCGTTCATCACACGCCTACCTGACGACCGCGTCGGACGCCGGGGCTTCCGTCTCCACGTCGAGCGTGGTGCGCAGGGTGAGCGGCTTGAGCAGCAGCGCCGCGATCACGCCCACGACACCCACCGCCGCGGAGATCAGGAAGATGTGCGCGGTCGCGTCGCCGTACACGGTGTGCACGATCGTCTGGACCTCCGGCGGCAGCGCCTTGAGGTTCAGCGCGCTGACGCTGCCCGTCGACGCCTGGCCCGCCGGTACGTGCAGCGCGGTGGACAGGTCGGCGGTGACCCGGTTCGCGAGCACCGCGCCCAGCACCGAGACGCCGATGGTGCCGCCGAGCGACCGGAAGAACGTGACCGAAGCGCTGGCCGCGCCCAGATCCCGCAGCGGCACGGTGTTCTGCACGGCGAGGACGAGGTTCTGCATCGTCATGCCGACACCTACGCCGACGATCGCCATCGCGACGCCGACCAGCCACAGCGGCGAGGCGTGGTCGACGGTGCCCAGCCCGAGGAAGCCGATCACCAGGGTGATCGTGCCCGCCACGATGTACGGCTTCATCCGTCCGGTGCGGCTGATCAGGCGCCCGGACACGGTCGACGAGACGAGCACGCCGCCCATCAGCGGAATGGTCAGCAGACCGGCTTCGGTGGGGGAGTAGCCGCGGCCGACCTGGAAGTACTGGCCGAGGAACACCGCGCCGCCGAACATCGCCATCCCGACCGCGAGGCTCGCGATGATCGCCAGCGCGGGGGTGCGCCGGGTGATGATGTGCAACGGGACGACCGGTTCACGGACCTTTCGCTCCACCAGCACGGCGAAGGCGAGGAGGACGATGCCGCCCGCCACCATCACGGCCGTCTGCCAGGACAGCCAGTCGAAGCCGTTGCCGACGAACGAGACCCAGATCAGCAGGACACTCACGCCCGCCGCGATCAGACCCGCGCCGAGGTAGTCCACCTGGACGCCTTCCCGGCGCACGGTCTCCAGCTTCAGGGTCCGCTGCAGCACGATGAACGCCGCCACCGCGATCGGCACGCCGACGAAGAAGCACCAGCGCCAGCCGAGCCACGGCACGTCCACGATCAGGCCGCCGAGCAGCGGCCCGCCGACGGTGGCGACCGCCATGACCGCGCCGAGGTAACCGTTGTAGCGGCCGCGTTCCCGCGGCGGGATGATCGCGGCGATCACGACCTGGACCAGCGCCTGCAGGCCGCCGACGCCGATGCCCTGGAACGCCCGGGCGGCGATCAGCTGCCCGGTGTTCTGGCTGAACCCGCTGATCGTCGAACCGATCACGAAGATCACGATCGCGATCTGCACCAGCGTCTTCTTGTTGAACAGATCGGCGAGTTTGCCCCAGATCGGGGTGGTGGCCGTCGCCGCCAGCAGGGTGGCCGTGACCACCCACGTGTACTGCGTCTGCGTGCCGTTCAGCGAGCCGATGATCAACGGCAGGGCGGTCGACACGACCGTCGAGCTGATCATCGCCACGAGCAGCGCGAGCAGCAGACCGGACAGCGATTCGAGCACCTGGCGGTGTCCCATCGCCCCTGACGGTGCCTCCGCCGTCGTTCCCTCGGTCTTCATGACGTCCTTTCGAGCGGCAATTGTTGCTCATTGTGCAAACTTGCACAGTGAGAACTTTATTCCCCTCGCTACGCTGTCCGGGTGGACACCCTCGACACGCTGCGCACCCGCAAGAAGGCGGCGACGCGGCAATCGCTGCACGAGGCCGCGCTCCGGCTGGCGATGGAGCACGGGCTGGACGGCGTGACCGTCGAGGACATCGCCGACGCGGTGGGCGTCTCCCGGCGGACGTTCTCGAACTACTTCGCGAACAAAGAGGACGCGATCCTGCACGCCGACCGCGAGCGCACCGGGCTGCTGGTGTCGCTGGTCGAGGGCAGGCCGCCGGGCGAGAAGCCCTGGCAGGCGCTGCGGGCGGCGTGCCGGGAGCTGTACCGGGCGCACCCCGTCCCCGACCGTGAATGGGTGGCGCAGCTACGGCTGCTGCGACGGCATCCGTCGCTGCTCGCGCGGCAGGCGGGCGATCAGTTCGCTCTCGAACGCGACCTGATCGCGGTGCTGCTCGCCAGGGGGCACGGCCTCGATCAGGAGCTGGCCAGGCTCACCGCGGCGACCTTTCTCGCCACGTTGCGGACGGGGAACGTGCTGTGGCTGGAAGGTCCGGAGGAGCAGCCGCTTCCCGAGCTGGTGGACCGGTTGCTGGGCCGCGTTCAGCTCCGGTGACCGAGGGCTGAGCGGGACTCCTGCGGCCACATCACGGCGAGGGCCGTGGGCTCCACGTCGTCGACGGGCAGGTACGTGATACCCACCTGTCCCAGAACGCTCTCGCGGAGATCATGTCCGACGTCCTCGGGCGGTCGGTGCGCTATCGGCAGGTGTCCATTGAGGACTTCCGCGCGACGCAACTCGAACATGGTCGACATGATGCTCGCCAAGGAGGCGGGGGTCGACAACGCCGAGCCGCGGACTCCGGAAGTGACCACGCCGACGACGTTCCGTCAGTGGTGCGAAGAGGTGCTCAAGCCGGCGGTCGGCTCGGTGCACTGACGGAGCCTCGTCAGATCGAGCCGGTGCGCAACGCGAAGGCGACGGCGTGCGTGCGGTTGTGCAGGCCGTATCGAGACATCACCCGGTGGAGGACGTTCTTCACGGTGCTCTCCGAATAGGCGAGTTCGGTCGCGATCTCTTCCGTGCCATGGCCGTCGGCCAGCAGGCGGAGGACTTCTCGTTCCCGGTCGGACAGGCCGGACAACGCGAGGCCGTTGGGGGCCAGCAGGTCTTCCTGGATCCGTTCGAGCTGGGAGAGCAGGCTGCCCTGCAGGCGCGGTGGCAGCACGCCCGCGCCCTGGCTGACCGCGAGGATCGTCCGCACCAGATGCTCGCCGTCGAGGTCGCGCCGCGGCAGCAACGCGGCCATGCCACATTCGATCGCCGTCATCAGCACCTGGACCGGGAAATGGTCGGTGACGATCACGCATCTCGGTGGCGTGGCGAGTGTCGACGCGGCGCGAACCTGGCGGAGGAACGTGAAAACCCCGTCGCCGATCGAATCTCCGACCGTCACGATGACTTCGGCGGGTCCGAGGTCGGTGCCGGGCAGCACGTCCAGCCGATCGTCGGCGCCGAGGATGCTCGTCGTGCCGAGCCCGGCCAGCAGGTCCGGGGCGTACACGGCGACTCTGACGCGATCGGTCGTCCTGCTGGTCTTCTCCCCGTGAATCATGGCGAAGTCCCCATCCGAAGGCGCCAGCGTTAATAGCTATTGCGTTACTTAGAAGGTATAACCATACAACGTTGTATGTCAACCTCGGCCGGCCGCGTCGTCACAGGGCAAGACGCCCGCCGGGTGGGAAAGGTTCACTGCGAAGGCGATCGGGTCACCGGGTCGTGAGATCGTCCAGTTCGTCCGCGATCAACAGGTCGGGGTCGAACTTCATGCCGGTGAAGTGGCCGGCGAGTTCGAGCGAGAGCACGCCGTGCAGCCGGGTCCAGAACGAGAGCGCGCGGTGTAGCGTCGAGGACGGTGCCGGATCGTCGCCCGCCCAGTCGCGATGGCCGTCCAGATGCTTGTCGAACGGGGTTTCCGGCTTGTCCACGGTGAACGCGCGGCACGCTTCGAGCAGCACGGCCATGACCTCGCTCGAGATGGCGGTGGTGTCCTCGGGCGCGTGGTAGCCGGGAACGGGCGTGCCGTAGATGAGGAAGTAGCGCTGCGGGTCGCTCCGGGCCCAGTCCCGGATGGTGACGGCGAGCCCGGCCAGATCGGCGCCGCCGTCGAACGCCGCGCGAACGGTGTCGGCGAGGCTCCGGTACGCGTCGCGGATGAGCGCGGTGACGAGATCGTCGCGGCTGGCGAAGTACCGGTACAGGGCGGGACCGCTCATCCCGACCTGTTTGGCGATCGCGTTGAGCGACAGCGCGGGCACCCCGGCGGCGGCGATCTGTTCCCACGCGTGCTGCTTGATCTCCGCGCGCACCTGGTCGCGATAGCGCTCCCGCGGGCTCTGCCCGTCCGCGTCCGTCATCGGCCCTCCCGCTCTGTCGGTCCGAAGCTTAGTCGGCGCTCCGCTGGCAGGAGCGCCAGTTCGGCCGAAGCCTGCTCGCGCAACGCGCCGGAGGACGGCCCGGCGGAGAGGTCCATGGCCAGGGTGAGGCACTCCCTGGCTTCCTCGAAGGCACCGGCCTCCCGCCAGGCCCGCCCCTCGCGGAAGGCGCAGGTCGCCTCCAAGGCGTCGAAACCGCCTTCCCAGGCGAGCCATCGGCCGGTGCGGTAGTGGCCCGCCGCCTCCCGCCATTCGGCGAGATCGCCGAGCACGTCGCCGATGGCGCGCAGGGTCAGGGCCTTCAGCAGCCGATGGAAACCGGGGTACGTCTCGCCCGCCAGGCGCTCGGCGTCGGAAAGCACGGCCCGGTGCACGGCGAGCGCTTCGGAATGCCGTCCGGCGTTGAGCAGCGCGCGCCCGTAGAGGTTGCGTGCCGTGGTCTGCCCGTCCCAGAACGGGAGTTCGCGCGCCAGCTCGTACCCGCGCTTCGCGAACTCGAACGCTTCATCGTCTCTTCCGGTCAACCGCAGCACCTGGCCGAGATAGATGGACGCCCAGGTCTGCTCGACGCGGTCGCCGATCCCGGCGGCGATGTCCAGCGCGCGGCGGTGCGCCGCCACAGCGCCCTCGTCGTCGCCGAGACAGACGCTGGCGGCCCAGCCGACGAAGTTGAGCAGCTTCGCCTCGGCCCCGGCGTCGCCGAGCGCGTTCGCCGCGGCCGCGCCGAGCGAGAAGATCTCCCACCACGGCCGCTGGGTACTCCGCCCGTCGGAGTACCAGTGCAACGCGACGGCGAGGTCCCTGACCTCCCGCTGCATACCCTTCCGTGCCGCCACGCGGTGCGCGGCGACCCAGTTCCCGCCTTCGACGTCCAGCCAGCGGGCGCTCTCTTCCCGTGAGCCGAACCGGCCGGTCTCCGGCGCCTTGGGGTAGAACAGCCTGGCCGCCTCCGCCGCCTTGCCGAGCAGATGGGCGAGCACGGTGTCCCGTGCGGCCGGGTCTTCCTCCGCTTCGAACCGTTCCTCGGCGAACAGGCGAATCAGGTCATGGAACTGGTGCCGCTCCGGTTCCGCCGTGGTCTGCAGGAGGCTGGCGTCGACGAGTTCGTCGAGCTGGTCGCGGACGTCGGCGGGCGACGCGCCGGAGACGACGGCCGCGAGTTCGAGACCGAAGTCGGCGCCGGGCACGGTCGCCAGCAACCGGAACAGCCGCCGAGCCTCGGGCGAGACCGCGCGGTAGGACAGGTCGAAAGCCGAGCGCAGCCGCAGATCGCCCGCCGCGAGCGCGCGCAGCCGGGTGCTTTCGTCGCGCAGCCGGTCGGCGAGCTGGGCCAGGGACCACTGCGGCCGGGTGGCGAGCCGGTTGCCCGCGATCCTGAGCGCGAGCGGCAGATACCCGCACAGCTCGGCGAGTTCGCGTGCCGCGGCGGGCTCCGCCCGCACCCGGTCGGCGCCGACGATCTTGGCGAGCAGGCCGGTCGCGCCGTCGTCCGAAAGCGCTTCGAGCCCGAGCCACCGGGCGCCTTCGAGCCCGGCGAGCGTCCGGCGGCAGGTGATCAGGGTGAGGGAGCCGGGCCCGGTGACCAGCAGTGGCCGGATCTGCGCTTCGTCGGCCGCGTTGTCGAGCAGCAGCAGGACTTTGCGGCCTTCGAGCAGCATCCGCAGCAACGCCGACCGTTCGGCTTCGGACGCGGGCACCTGCCCCGGCGCGACGTCCAGCGCGCGCAGCAGCCGGTCGAGCGCGGTCCCGGCGCTCAGCGGTCGTTCGTCCATCCCGCGCAGGTCCACCGCGTAGCCCCCGTCCGGGAACTCCGCGCGCCACAGATCCGCGGCGGTCACCGCGAGCGCGGTCTTCCCGACCCCGGCCTGCCCGACGATCGCGACCACGCCACCACCTTCGGCGACCTTCGCGGACAGCTGCTCCAGCTCGCTTTCGCGGCCGGACAGATCCGCGGTGGGCGCGGGCAGCGCGCACGTCGCCGCGGCCTGGGCGGCCAGCGCCGGATTCCGGCGACGTCCCTGTTTGGCGACGGTCAGGAAGAACTCCCGGTCGCCGCCGGTCAGGCCGAGCGCGTCGGCCAGCACCTCGGCGGAGCGTTGCTGGGCGGCTCGCGCGCGGCCGCGCTCCAGTTCGCGGAGGGCACGGACACTGATACCGGAGGCCTCGGCCAGGCGCCCCTGTGTCCACCCCGCGGCCCGCCGGTGTTCGAGCAGGAGCTTGCCGAACACCGACCGCTTTTCGTTCGCCTCCACCGCGGCCCATTCAACCGGCAGGCTTCCGATGACGAAAAGCTGCCCCCTGCTTCCGCTTGTCCGGCCTTCTCGCGGGCCGGTTACCTGGAAGGCATGTCGACGATCATGACGACGCCCGTCCGCCCGGTCGTGCGGACCGAGGAGATCCGGGTCGCCGTGCACGCCGCCGATCCGCTGGTGCGGGCGGGGCTGCGCAGCGCGCTCGGCGACGGGCCCGGCATCAGCTTGCGCGAAGACCCTGCGCAGGCCGACGTCCTCGTCGCCGTCGCGGGGAACGACCCGCGGCGCATCCCGGCCGGGTCCGCGCGGCTGGTCCTGGTGGCCGATGAGCCCAACCAGGCCGAACTGTGGGCCGCGGTGGAACGCGGGCTCGCCGTCGTCGTCGCGCGCTCCGAGGCGACGCCGGGGCGGCTGCTGCGCGCGGTCGCCGACGCCCACGCCGGCCGGGGCGATCTTCCCGCCGATCAGCTCGGCAGCCTGCTCCGCGGGATTTCGCGGCTGCACAAGGAAGTCCTCGAGCCCCGCGAGCTCACGCTCAGCGGTCTGTCGCCGCGCGAGACCGAAGTCCTCCGGCTGCTCGCGGAAGGATTCGACACCGCCGAGATCGCCCGGCGGGTGGCCTACTCCGACCGGACCGTGAAGAACATCCTGCACGGCCTGCTCAGCCGGTTCAATCTGCGCAACCGCACCCACGTCGTGGCGTACGCGCTGCGCGAGGGTCTCATTTGAGCGTCTTCAGATGACCCCTTCCCGGATCGCGTAGGCCACCGCGTGCGACCGGTTCCGCAGCCGTAGCCGGTCGGTGACGGCGTAGATGACGTTCTTGACCGTGCGCTCCGAATAGGCGAGTTCGGTGGCGATCTCCTGTGTGTCGAGCCCGTCGGCCATCAGGCGGAGGACATCGATCTCCCGTGAGGAGAGCGCCGCCCCGGCGGGCCCGGCCGGCGCGAGCATCTCCCGGTGCAGCCGCTCGGCGTGTTCGGCCAGCCTGCCGAGCAGATCCCGCGGTGGGCCCACGGCGCCCGACGCGGCGACACGGACGCTGTCGGCCACCCGGGAGTCGGTCATCGCCGACCTCGGCAGGATGGCGACCACCCGGCACGACACCGCCACCGCGAGGCCGCCCTCCTCGATCCGGTCGGTCACCAGCACGATCGGCTTGCCGAATTCGGCGGTGGCCGCACGCAACGCGGTGACCGCGTCGCCGGAAAGCCGGTCGAACGCGGCGACGACGACATCGGTTTCGTCCCGTGCCCGGTCTGCGGCCACCTGCACGGACGGGCGCGCTTCGAGGAGGTCGACCATTCCGGCCTTCGTGATGGGGTCCAGTGCGCAGACGCTCACCCGAACTGGTCGCATATGCTCTCTTCTGTCCACTGTGGATCTTCGTTCTGTCAAGAGCCGCAGGGACAAAAAGCGTTACCCGCATGAGCGGGTGGTGCTCTTGTACGGTGGGGAACCGGGTAGCGGCCCGCCTCGGGTGACCCCCACACGCGATGGCGGGTCGCTTCCTTCCCGCGCGGCTCGTGGCGATTCTGGCCCGCCGTGAACGATCCCGGCAACGCGTACGCCCGCGTCCTGCTTCCCCCGCCAGTGGAGACTGGACGAAGGGGCAAAACGGCTCTGACCTGCATTGATGCCATTTTGGCGCATCGTGGCGCCAAGTTGGCCTTCGCGGATTGCTGCTCGGCACTCCGATCGGCAGCAGCGGCCGGCTCGCGATCGGCTGGTGCGTCTTGCTCTCGGTCGCCGGGTATGTGTGGTCGAAGTCCTTGTTCGCCAAGGAACGCGACCGCTGAACCGGGACCTGAACCGCTTGGTCTTTCTCGCATTCAGTCGACTGATTGCGGGGCCGGTCCGATCACGCACGACCGTGGGGATTTCGGGACATCCAACGTCCCGAAATCCACACAGTGCCGCATCAGCGGTCCAGTCAGGACCGACAAACGCCGGATCAGCAGGCGAAATCATCCCGCGGTCGCGTCCCGCCGACCAGGAACTCCGTCGCGAGGTCGTTCGCGCACTGGTTGTCCTTGTACAGGTACGCCAGATGTCCGCCCTGGTCGACGGTGACCATCCTGGCCCGGTCGCCGAAGGCTTGACGCAGCTTCCGTGCGCCCGCCGGCGGAGTGGCCGGGTCGCGGAGGTTCTGCACGATCAGGACGTTCGACGGGCCGCGGCCGGTGATCTTCACGGGCGGTTCGATCGGTTCGGAAGGCCAGAACGCGCACGGCGTGATGTTCGCGGCCGCGGCGCCGAACAGCGGGTGGCGGAAGCGGTCGATGGCGACGTTGCGCCGGTAGGTCTCGACGTCCTCCGGCCAGTCGGAGTCGTTGCAGATCACGTGCAGCTGACTCGCGATGTAGTTGTCCGACGGGTAATCGGCGCCAAAGGAAGTCGGTACGGGTTTCCCGGTGTCGAGCGCGCGCCAGGTCTCGGCCAGATGCGGCAATTGCTTGTCGTAGTAGAGATCGGCGAACGTGACGTGGCGGAACACCTGGCCGTTGTAGCCGTCCGGGCTCGGTGTCCTGTCCAGCCGCGCGGCGAGCTCGAAGTACTTCGCCGTCACCTGCGCCGGCGTCCGGCCCAAGCCGTATTCGGGCTTGGAGGCGGCGAACTTCGCGAAGTCCGGGAAGCGGTCTTCGACGCCCTGGCCGAACAGGCGCGAGAAGGAGGCGTCCCAGCCGCCGGGGCCGGTCGCGCTGTCGAGCAGGAACCGGTCGCTGCGCTCGGGGAACAACGACGTGTACACCGAGCCGAGGTAGGTGCCGTACGAAATCCCGAAGTAGTTCACCTTCCGCTCGCCGAGCGCCTCGCGCACCCGGTCCATGTCGCGGGCGGTGTTGGCGGTGGTCAGGTACGGCAGGAGCGGGGCGGTGGCCGAGGAACCGCATTTCGCGGCGACGGCGGCGACCCGCCGCGCCTCGGTGGTGACGTCGGCCGAGTTCCCGGCGTACCTCGGGATGTTGCTCGGATGCTCCGCGGGGGACAGTCCGCACGTCACCGGCGTGCTGTTGTGGACGCCGCGCGGGTTCATCCCGATGACGTCGTAGCTGTCCAGCACCTCCTGCGGGATGTTCAGTTTCTTGAGGGTGGCCGGGAAAGCCAGCCCTTCACCGCCGGGGCCGCCGGTGTTGGTGAGCAGTACGCCGCGGCGCTTCTGCGGTTCGGTGCTCGCCAGGCGGGAGATCGCGATCTCGATCGTCCTGCCGCCGGGGTCGCGGTAGTCCAGCGGGACCTGGATGGTGCCGCAGTCCAGGCCGAGGCCCGCCGCCTCTTCGGGACACGGCCCCCAGTTCGGCGCAGGTGCCGCCGACGCGACCGCCGGGGTCGCCGTGGTCACCAAGGCGGCGACGAGAACAGGAAGAAGTTTCATTCCACTTCGGACGGTCATCGGCGCGGCTCCCAGCGGAAGAGCTTCGACGCCAGGACGACGGCGACGACGACCCACGCCAAGGTCGGGGCGAGCAGGAGCAGCGAATCGCTGATGGCCACGCCACCGTTCCAGGCGTTGACGGCGAGTTCGGTAGCCGAGCCCCCGGGCAGCAGGCGCTTGAGCCAGGTCAGCTCGTCGGTGCCGGAGATGCCGACCCAGCTGGCGACGGCGATCACGCCCAGACTGACCGGCAAGGTGGTGACCTGGGCGTGCTCGGGGGAGTTGGTCAGGCCCGCGGTGGCCAGGCCGAGGCCGATCATCATGGCGACGCTGGCGAGCACCGCCGCCACCAGCAGGGCGACGTCGGCGGGTGTTCCGGTGACCGCGCCCAGCACGATCATGATCACCGCGACCTGGACGAGTGAGATGACCGTGACCGGAAGCACCAGGCCGACCAGGATGGACGCGTCGCCCGCCGCGGTGGAGCGCAGACGCTTGAGGAAAAGGTTCTGCCGCCGCGAGGCCAGCGTGGTCACGGCACTGGTGTAGAGGCCGAACGCGCATACGGTGAACATCACGATCGCCGCGATGTAGCCGAGACTGCCGATCTTGGCGAAGACTTCGTGCTGGTAGACGAAGAACGCGGAGATGGCCAGCGGCATCACGAAGCTGGTGATCAGGACTGAGCGGTTCCGGAAGATCTGGATCAGTTCGCTACGGGCTATCGATAGCATGGGAGTCCTTTGTGGCTAGTCGTTGTCGATGGCGCGGAACACGTCGTCGAGCCGCGTCGGCCCTGCCTCGAGATCCCGCAGTTCGATGGCGTTGTCCCGCGCCCACCGCAGCAGGACGTGCAGGTCCTTCTGCAGGCCGAAGGTCTCGATGACGAACTTCCCGTCGTGTTCGCGCTTGCCCTGCAAGGGCAGCGCCGGAGCCGAGGGCGGCGGGGAGAACCGGATCACGGCGGGCAGTGTCCGCGTGAGTTCGGAGACCGTGCCCTCCTGGTGGAAGGTGCCCCGGTGCATCAGGCCGATGCGGTCGGCGCGCTGCTGGGCCTCTTCCAGGTAGTGCGTGGTGAGCACGATGGTCGAACCGTCCTCGCGGAGTTTGTCGACCGCGTCCCACAGCGCGTCCCGGGACTGGATGTCCAGCCCGGTCGTCGGCTCGTCCAGGAACACCAGCCGCGGCGAGCCGTACACCGCGGTCGCGAAGTCGAGCCGCCGCTTCTCGCCACCGGAAAGCTGGGACACCTTCGTGTCGGCTTTGCGGGTCAGGTCCACGATGCCGAGGACCCGTTCGAGCCGGTCCGTGCGCCGGGTCAGGCTCCCGATCAGGCGGATCGATTCCTGCACCGTCAGATCCGGTGAGAAACCGCTCTCCTGCAGCATGATGCCCATCTCGGGGCGGACGGCGGCGCGGTCCCGCGGGCTCTTCCCCAGCACCCGCACCGTGCCCGACGTCGGGTTCCGGTGTCCTTCCAGGGTTTCCAGGGTCGAGGTCTTCCCGGCGCCGTTCGTGCCCAGCAGGGCGTAGAACTCGCCCTGCCGGACCTGGAAGGACAGATCCTTCACGGCGTGGAAGTCGCCGTACTTGAGATTCAGGCGGTCAACGTCGATTGCTGTCGAGGTCATGACCCGATTTCAGTCGCTAGGACGCGGCCCGACCAGTGCGGTCATGTCATGCACGGGTATGACGCGGTGTCACTGGTGCCCGCCTTCGCGGAGGGCCGATACTGGACTCATGTCTGATGTGGACACCGAGCCGGCGAAGGGACAGCTGCGCAGGCTCAACCTCACGATGTTCGTCCCGTTGCTGGTCGTCGGCGGGGTGATCGTGGTCGCGTCCGACGCGCGGACCTGGTGGCACGCGGTCGTCCTGGGTGTGGGCGTGCTGGCGGCGCTGGTCGCCTTCGTGCGGTGGGCGGCGGGTGAGGTCCTGCGGGTGGCGATCCCGTGCCTGGTCGTCACGGCGGCCGTGTGGCCGTTCTCGGTGCTGGTGGCCGGCGGGAGTTCGGCGTTCTTCGGTGTCTTCCTCGTGGGTTCCCTCGTCGTCCCCCAATTGCCCCGCCACCGGGCCGCGGCGGCCGTCGCGCTGGTCGCGTACGTCGCGGGAGTGGGTGCGCTGAGGCTGCTGGTCTCCCACGAAGACGTCTCCGGTGAGCTGGTCAGCTTCGTCTTCGTCCCGGCCGCGATCACCGCCGTCGTGCTCGGGCTCATGTTCCCCAACAAGCGGTTCTACGACGTCGTCAAGGAGCTGGAGGAGTCCCGCGAGCGGGAGGCGGAATTGGCCGTGATCCGGGAACGTGTCCGGTTCGCGAGCGATCTGCACGACATCCAGGGCCATACGCTGCACGTGGTGAAGCTCAAGACCGCGCTCGCCAGGAAGCTGGTGGACCTCGACGCCGAGCGGGCCAAACAGGAACTGGGCGAGATCCACGCGCTCGTGGCCGACACGATCACCCAGACGAAGGAACTCGCCTACGCCCAGCGCCGGCTCAACCTCTCCGCCGAACTGGAGAACGCGAGGAACCTGTTCGAGGCGGCGGGGATCCGTGTGCGCGTCAACCGCGAGGCGGACGTCGATCCGGCGGCGGGCAGGCTGCTGGGCCAGGTCCTGCGTGAGACCACGACCAACATCCTGCGCCACGCGCAGGCGACCCGCGTGCGGATCACGCTGTCGGAATGGAGCATCAGTATCGTCAACGACGGTGCCCAGCGAGCGCCGCTGCCCGAACTCCGCGGGCTGGCCGCGCTCGAACAACGTGTCGTCGCGGACGGCGGTGAACTGACGGTGGGACAGGAAGACGGGCAGTTCGTGACGGCCGCGTCCTTCCCCGCCCGGGAGGAACGATGACCACGGTCGTGCTCGCCGACGACGAAGCCCTGCTGCGCAAGGCGATGGCCGCGTTACTCCCGCTCGAAGGCGAGATCACCGTCCTGGCCGAGGCGGAGAACGGCGAGGAAGCCGTCGAGGCCACCTTGCGGCACGAGCCCGACGTTCTCGTCATCGACCTCGAAATGCCCGGGGTGGACGGGCTGGGCGCGGTCGCGGAGATCCGCCGCACCCGGCCGAACCAGGTCATCCTCATGCTGACCCGGCACGCGAAACCCGGCGTGCTCCGCAAGGCTCTCAAACTCGGTGTCCAGGGCTTCGTGAGCAAGGCCGCCGAGCCGTCGCACATCACGTTCGTCATCGGCACCCTGCACCAGGGCAAACGCTGGATCGACCCGGACGTCTCCGCGCTCGCCGTCGTCGACGACTGTCCCCTGACCGAGCGGGAGCTGGAGGTGCTGCGGGTGACCGGCGAGGGGTATTCCGTCGCCGAGATCGCCGCCAGGCTCCATCTCGCGCAGGGCACGGTGCGGAACTACCTCTCGAACGCCATGCAGAAGACCCAGACGCAGACCCGGCACCAGGCAGCGCGGTACGCCCGCGAGCACGACTGGCTCTAGTGTCCTCCGTCGGAAATCCGGCACGTGTCTCGGCGGCCCAGCTTCCTGCCGGCTGCGTCGCCGGTCCGCCCGAGTACGACCCGGTACGAGGACGAACCGGCGCCTTGCCGGCAGAAACCTGGATCCGCCGAGACACGCACCGTATTTCCGACGAAGGACACTAACGCGCCCGGACGTGCGCGCGCTCACCCTGCGGTCCGAAAAGGACGAGGGTTTCGACGGCCTTCCCGTCGGCCGAGCCGAGCCAATGCGGCAGCGCGGTGTCGAACTCGGCGGCCTCACCGGGCGGCAGGACCATGTCGCGGTCGCCGACCACCAGCCGCAACCGTCCATTGAGGACATACACCCATTCGTAGCCGCCGTGGGTCTGCGGCGTGGGTTCCGCCGGCACGTCCCGGCCGGGGATGAGCATCTTGAATGCCTGCACCCCGCCGGCCCGCCGGGTGAGCGGCAGGAACGTCATGCCGTGCCGGTGGATCGGCTGGAGGTGGATGCGCGGATCGCCGGTCCGGGGAGCGCCGACGAGGTCGTCGAGCGGCACGCCGTGCACGCGGGCCAGCGGCAGCAGTAGCTCCAGCGTAGGACGGCGGCCGCCGCTTTCCAGTCGCGACAAGGTGCTTTCCGAGATCCCGGTCGTCGCCGACAGCTCGGCCAGGGTCAGGCCCCGGTGTTTGCGCAGCGCCCGCAGCCGGGGGCCGACCGCGTCGAGCACCTCGTCCGTCTCGTCCATGTCGCCGATCTTGCCAGGCCGGCAAGTTTTCGTGCCAATTCGGATGCTCCGGGGCGAGGGTGGCGGTCATGAACGCGACGGAATTCTGGGACGAACTCCACGAGCGGCGAGCCATTGGAACGCCGAAGGTGAACGCGAGACTGGCCGAGATCGCGGGCCCGCTGGCCCCGGGCACCGCGCTCGACCTCGGCTGCGGTGGCGGGGGAGACGCGTTGTGGCTGGCCGCGCGAGGGTGGCGAGTGACCGCGGTGGACATCTCCGGAGCGGCCGTGCGCTCGCTCCAGGCACGCGGCGCGCCGATCACAGCGCTCCGCGTCGATCTCGCCGACGATTTCCCTGACGGCGCCTTCGACCTGGTGTCGGCGCAGTACTTCCACACACCGTTCGAACTGGACAGGGCCCGCGTCCTGCGCACCGCCGCGGGCTCGGTGAATCCCGGCGGGCGGCTGGTCGTGGTCGACCACGGCTCCGCCGCGCCCTGGTCGTGGGACCAGGACGCCGGGTACCCCACTCCCGGCGAGGTGGCGGCCGGACTGGAGCTCGACCCGATGGACTGGTCGATCGACCGCGCGGAGGCGGCGGAGCGCCTGGCCACCGGCCCGGCGGGCCGGACCGCGACCGTCATCGACCACGTCCTGGTGCTCCGGCGGGCCGGGCGATGAGCCGTAAACGCGACGCAGGGCCGCCTGCTACGGGTGCCGGGGAGAAGGACGTCCTCGCCGGGTTCCTCGACTATCTCTGCGCCGCTGTCTTGGCCAAGGCCGAAGGGGTGCCGGAGGACCGGGCCCGCGCTCCCGGCGTGCCGTCCGGCACGAGTCTGCTGGGCCTGGTCAAACACCTGACCCACGTCGAACGCCACTGGCTGCTCGGCCACCGCGTCACCGACTGGAAGGCGACGTTCCAGCCGGGTCCGGACGACACGACGGCGTCGATTCTCGCCGCCTACCGGGAAACCGTCGCCGAGGCGAACGCCGAGATCGCGTCCTGGGACGACCTCGCCGCGACCGGACCCCGCCGGGGATCACGGCGCTGGACGCTGACCCACTTGATCGAAGAAACCGCACGGCATGCGGGACACGCCGACATCCTGCGCGAACTGATCGATGGCGCCACCGGGCGCTGAAACGGAGATCCCCCATGTTCCACCGATCCGCCGCGTTCGTCGCGGCCCTCGTCCTGCTGACGGCCTGCGGTTCGCCCCCGGCCGCCGCCCCGCCCCACGAGAACGTCACCCGCGGCGACGCGGCGTTCGCGCGGCAGTTCCGGCACGAGTTCGCCGACGTCGACGGGGTGAAGATGCACTACGTCACCGGTGGCAAGGGCGCCCCGCTCGTCCTGCTGCACGGCTGGCCGCAGACCTGGTACGGCTGGCACCGGGTCATGCCCGCGCTGGCCGAGCATTTCACGGTGTACGCCCTCGACCTGCCGGGCCTCGGCGACAGCGCGGGCTCGCCGCCCAGCTACGACAAGGCCACCCTTGCCAGCTATGTGCACGGCCTCGTCGCCGGACGGCTCGGCCTGCGCGACGTCCGGATCGCCGGGCACGATCTCGGTGCCGCGGTCGCCTTCCAGTACGCGGCGCAGTTCCCCGGCGATCTCACCAAACTCGCGTACCTCGATCTGCCGTTGCCAGGCCCCGCGCTCGACGCGACGGCCTACCGGAACCTGAGCTGGCACATCGCCTTCCACTCGCAGAAGACCGTTCCCGAAGCCGTCGTCGGTGACGACGTCCGCGAGTACCTGTCCCTGTTCTACCCGCAGGTCGCCTACTCGGGGACGGCTTTCGGCGGACCAGGGGCGCCGTCGCCGTTCGACGACGCCGAGATCGACGAGTACGCCCGCACCTACGCGAGGCCGGAGGTCCTGCACGGCGGTTTCGAGCTCTACCGCACGCTCGGGCAGGACGCGACCGCGAACGCCGGCGCGAAGCCCATCACGACTCCCACCCTGCTGATGACCGCCGAAGGTCTGCTCGAACCGCAAAAGGCCACGCTCGCGCCTCGCGTCGCCGACCTGGCTCGCGCCGTCGAGGTGCCGAGGGCGGGACATTGGCTCGCCGAGGAGAATCCGGAGTTCGTGAGCGCCGAACTGGTCGGCTTCCTGAAGTAGGACAACGTGGTTGCCCGGGATCGGCGATCTTTGCGATGCTTCCCCCATGTCCACGCTGGAAGTCCTCGACCACCCGTTCCGCGAGCAGTTCGAGGTCTTCCTCGACGAGCACCGTCGTGTTCTCGACGAGTCGCTGGAAGGGCTGACCGAGGAGGAGGCCCGCCGGTCGCTCGTCCCCTCCCGGACGACCTTGCTCGGGTTGGTGAAGCACGCGACCTTCGTGGAGAAGGTGTGGTTCGACGAAGCCGTCACCTGCCGCCCGCGTACCGAGATCGGCCTCCCCGCCACGCCCGACGAGTCGTTCATCCTCGACGAGGAGGACACGATCGCCACGGTGCGGCAGGCGTATCGCGAGGCCTGCGAGGCGTCGCGGAAGGCGGCGGCCGCCCTCGACCTGGACGACCTGCTCCACGGGAACCGGCGCGGCCCGCTTCCGCTGCGCTGGGTCTACCTGCACGTGCTGCGCGAGCTCGCTCAGCACGGCGGCCACGCGGACATCCTGCGCGAGCAGATCCTCAGTTCCCGGTAGACGACGATGACCGGGGAGCGGTCGCTCCCCGGTCATCGCGCGTCGTTCGTCAGGAACGGGTCAGTGTGACCCCGTACTTGTTCGCCGCGTCCACGACGGGCTGGTAGTAGGAGTACGAACCCGTGGCGTTGGAGCCCTGGTTCCAGCCGCAGTCGTGACCGTCGGCGGGGCCGCCGGAGGTCATGCCCTGGGCGGTGTTGCCCGCGATGTAGGCGCCGCCGCTGTCACCGCCCTCGGTGCAGACGGTCGACTTCGCCAGCCCGGTGGTGGCGACGCTTTCGCCGCTGTAGCGGACGGTCTGGTTGTACGCGGTGATCTTGCCGCAGGTCCAGCCGGTGGTGTTGCCCGCCTTGCACAGCGTGGTGCCGACCGGTGCCTTCGAGCTGCCGGTGATCCGCACCGTGGTGCCCATGCGGGTGTCCACGTAGCCGCGGCCGGTGTCCTCGGCGTCGATGTCCATCAGGCCCATGTCGGCCGACGGGAACTGGGTGGCGACGCCGCGGCCGATGTGGACGCCGTTGCGGTTGAGGATGTCCGGGTTGCCTTCGACGCAGTGTCCGGCGGTGAGCAGCACGTTGTTGCCGCTGCTGGTGGTGCCGGGGAAGCCGAGCGAGCAGTTGGTGCCGGGGACGAGGTCCATGATCTGGCCGGGGATGACGTCGGCCTGCGTGGTGTTCCCGTTGGCGACACCGGTCTGGACCGACACGCCCGGCAGCGCCGTGAGACGGCGGACGAGGGCGCTGTCGGCGCCCGGCTGCACGGTGACGACGACCTGGTCGGCCGCGAGTTCCGGACCCCAGGACTGGACCTGCCCGACGTCCTTGCCGATCACCGTGCCGACCCTGGCGGACAGGGCGTTCAGCGCGTTCTCGCCGCGGGCGCCGGTGCGCGGGGTCAGCCCGGCCGAGCGGAGCTCCTTGGCGGCGCCGGCGTCGGCGTTCACCACGAGGGCGCCGGCGTCGTCGAAGTACGCGCCGTCCGTGTGGAGGCCGCGTGTTCTGATGCTGTCCAGCGACGCGATCAGGTTCTTTTCGTGGTCCAGCTTCTGGGCGGCCTGAAGCGGGCTGACCTTGAGCTGGGCGGCGAGGGTTTCGAGCATCGTCTGGTCGTAGGCGGTGACCGGCGCGGCGGTCGCCGGCACGGCGAGCGCGCCGATTCCGGCACAGACACTCAGCAGGGTGAGCATGACGGGTCCGCGAATTCGCATGCGAATTTCCTTCGATAAGGAGGGAACGACGAACCGCCGGAATATGTTCGGAAAGCGCAGGGGACCGGGCGGTTCATCTCGACGTCACGCACAGTACGAGCGCCCGTACGGCATGCCGTAGCGCCGAAAGTAGGATCCGTGATCACGGACCTACTTTCGTATGCGGAAAACGTGGAATGCCCGCGTATTCAATTGCGCGGAGGTGTCATTGGCGCAAAAGTGTCAGTGCGCGCAGGTATGGTCGAGATAGCTCTCCAGCGCGGCGGCGCCGGAGAGCAGGGCGCGGCCCCTGGCCGAGAGACGCGAGTGCCAGTCGCGCAGCGTCGACTCCAGCGGAACGACCCCGCCTGCCGAACGGACCTGGTCGAGCACCGGCGCGATCCGCTCCAGGAGATAGCCGCCGCGTCTGAGCTGATGGGTCAGTTTCGCGTCGCGCACGTCGGCCGCGCTGTAGACGCGATAGCCGGTCTTCGGGTCGCGTTCGGGCCGCAGAAGACCCGCTCGTTCCCATTCGCGCAGGGTGGCGGGCCGGACGCCGAGCTTCCGGGCCAGCGGGCCGACGAACATCTCGCCCCGCTCCTGCGCCACGGGCTCGAGATCGCGGAGCGCGGCCGCGACGGCCTGAAGGGTGCGGCGATCGTCGAGCAACTGGGCGTGGCTTTCGTCGATGAGCCGGAGAGCCTCCTCGACCGCGTCCTGGTTGACCGCCCGCATGATCGCCGTCGCCGTCGCGTGGCCGTGCCCTGGCACGAGGGCGAGGAACGCGCGCAAGGCTCGCGCGTGCAGTGGCGTGTAGGTGCGATAGCCCTGCGGACCGCGTTCGGCGGCGGGCAGGATGCCGTCCGCCTCGTAATTGCGGACGGCTTGCGTGGACAGGCCGTGCTCGCGCGCCAGGTCGACCGGCCTGAGCCGCTCACGGGGTTGAAGGTTCCGGCCCACCGCCCAACGATATTCGCTCCGCTAGCCGCGAGAGGAATCCGCCCGTCGTTCGTAACGGGCCCGAGCCAGCCGGTACGCGGTTTCCAGCAGTTCGCGGACGGCCGTTTCGGTCTTCGACGCCGGGTTCACCACCGCCACCCAGCCCGCGGTCCCGTACACGGGGTGGGCGATCAGGGTGTCGGTGCCGGAGGCGTCGGCCGGGGTCGTCTCCTTGGGGGTGTGGCCGAGCCGCCGGGTGAACTCCTCCTTGCCGGCGTGGACGTTCACGCGGAACGTGTGCGGGCGGTCCAGCCGCGAGCTCTCGTCGCCGGGGTAGTTCTTGGTCACGATCGTCGCGAAGGGCTGGACGTTCGTCGGGACGACACCGTCGGGCGAGTAATAGAAGAACGCGTCGCCCCAGCTGAGTTCCGGCCATTCGTCGCCAGGGCCGGGAGTGAGGGTCAGGACGCCGTCGAGGCCCGATACGAGGCCGATGATCTCTTCGATGGTCATGTGCTCAAGCGTGGCATTAAAGTGCTTGTGGAGGGTTCGAGCGGGCTTTCGACGGAGTGCAGATGCCAAGTCTCAAATCGATGCGCACGGCCGAGGTCGCGCGCCTGGCGGGGTACTCCGTCCAGCAGGTGCGCAACCTCGAACGCGACGGCGTGCTCCCGGCGGCGTCGCGGACGGCCTCGGGCTACCGGAGCTACGGCGAGATCCATTTCCGGTCCGCGCTGGCCTACCGCGCGCTCGCCGCCGGGGTGGGGCCGGTCGAGGCCAAGAAGATCGTCCGCGCCGTGCACCGGGATCCGCTCCCCGACGTGCTCGCGCTCCTCGACGCCGCCCACGCCGGGCTCGACGCCGAACGCGCGGATCTCCGGGAGGCCAGGGAAGCGGTCCGGGTGATCTCCCGCGAACCGATCGAAGACGTGCGCGGGTCGGACTCGATGAGCGTCTCCGAGCTCGCGTCGGCGCTCGGCGTGCGCCCGTCGACGCTGCGGCACTGGGACACGGAACGGCTCGTCGTCCCCGGCCGCGATCAGCGGGGATCGCGGCGGTACACGCCTTCCCAGGTGCGGGACGCGCGGATCGTGCAGCAGCTACGGCTGGCCGGTTACCGCGTCGCGCCGCTTCGTGCCTTGATGCCGGAACTGCGGCGCTCTCGGCGGCTGGAGGACGTCGCGTCCGCGCTCGCCGCCAGGGACGCCGGGATCACGGCGCGCTCGCGCGCGCTTTTCGACGGCACCGCCGAGCTTTCCCGCGTCGTGAGTGGTGAGGACGGTTAGAGCCAAGGGTGCCTTAGGTACCTACTGGATGTGATGGCAGTTGGTCGCAGGTCCGTGAAGGCCTCCTTGCCTACCCTGAAGGTAGGGAAGGAGGCNACCGAGATTTCGCAGAAGCTCACCGAACTCGCCGCCAGCCGCGACCGCGAGCGCCGCTTCCACGCCGACGCCGTCCGCGCGGAAGAGCGTGCCCGCCTCGCGCGGGAGATGCACGACGTCGTCTCGCACCGCGGCTTCGTTCTTGCCGTGCTACACGCGTGCCACGGCCTTCTCCCTGTCTCCGTCACTGTCCTCGTGGGGATCCGAGACGTGATCGTCGATCAGGGTGGCTTCGTCGAACGGTGCCTGGCCGCTGAAGACCCGGTTGGCCTGATCCCGGTCGAACTCCTTGGTCCAGGTTCCGACCAGGACGGTCGCGACGGCGTTGCCCGCGAAGTTGGTCAGCGCGCGGGCCTCGGACATGAACCGGTCGATGCCGAGGATGAACCCGACGCCGTCGACCAGTTCCGGCCGGTGCGACTGGAGACCGCCCGCGAGGGTGGCGATCCCGGCGCCGCTCACGCCCGCCGCGCCCTTCGACGCGATGATCATGAACAGCAGCAAGGAGATCTGCTCGCCGACGCCCAGCGGCTGGTCCTGCGCGCTGGCGATGAACAGCGTCGCCATCGTCAGGTAGATGGCCGTGCCGTCGAGGTTGAACGAGTAGCCGGTGGGCACGGTGATGCCGACGACCGGTTTGGACACCCCGAGATGCTCCATCTTCGCGATCAGCCGCGGCAGTGCCGACTCCGAAGACGACGTCGACAGGATCAGCAGGAACTCGCGGCCGAGATAACGCAGCAGGGTGAAGATGTTGATCCGCGCGCCGAGCCACAGCACCGAGCCGAGCACACCGAACACGAACACCAGGCAGGTCAGGTAGAAGCCGATCATGATGACGGCGAGGCTGCGCAGCGCGCCCCAGCCGGTTTCACCGACCACCGCGGCGATCGCGCCGAACGCGCCGACCGGGGCGGCCCACATGATCATGGCCAGGATCCGGAACACGAGCCGCTGGATGTGCTCGATGCCGCGGCGGATCGGCTCGCCCTTGCGCGGTCAGGACGGCCAGGGTGTCATCGCTCATGGCACCCATTAAATCAACGCTGTTGTCTAATGGCTAGCGAAGGGCGTCCAGCGCGAACGCGGCGTACATCGCGACGCCGTTGGCCATCGCGTCCTCGTCGAAGACCACCCGGTTCGAGTGGTTCGCCTCGACCGTGGCCAGGTCGGCGTCGGGCGGGCAGGCGCCGAGGAACGCGAAGGCGCCCGGAATCCGCTGCAGGACGTAGGAGAAGTCCTCCGCGCCCATCACCGGGTTCTCCATGACCTCGGAGTTGCGGGCGCCGAGGACCTCGGCCGCCAGGTCCAGCACCCGCGCCGCGACCTGGGGGTCGTTCACCGTGACCGGATAGCCGGGGAGGACTTCGGCGCTCACGCGGACGCCGTGCGCCGCGCCGACCGCCTCGCACACCTTCGGCAGCTCCTCGCGGACGAACGCCTGCGTCCGCTCGGACAGCGTGCGGATCGTGCCCTCCAGGAACGCCGTTTCGGGGATGATGTTCGTCGTCGTCCCGGCCTCGATCCGGGTGACCGAGACCACCGCGGGCTCGAACACGCTGACCTTGCGGGTCACCATCGTCTGCAGCGCGCTCACCATCGCGGCCGCCGCCGGCACCGGGTCGATCGCCTGGTGCGGCGCCGAGCCGTGCCCGCCCCTGCCGGTGACGGTGACGTGGAAGCTGTTCGCCGACGCCATGATCGGCCCCGGCCGCGTCTGCACGATGCCCGACGCGACCTGGGTGAAGATGTGCAGGCCGAACGCCTTCTCGACGCGTTCGCCCGAGGCGTCGAGCACACCCTCGTGGATCATGTGGCGCGCGCCGTGCTCGCCCTCCTCGCCGGGCTGGAACATGAACACCACCGACCCGGCCAGCTCGTCGACGTGCTCGCTGAGCAGCCGCGCCGCCGACGCGAGCATCGCGACGTGGGTGTCGTGCCCGCAGGCGTGCATCGCGCCGTCGTCCTCGGAGGCGAAGTCGAGGCCGGTGTCCTCGTGCAGCGGCAGCGCGTCCATGTCGCCGCGGAGCAGGATCGCCGGGCCCGGTTTCGCGCCGCGGAGGACGGCTGTCAGCGAAGTGGTCGATTTGCCCTCGATGATCTCGAGCGGCAGGCCGTCGAGGGCCGCTTTGATCGAGGACTGGGTTTTCGGCAGGTGGAGCCCGATCTCCGGATTCCGGTGGATCTCCCGGCGGAGCTCTACGGTTTTCGTCTGGAGCGCGCGGGCCTCCGCCAGCAATCCGGCGAAGCGGGCGTCGGGGAGAGTGGGCAGGTCGGTGGGTCCGGTCATGTCTCGATAGTGGCGCATGCGGCGCTTCGGGCGCACCGTGCGTGCGTTCCGAATGCGGGCGGAATACGGTGTGCGCATGGCGGTGCAAGAGCCGATCACGGGGTTCGCGGTGGCCGTGGTGCGGGAGGACGGTCGGTGGCGGTGCAGCTCTCTTGATCCGGGGGCGCTCGCCGAACTCGACGCTGCGATCACCGAGCTCGGGAAACTGCGTTCCACCGGTGCCGCGTTCGGGCTGCTGGCGGTCGACGACGAGTTCTTCGTGATCGTCCGGCCGAGCCCCAGAGGCCCCTCGTTGCTGTTGTCCGACGCCGCCGCGGCGCTCGACTACGACATCGCCGCGGACGTCCTCGACGTGCTGAGAGTCGATCCCCCGGACGAGGACGACGACGCGGTCTGGCCGGAAGGCGACCTGGAGATCCTGTCCGACCTCGGACTCCCCGGGGCCGAACTGCAGGTGATCGTCGGCGAGGTCGACCTCTATCCGGACGAACAACTCCAGATGGTCGCGCAGCGGTGCGGATTCGCCGCCGAGTTCACCAAGATCCTGGACGAGATCTGAGCCCCGCCGCCTCCGCCGCCGACATCGCCGCCGTCCGGGCGGCGATCGCGGCGGCGCGAGGTGCGGGCGACGACGTGCCGATCGGCGCCGTCGTCCTGTCGCCGGACGGGACCCCTCTCGCTTCCGCGCGCAACGCCCGTGAAGAACTCGGCGATCCGACGGCGCACGCGGAGATCCTCGCGCTGCGGGCCGCGTCCGAGAGCTACGGCGACGGCTGGCGGCTCGAAGGCTGCACGCTCGCGGTGACGCTGGAGCCGTGCACGATGTGCGCCGGCGCGCTCGTGATGGCCCGGGTCGCGAAGGTCGTCTTCGGCGCTTGGGAACCCAAGACCGGGGCCGTGGGGTCGCTGTGGGACGTCGTCCGCGATCGTCGGCTCAGTCACCGCGCGGAGGTCGTCGGCGGCGTGCTGGAGGCCGAATGCGCGGCCCTGCTCGAAGAGTTCTTCCACGGGCGACGGGGTAACCGCACCGGGTGACAGATGTGTCGGATCCCGTGGCCCGGGTAATCCGGAAGCAGGCGGCCGCAAACGGCGGCCGCGGTCGAAGGAGGAACATCCGCCATGAGCGTTTTCGACAAGGCGAAGGACAAGGCCGAACAGGCCATCGGCGCCGCCAAGGAGAAGCTCGGCGAGAAGACCGACAACCAGGACCTCGCGAACTCCGGCCGGGCGGACCAGACCGAAGGCCAGGTCAAGGAGGCCGGGCACGACCTGCGTGACCGTGCGGAAGGCGGCGTGCAGGACCTCAAGGACAAGTTCAACAAGTAGTCCCGGACGCAGAAGAGCCGGTCTCCGTGGAGACCGGCTCTTCGCTGCGGTGGCGGTGGGATTTGAACCCACGGACGGGTATTAACCGTCACACGATTTCGAGTCGTGCTCCTTCGGCCGCTCGGACACGCCACCGCCGAGAACAATACCGGAGGGCCTTCCGGAGTCTTCAGGGGGTCAGGAAAGCTGCGCGGTGATCTCGTCGATCGCCGCCGTCTGGTTCTCCACGATCTCCCGCGCGAGCGCCCTGGTCTCGGCGTGCTCGCCCGCAGACAGCACGGTCTTCGCCATCGCGACGCCGTTGCGCAGATGCTCGGCCATCAGCGGGAGCCACACCTTGTCGAACTCGGCGCCGGACAGGTTCTGCAGTGAGGCGACTTGCCCTTCGGTGATCATCCCCGGCATCGCGTGCCCGGCGTGGCCCGCCGCGGGGAGGACGGCCGCGTTCCAGGATTGCAGCCAGCCGGTCATCGTCCGGACCTCTGCCGACTCGGCCTTGACGATCTTGGCGGCGGTGGCCTTCACATACTCCGAGGCCGACCGTTCCGAGGCGAGGTTCGCGACCTGGATCGACTGCTGATGGTGCGGGACCATCTGCTGGGAGAAGGTGATGTCGGCCTGGTTGGCGCCGGGTGTCGCCGGTGCGGCGCCCGTGGCCGTCGAGCAGCCCGCGAGCACCCAGACGACCAGCCCGAACAGGGCCATCGGCAGTCGCCGTCGCATGGATACCTCCGTAGTCAGGGGAAAAGCGGTCCCTCCGTCCTGTGATACGGCTGTGACCTTCCGGCGGTTCAAAATCGGATCAGCCTTGGCGGGCATGACGGATCCGAAGACAGTGGTGACCGGTTCCTTCAGGCCCTCGAAGAGTTCGACATCGATCGGGCGCTCGGCTTCGTGGCGATCGACATCGTCTATCAGAACGTCCCGCAGCCCCGGCCTTTCGGCCTTTCGGCGGTGGAGAAGCAGTTGCGCACCATGGCCTGCTACGGCAGCGGGTTCGAGGCACGCACCCGCCACATCGCCGTCGACGGGCCGATCGTGCTGTGGCGCGACTACTTCGACTGGACGACGTTCCTGGCCGCGAGCGCGAAGGGCGCGGGCACGGCGGCGGTCGCCGGCGCGAAAGAACTCGTGAGTGGCAAGGACGGTTAGAACCGTCCTCGCCACTCACGAGGTCTCAGCGCGTGCAGCGCGAGAAGACCGTCGCCGTGTAGGGCGAGATGACCAGCTTGAAGTACTCCTCGCAGTCGGTGAACCCGGCCCGCTCCGCCTGGGTCCTGGCGTCGTGGCGGGCGTAGAAGAGCGCGAGGCCGAAGTCGCTCGACCCGTGCCCGACGAATTCCCTGGTCTCCTGGACACTCGCCGCTGCGGGGGTGGCGATCGTGCCCATCATGGCGGCCGCGCCGAGCAGCGCGAGCAACGTTTTCCTCATACCGGCCACGCTAGGGCCGGAACGGTGCGCGATTCGCCCACTGGACGGACGGTTCCGCGGCCTCCGTCCGTCGCAGCCGGGTTCGCACGGGCCGCGAAACGGCTATCGTCGCGGCATGTCTTCTCGCAAAGTGGGAACCCAGCGGGCCTTCGACGCGGCCGCCGCCGATTTCGCCGCGCTCGGCAGGCATCTCTGGGAACCGATCGGCGCCGCCACGGTGGCGGCCGCCGGAATCGCTGAAGGAGACCGCATCCTCGACGCCTGCTGCGGCACCGGAGCGTCGGCGATTCCCGCGGCGCGTGCTGTCGGTGCCGGTGGCGTGGTGGACGCGATCGATCTTTCGGGGCCGATGATCGGCGAACTGCGCCGCCTTTCGGCCGAGCTGCCGCAGTTGCGCGCGCACGAGGCCGACGCGACGGCGTGGGACACCGGCGATTACGACGTCGTGCAATCCGCGCTCGGCATCTTCTTCTTTCCCGACATGACGGACGGCACCGAGCGGCTGATCGGCCGGGCCCGGTCCGGCGGCCGGGCCGTGTTCACGATCTGGCGCCGTGGGTCCATGGTGACGGCCGGCCGCCACCTCGGCCGCGCGGTGGCGGCGGTGACCGATTCCGCGCCGCCGGAGCGTGAGCCGGGCTTGATCGACCGCATCAACGAAGCCGGCCCCTACTCCGAATGGCTTTCCGGGCGGCGTCTGTCCGATGTGGACGTCGTGGTGAACGAGCTGCGGCTGGCCATGACACCGGAGATCGCGTGGCTGGTCGTCATCGGCTCCGGATTCCGCGGACTGCTTGACGACCTCGAACCCGGCGTCGTCGAGCAGGTACGTGAGCGCTACCTCGATTCGTTGCTGGCCGAAGGCGTGACCGAACTCGACGCCACCACGCTGATCGGCTCCGGCACCGTCCGCTGACAACCGCACCCGCTTCGGTGTACAGTCGTTCACTCAAACCGGGTGAACGGCGGGACACGGGTGCGACCAGACAACGACTCCTCTGTTCGGGGCCGAGGGCAGGGGCCGTTCGGCTCTTGGCTGCTCGGCCCGCTCGACCAGGATTCGGCCGTGTTGCGTCGCCGCGTCCAAGGGCTGCTCACCGGGACGCTGATCGCGACCAACGTCATCGGCGCGCTGGTCGTTGTCGGGCTGGCGGCGCTGCTCATGCCCGCGCCCGGTATGTCCGGCGACCTCGTCCGCGTGACCGCGATCGCGGTCCCCGTCTACGTGGTCTCCGCCGTCGTCGTGGGCGCGCTGTGGGGCACCCGCGGCGCGCTGCGGACACTGCGCTGGGCCGCCGACGGCCGGACGCCGAGCGACGAGGAGCGCGCGGCCAGCCTCCGCGTCCCGTTGCGCCTGACGCTGGTCCAGGCGGTGTTGTGGGGTATCGCGACCGTGGTGTTCGGCGTGCTGGCCGCGCTGGTACAGCCGCGGGTCGTGCTCACCGAACTGCTCGTGGTCGCGTTCGCGGGGATCGTCGTCTGCGCGATCGCCTACCTGGCCGGGGAGTTCATCCTGCGGCCGTACGCGGCCCTCGCCCTCGCGGGCACCTCGCCGGACCGGCCGCTCAGCGGCGGGGTCAACCTGCGGATGCTGCTGTTCTGGTGCCTCGGCACCGGGGTGCCGGTGGCCGGGCTGGTGGTCACGGCGGTGCTGGCGTGGGTGCGCGGCGACGTGTCGACCACGAAGCTCGCCATCTCGGTCATCGCGCTCGGCCTCGTCGTGCTGGTCTTCGGTCTCCTGGTGACGGTGTTCACCGCCCGCGCCGTGGTGAACCCGATCCGGTCGGTGCAGCACGCGCTGGGCCGGGTCCGGGCCGGTGACTTCGCCGTGGAGATCCCGGTCTACGACGGCACCGAACTCGGTCTGCTGCAAGCGGGTTTCAACGGGATGGCCGTCGGTCTCGCCGAACGCGAACGCTTGCGCGACCTGTTCGGCAGGCACGTCGGCGAGGACGTAGCGAGCGAGGCGATGCGCACGTCGACCGAACTCGGCGGCACGGTGCGGACGGTGTCGGTGCTGTTCGTCGACCTGATCGGTTCGACGGCGCTGGCCGCCAGCCGTCCGCCCGAAGAGGTCGTCGGCCTGCTCAACCGGTTCTTCGCGGTGGTGGTCGACGAGGTCGACCGCAACCACGGGCTGGTCAACAAGTTCGTCGGTGACGCCGCGCTGGCGATCTTCGGCGCACCTGTTCGGCTGGAGGACCACGCGACCCTCGCGCTGTCCGCGGGCCGGGCGATTTCGCGCAGGCTGGCGGCGGAGGTACCCGAATGCCCGGCGGGGATCGGCGTGGCGACGGGTGAGGTGGTCGCGGGGAACGTCGGCGACCCGCGGCGGTTCGAGTACACGGTGATCGGCGACCCGGTCAACGAAGCAGCCCGGCTGACCGAACTGGCAAAGAACGTCGAAGCCCGGTTGCTCGCTTCGTGGACGGCGATCGAGTCGGCGGCCGAGGGCGAGGCCGCGCACTGGAGGGCGACGGAGGACGTCACCCTGCGAGGCCGCACCCGGCCCACCACACTCGCGACACCCAAGTCCTGACCCGTCAGGCGAATTCGAGCCGCAGGCTTTCGAGGCCGCGCAGCGTCACTTGCTTCACCCAGACCGGATCCGCGGTCCGGTGGAAGGCGCGGCCGGCGCCGAGCAGCGCCTCGAACAGGGTGCGGCCCTCCAGTCGCGCCAGCGGGGCGCCGAGGCAGAAATGGATGCCTTGCCCCAGCGCGAGATGTCTCGGCGAGGGACGGCCGACGTCGAAGCGGTCCGGGTCCTCGTGCGCGCGCGGGTCGCGGTTGGCCGCTCCCAGCAGCACGACCGTCTGTGCGCCTTCGCCGACGGACTGGCCGCCGACGGTCGCGTCCCGCAGCGCGAGCCGCGTGGTCAGCTGGACGGGAGAGTCGTACCGGAGCATCTCCTCGACCGCGTTCGGGATCTTCGAGCGGTCTTCGGCCAGTTCCCGGTGCCGGCCCGGATGGTTCAGCAACGCGAGGACCCCGTTGCCGATCAGGTTGGTCGTCGTTTCGTGCCCGGCGACCAGCAGGAGCATCGCGGTGATCACCAGTTCGCCTTCGCTGAGCCGGTCGCCCTCGTCGGACACCGACACCAGATCGGAGAACAGGTCGCCGGTCGGCCGCTTCCGCCGCTCCTTCGCCAGCTCGCGGAAGTAGGCGACGAATTCACGCCGGGCGGCGACGGCCGCGGCGACGGTCTCCTTCGCGATCAGGAAAGAGGGGTCGAGCGCGCGCCCCATGGCGTGCGACCAGCCTTCGAAACGCTCGCGGTCGGCCAGCGGTACCCCGAGCAGCTCGCTGATGACCACGACCGGCAACGGTTTCGCGATCTCGGTCATCAGCTCGAATTCGCCCATTTCGAGCGCTTTCGACACCAGTTCTTTCGCCAGTTCTTCGATCCTCGGGGCGAGCTGCTCGACCATCCTCGGCGTGAACGCCTTGGAGACCAGCCGCCGCAGCCGCGTGTGATCGGGCGGGTCGAGCGCGAGGAACGACCGGATCACCCGGCCCTGCTCGTCGACCGGCTCGTTCTCGTGCGGATCCGGCAGTACCTCGGGCTCCGAGTGCCCGAACGCGGGGTTCTTCAGCAGCGCCGATGCCTCTTCGAACCCGCTGACCACGAAGAACCGGTCGGCGGCCTCGAACACCGGACCGCGGGCGAAGACCTGGCGGTAGAACGGATACGGATCGGCTCTGGTCTCCGGCGCGAGCAGGTTTTCGAGCATGATCCCGATCCTATGCGCGACGGCGTTCTCCCCTGCGCGAAAGTATCGGCATGACTGTCGACGCGATGATCGAAGACCTCAGGACCCTCGTCGAGATCGAGTCGCCTTCGGGGGACATCGAGGCTTTGACGGCGTCGGCAGAGGCGGTCGCCGCCCTCGTCGAGGCTCGACTCGGTGGAACGGCGAGCCTGGTGGAGAGCGCGGCGGGACCGCACGTCCGGTGGTCCGGCGGCGGCGAACCGCGCGTGCTGATCCTCGGGCACCACGACACCGTGTTCCCGGTCGGCACGCTGGCTCGCCGACCGTTCGCGGTGACCGGTGGCCGGGTGACCGGACCCGGGGTGTTCGACATGCTCGGCGGGCTGGTGCAGGCTATCCACGGCCTGGCCGCGCTCGGCGACAGGACCGGGGTCGAGATCCTGGTGACGGCCGACGAGGAGACGGGCTCGCACGAATCCCGCGCGCTCATCGAGGAGCGCGCCCGCGCGTGCGGCGCGGTGCTCGTGTTCGAAGGAGCGGCCGACGGCGGCGGCCTCAAGATCGGCCGCAAGGGCTGTGGCACGTTCGAGGTCATCGTCACCGGCCGGGCGTCGCACGCCGGCCTCGAGCCCGCGGCCGGGGTCAACGCGCTGACCGAAGCCGCGCATCAGGTGCTGGCGATCGCCGCGCTCGACCGGCCCGAGGCCGGGACGAGCGTCACCCCGACGGTCGCCTCGGCGGGAACGGCGAGCAACGTCGTGCCCGCGTCCGCGACCGTCGTGGTCGACGTGCGGGTCGAGTCCGCCGAGGAGAAGGAGCGCGTCGAAGCCGGGTTCGCCGCGCTCACCCCGCGCCTGCGAGGGGCGGAACTCGTGGTGCGGGGCGGGATCCACCGGCCGCCGATGCCCGAGTCGGCGGCCGCGGACCTCTTCGCCGTCGCGCGACGGCTGCTGCCCGGAGTCGCCGGGGTGGCCGTCGGCGGCGGGAGCGACGGCAACCTCACGGCCGCGATCGGCGTCCCGACCCTCGACGGGCTCGGCGCCGTCGGCGGTGGCGCGCACGCCGATCACGAGTACCTGCTGGTCGAGTCGATGGTGGAACGGGCAGAACTGGCCGCCGGGCTGGTGAAGGCCATCCGGGGCCGCTGATCGCCGCGCATTCGGTCGACTGACTGCGGGACTTCGGTCTCGCGGGCGGCAAGGGGTGAGGGTCGAGTTTCCTACCCTCAGGGTAGTGAAGGAGGCCTTCACGGACTGGCCGGGCATCCCACCGCCGCCTTCAGTCGACTAAGCACGGGGTGTGTGACTCGCCAGTTCTTGCCCGATTTCGGGCAAGAACTGGCGTTTCGATAACCCGATGTGCATGATGGGCTCCGTGGAGGACGCGGACATCGTCGAGCAGGTGGCCTTGTCGACGGGTCTGTCGACGGCCATCGCCGCCCGTGTCGTCGAGGACGTCCTGGCGTTCTACCGGCAGCCGGTCGAGCAGTACGTCCGGGAGCGGCATGCCCGGTTGCAGGCCGAGGGCAGGAAGAACCCGGAGATCTTCCCCCGTATCGCCGGCGAGCTGAGCCGTCGTCTCGTCGCGCCTCCCGACCTGTCCGAGCGGCAACTGCGCCGCATCGTCTACGGCTGACGGAACACGCCCGTCCGTTTTCTTTTGTGAGGTTGACTCGTCATGTGCGGAATCGTCGGCTACATCGGCGGCCAGAACGCCGCCCCGATCCTGATCGAGGGGCTGACGCGGCTGGAGTACCGCGGCTACGACTCGGCCGGGATCTCCGTCCTGGGCGGTAAAGGCGCCCAGGTGCACCGGATCGTGGGGCGGGTGCGGAATCTGACGGCCGCGCTGCCCAAGCGGCTCGCGGGCAAGGTCGGCATCGGGCATACGAGGTGGGCGACGCACGGCCCGGCGACCGAGGCGAACGCCCATCCGCACGTCTCCGAGGACGGCCGGATCTCCGTGGTGCACAACGGGATCATCGACAACGCCGACGCGCTGCGCGAGCAGCTCACCCAGGCCGGGGTGACGCTGTCGTCCGAGACCGACACCGAGGTGCTCGCCCACCTGATCGCGCGGTCGAGCGCCAAGACACTGGAAGACGCGGTCGTCGAGGCCGTCTCCCGCGTCACCGGTACTTACGCCATCGCCGTGACCGACACCGGGCACCCCGACCGGGTCGTGGTCGCGCGGAACGGTTCGCCGCTGATCATCGGCGTCGGCGACCGGGAGATGTTCGTGGCCAGCGACCTGTCCGCGCTGGTCCGGCACACCTCGCAGGTGGTGCACCTCGACGACGGCGAGTTCGCCAGCGTCTCGGCCACCGGCTACCGCACCTTCACCGTCGACGAGAGTGACACCGGCAAGGCAGCGACGGCGATCGACATCCAGGCCGACGACCTCGACCTCGGCGGGTACCGGCACTACATGTACAAGGAGATCCAGGAGCAGCCGGAATGCCTGGAGCGGATGATCCGCGGACGGCTGGACGACCGGTTCGGAGTGTCCCGTTTGGACGGTCTGAACCTGACTCCCCGTGATCTGCGCGGCTTCGCGAGGGTGAAGATCCTCGGCTGCGGTTCGGCGTACTACGCGGGCCAGATCGGTGCCACCATGATCGAGGACCTGGCGCGGGTCCCGGCCGACGCGGAGGCCGCGTCCGAGTTCCGTTACCGCAACCCCATCATCGAAGCGGACACCCTCTACATCGCGGTCAGCCAGTCCGGCGAGACGGCGGACACCGCGTTCGCCGTCGAAGAGGTCAAGCGCAAGGGCGGCCGGGTGGTCGGCCTCGTGAACGTCGTGGGATCGACGATCGCGCGGGCCTGCGACGGTGGCCTGTACCTGCACGCCGGCCCGGAGATCGCCGTCGCGTCGACCAAGGCGCTCACCAACATGGCCGTCGGGTTCGCGATGATCGCGCTGGCGCTGGGCCGCGTCCGCGATCTGTCCAACGCGGACGGACAGCGCATCGTCGCGGCACTCCGCGCGCTGCCGAAGCAGGTCGCGGCCATCGTCGAGGCGGAGGCCCGGATCGCCGAGCACGCCAAGATCTGCGCGGACGCGCGGAGCCTGTTCTTCATCGGCCGGGTCCGCGGTTTCCCGGTGGCGCGGGAGGGCGCGCAGAAGTTCAAGGAGATCTCGTACCGGCACGCGGAGGCCTACCAGACCTCGGAGCTCAAGCACGGCCCGCTCGCGCTGATCGACGAGGAACTGCCGACGGTCGCGATCGTGCCGTCCGACGATCTCGCCGACCGCAACCTGGCCGCGATGCAGCAGATCAAGGCGCGCAAGGGGCAGGTGCTGGCGATCACCCACGACGACGTGGACTTCGGCGATCTCGACGTGCCGCGGTTCGTGGTCCCGCGATCGGAGCCGGAACTCGACCCGATCCTGCTCACCATCCCGCTGCAGCTGCTGGCCTACCACGCGGCGCTGATCCTCGGTCACGACATCGACAAGCCGCGTAACCTCGCGAAGTCCGTCACCGTGGAATGATCTCCTGAGCCGTCGAAGGGGTCCGACATGAGGCAGTACCTGCTCGCCGTCCAGCTCGACGAGAGCGAACGGGACGCGCCCGAAGAAGAGTTCCTGGCGATGCTCGCCAGGACGGGCAAGGTCACCGACGAGATGAAGGCCGCCGGGTCCTGGGTCTTCGTGGGCGGCCTGGAGCACTCGGACGTCTCCACGGTCGTCCGTCCCGAAGGCGGCAAGACCACGATCACCGACGGGCCGTTCGCCGAGACGAAGGAACAGCTCGGCGGGTTCTGGGTGATCCAGGTCGACGACCTCGATCAGGCGCTGGCCTGGGCCGAGAAATGCGCGCTCGCCTGCGGGCAGCCGATCGAAGTGCGGCCGTTCGGCGACCCGTCTCGGTGACGCCGATGGATCTCGACGGGATCTACCGGGCGGAGTACGGCCGATGTGTGGCCACCCTGACCCGCCTCCTCGGCGACATCTCGCTCGCCGAAGAGGCGGTTCAGGACGCGTTCGCGACGGCGGTGGAGAAGTGGGCGGAGACGCCGCCCAATCCGGGCGCGTGGATCGTGACCGCCGCTCGCAACCGCGCGATCGACCGCCTTCGCCGGGAATCCTCCCGCGAGGCCCGGCACGCCCAGGCGCTGCTCCTGCACTCCCAGGACGAGCCGCGGGAGGTGGGACCGGTCCGCGACGACCAGCTCCGCATGATCTTCACCTGTTGCCATCCGGCGCTTTCACCGCTCGCGCGGACCGCGCTCACCCTGCGCCTGATCGGCGGGCTGGAGGTGGGGGAGATCGCGCGGGCGTACCTCGTCCCGGAACCGACCGTGGCCCAGCGGATCGTCCGCGCCAAGAAGAAGATCCGCGACGCGGGCATCCCGTACCGGGTGCCGGGGAGCGGTGAACTGCCGGATCGGCTGGACTCCGTGCTCACCGTGCTCTACCTGATCTTCAACGAGGGGTACGCGTCCACGTCGGGCGACCTGCTGCGGACGGACCTGTGCGTGGAGGCGGTGCGCCTGACGAGGGCGCTCGCCGATCTGATGCCCGACGAGCCGGAGGTGATCGGGCTGCTGGCACTGCTCCTGCTCACCGAAGCCCGGCGCCCCGCGCGGGTGGGGCCTTCCGGTGAGCTGGTGGTGCTCGCGGAGCAGGACCGGTCGTCGTGGAACCGGGAACTGATCGCCGAGGGCCACGAACTGGTGCGGCGATGCCTGCGCCTCGGCCGTCCTGGCCCATACCAGGTGCAGGCCGCGATCAACGCCGTGCACACGGACGGCGAGTCGACCGACTGGACACAGGTGCTGGCGCTCTACGACCAGCTGTGGCGGCTCACCCCGACGCCGGTCGTCGCGCTCAACCGCGCGGTCGCCGTCGCCGAGGTGCACGGCCCGGCGGCTGCACTGGCCGCGATCGAGGGACTGGACCTGCCCGGGTATCACCATCTGCCCGCCACACGGGCGAACCTGCTGTCCCGCCTCGGCCGGACCTCGGACGCCGTCGCGGCCTACGACGAGGCGATCGCCTTGGCCACCAACGACACGGAACGGGCTTTCCTGCGGGCCAAACGGGCAGTCCTGTCGTAGTTTCGGGCAACTGCCGACCAAAACGCCGCGCCCGCTGTGTCCTCAATGGACAGAGCGTCGTGGTCCGGTGAGGGGTTCCGTTGTCGGACCGGGGAGAAACCAACTATTGTCGCCATGACCGCTCATCCGCCAGGCAGGAGGTGATCGTTGTACGCCGAAGAGCGGCAGCGCGCCATCCTCAAGCAGGCCCGGCAGAACGGCCGGGTCGACGTGGCGACGCTCGCGGCGGCCTTCGAGATCACCAGCGAGACCGTCCGCCGTGACCTGACGGCGCTGGAGCGCAGCGGAGTGGTGCGACGGGTGCACGGCGGCGCGATCCCCGTCGAGCGGCTGGGCATCGAGCCGGGGCTCGACGCCCGCGACGCGGTGATGAGCGCGGAAAAGGACCGCATCGCCGCCGCGGCGCTGGAGCAGATCCCCGACGGGGGCGCGATCCTGCTGGACTCGGGCACCACGGTGGCCCGGCTGGCGAACCTCGTCCCCGCCGATCGCGGGCTGACCGTGGTCACGCCTTCGCTGCCGAACGCGTTCACGCTCGCCAACCGGCCCGGCGTCACGCTGATGCTGGTCGGGGGACGGCTGCGCGGCCACACCATGGCGGCGGTCGACGGCTGGGCGCTCGACGCACTCAAGGACACGTACGTCGATGTCGCTTTCCTCGGTACCAACGGTCTTTCCGTCGAGCGGGGGATCACCACCCCGGACGCCGCCGAGGCGATGGTGAAGCGCGCGGCCATCGCGTCCGCCCGGCGGACGGTGCTGCTGGCGGATCACACGAAGATCGGCGACGACCATTTCGCCCGGTTCGGGGGCCTTTGCGACGTCGACACCCTGATCACCGACAGCGGGGCCGAACCCCGGGAGATCGACGACATCAGCCGGGCAGGCGTCAAGGTGATCATCGTTTGAAGCGTACGGGCGAGCGGCTCGCCGGATATCTGATGACAGCGCCGTTCTACGTCCTCTTCGGCGTGTTCGGTCTTTTCCCGTTGCTCTATACGGCCTGGGTGGCGCTGCACCATTGGCATCTGGTCAACGGTGACACCGGGTTCGCCGGCCTCGGCAACTTCGCCGTCCTGCTTCAGGATCCGTATTTCTACAACGCGCTCTTCAATACCGTCAGCATCTTCGTCCTTTCGACGGTCCCGCAACTGCTGGCCGCGCTCGGTCTCGCGGCGCTCCTCGACCGTCCCCTGCGGGCGCGGACCCTGTGGCGGGCGAGTGTGCTGTTGCCCAACGTCGTCTCGGTGGTCGCGGTGGCGCTGGTGTTCAGCCAGCTGTTCGCCGAGGACTACGGCGTCGTCAACTGGGCGCTGGGCCTGGTGGGGCTCGATCCGGTGGACTGGCGTTCGGACCGGTTCGCCTCGCACGTCGCGGTGAGTACGATGGTGATGTGGCGCTGGACCGGCTACAACGCGCTCCTCTACCTCGCGGCCATGCAATCCGTGCCGCAGGAACGCTACGACGCCGCGATGCTCGACGGTGCCTCGCGCTGGCGGACCTTCTGGTCCATCACCGTGCCCGCGATCCGGCCGACCATCGCCTTCACCGTCGTCGTCTCGACGATCGGCGGGTTGCAGCTGTTCGCCGAGCCACAGCTGCTCGACGACACCGGCGTCAACGGGACGGGCGGCGCCGACCGGCAGTTCCAGACCCTCGCCATGTACCTGTACGAAAAGGGGTTCGGCGAGTTCGACGCCGGATACGCGGCGGCCATCGCGTGGTTGCTGTTCCTGTGCTCGGCCGTGTTCGCGCTGGTCAACTTCTCGCTCGTGCGCCGGATGCGGGGCGGTGAGTGACCGTGGCGGCCAGGGAACGGACCGGCTTCGTCGTCTACGGGCTGCTGCTCGCCGTCGCCGTCGCGTCGATCTTCCCGTTGTACTGGTCGTTCGTGGTGTCCTCGAAGGACAACTCCGCCCTTGGCGAGACCTCGCCGCCATTGCTGCCCGGCGGCAACCTGATCGAGAACGTGGGCAGGGTCTTCGGGACCGTCGACTTCTGGCTGGCGATGCAAAACTCGCTGATCGTCGCCGGCACGGTGACCGTGTCGAACGTGCTGCTCTCCAGCATGGCCGGCTTCGCCTTCGCGCGACTGCGCTTCCCGGGCCGCGACTCGCTCTTCCTGGTGGTCATCGGTACCGCCATGGTGCCTGCCCAGCTGGGCGTCATCCCGCTCTACCTCGTGGTCGGCGAACTCGGCTGGTACGGACGGCTGGAGGCGGTGATCGTGCCCGGGCTGATCGGCGCGTTCAGCGTGTTCTGGATGCGGCAGGCGTGCGAGGAGGCGATCCCCGGCGAACTGCTCGACACCGGACGCGTCGACGGCTGTTCGACGGCGCGGCTGTTCTGGCACGTCGCCATGCCCGCCATCCGCCCTCAGGCCGCCGTGCTCGCGATGCTGACGTTCATGACCGCGTGGAACGACTTCTTCTGGCCGCTGATCGTGCTCGACCCCAACGCGCATCCGACCGTCCAGGTGGCGTTGTCGCGGCTGGCGAGCGGCTACTTCACCGACTACTCGCTGATGCTCACCGCGGCAACCATCGGTGTGCTCCCCGTGATCGTGTTGTTCATCCTGCTGGCCAGGAAGGTGGTCGACGGCGTGATGCGGGGCGCGCCACGGGCCTGACGACCTGAGCGGACTTCGGTCTAGATCGAGCCCTAGCCGTGTTTCGGCGACGACACGCTGTCGTGTAATTGCATAGCAATGTCGCGACCCGTGGTCGTCGTGATCCTGGTTCTTGGTCTCGTGGCGGGGTTATGGCCGTATTTCGGCGATGGGTGGCATGTGGTTTCACGGCTACTGTCTGGCCGAACGTGGCGTGATCAGGCGCGGGCTCCGGCACTGATCGGGCCGTTGCCGTATTTTGGCGACGACTCGTTGTCGGGTAGTTGCGTGGCGAGTCTTGCGACCGCGGTCGGGGTGAGCCTGGTTCTTGGTCTCGTAGCGGGGCTATGGCCGTATTTCGGCGATGGGTGGCATGTGGTTTCACGGCTACTGCCTGACCGAGTCGCGGCGTGATCACGCGCCGACTTAAGTCATGGTCGTATTTCGGCAACCAGGTCGTCGCGGACACGGGGCCGTGGTCGTTTTTCGGCGACGGTTCAGAAGGGTGGTTNGTTTCGAAGTCGACGTGTACGAGGTGGTACCGCTGTGTGTGTCCACGCAGGGAACGTGCGACTGACCGCCGGTGTCCGTGCGTCGCCGATTTCCGGCAACAACAACAAGGTCAAGCTGTCTGAATCCTTGAAGCTCGTTGCGCGCCACCACGTCCGCGTAGAATCGGGCGCTGTCCTTGAGTGCTCGTTCCTGCGTTTCGAAGTCGACGTGTACGAGGTGGTACCGCTGTGTGTGTCCACGCAGGGAACGTGCGACTGACCGCCGGTGTCCGTGCGTCGCCGATTTCCGGCAACAACAACAAGGTCAAGCTGTCTGAATCCTTGAAGCTCGTTGCGCGCCACCACGTCCGCGTAGAATCGGGCGCTGTCCTTGAGTGCTCGTTCCTGCGTTTCGAAGTCGACGTGTACGAGGTGGTACCGCTGTGTGTGTCCACGCAGGGAACGTGCGACTGACCGCCGGTGTCCGTGCGTCGCCGATTTCCGGCAACAACAACAAGGTCAAGCTGTCTGAATCCTTGAAGCTCGTTGCGCGCCACCACGTCCGCGTAGAATCGGGCGCTGTCCTTGAGTGCTCGTTCCTGCGTTTCGAAGTCGACGTGTACGAGGTGGTACCGCTGTGTGTGTCCACGCAGGGAACGTGCGACTGACCGCCGGTGTCCGTGCGTCGCCGATTTCCGGCAACAACAACAAGGTCAAGCTGTCTGAATCCTTGAAGCTCGTTGCGCGCCACCACGTCCGCGTAGAATCGGGCGCTGTCCTTGAGTGCTCGTTCCTGCGTTTCGAAGTCGACGTGCATGAGGTGGTACCGCTGTGTGTGTCCACGCAGAGAACCGCCGGCAGTTTCGGGCGCCAGTGCGTCGCCGATTTCCGGCAACAACAAGCCCAAGCCGTCAGAGCCCTTGAAGCTCGTTGCGCGCCACCACGTCCGCGTAGAATCGGGCGCTGTCCTTGAGTGCTCGTTCCTGCGTTTCGAAGTCGACGTGCACGAGGCCGAACCGCTGGGTGTAGCCCATCGCCCACTCGAAGTTGTCCAGCAGCGACCAGGCCATGTAGCCGCGGACGTCGGCGCCGCGTTGAATCGCGTCGTGCACGGCGGCGAGGTGTTCGGCGAAGTACCGCACGCGTTTCTCGTCGTGCACCCGCCCGTCGACGACCTCGTCCTCGAACGCGGCACCGTTCTCGGCGATCACGAGCGGCAGGCCGGGGCAGTGTTCGTGCAGCCACAGCAACAGTTCGGTGAAGCACTCCGGCCGCTGTTCCCAGCCCAGCGAGGTCAGGTCGCCGCGGGGCGGCTGGACGTCCATCCCGCGCAGACCGGGCAGCGGGCAGTTGCTGTCGGCCTCGGGATCTTCGAGCGGGACCGCGCGGGCGGGCGCGTAGTAGTTGACGCCGAGGACGTCCAGCGGCTGCGCGATGATCTCCAGATCGCCGTCGGCGATCGCCGGTTCCAGCGTGCCGAGATGCGCCAGATCCGCCAGCAGCTCGGGCGGATAGCCGCGGCCCAGCAGCGGATCGAGGAAGAACCTGTTGTGCAGGAAGTCGAATTTGCGTGCGGCCTCACGGTGCGCGGCGTCGTCCACATCGGTCAGCACCGGGGCGAAGTTGAGCACGATGGACACTTCCTGCCCACTGCCGTTCGCCCGCAACGCCTGCACGGCCTTGCCGTGCGCGAGCAGGAGGTTGTGCCCGGCGACCAGTGCCGCGCCCTCGTCGCGGATGCCCGGCGCGTGATCGCCGTTGCCGTAGCCGATGAAGGCGGCGCAGAACGGCTCGTTGATCGTGGTCCACTGCCGCACCCGGTCACCGAGTACATTGTGGACAGTCAGTGCGTAGTCGGCGAAAAGGCTCGCGAGGTCACGGTGCGGCCAGCCACCTTCCGCCTGCAGCGCTTCCGGGAGATCCCAGTGGTAGAGCGTCACCATCGGGGTGATCCCGTGTTCCAGCACGGTGTCGACAAGGCGATCGTAGAAGGCGAGGCCGCGTGGTTCGACCGCGCGGCCGTCCGGCATGATCCGCGACCACGCGACGGAGAAGCGGTAGTAGGGCACGCCGAGGTCGCTCAGCAGTCCGATGTCCTCACGGTAGCGCCGGTAGTGGTCGCAGGCCGGGTCTCCGGTGGCGCCGTCGAGCACCAGACCAGGCTGCGCGGTGAAAGTGTCCCAAATGGATGGTCCGCGGCCGTCCGCCGTCGTCGACCCCTCGATCTGGTACGCCGCGGTGGCCGTGCCCCAGCGGAACCCGGCCGGAAACCTGCGTGTCACGCCGTCCCCGCTCAGTTGGCGGCCGCGGCGCGGCCTTCGGTCGCGGCCTGGCTCCACGCCTGATCGAGCGATTGCTTCCCCTCTTCGACACGGCCGAGCGCGTGCCCGTACACCGGCCGTACCTCGCCGTCGCGCAGCCCGCGGTAGTTCGGCCGCAGGGCCTCGGCGGAGGCCGCGAAGATCTTGCCGATCGGCGCGCCGCTGAAGTACTGACTGGTGTGGGAAAGCACGGCGGTGTCCTGGTACGCGCCCAGCGCGCTCGGCAGCAGCCCGCTTTCCAGGAAGATCCGCTTCTGCTGTTCGGGCGCGGTGAGCCAGACGGCGAGGTCGTAGGCTTCCTTGCGGTGCGCGCCCTGCTTCGGGACGGTCAGGAACGAGCCGCCCCAGTTGCCGGCCTTGCCCGGAACCGAGGTGACGTCCCATTTGCCCGCGAGCTCCGGTCCGCCCGCCTCTTCGATCTGGGTGAGCATCCACGCGGGACAGGTGATGGCGGCGAACCGGCTCTGCTTGATCGCCACCGTCCACGGCTGGGTGAAGGTGGTGACCGCGGCGGTCTCCTTCTTCAGTGCCATCCCGCCCGCCAGCTCGAAGGCCTTGCGCACGTTGGGGTTCGTGTCGGCGATGAACCGCTCGTCCTTGGAGAAGTAGTTCTCCTGCGCCTGGTTGAGCATCGCCGTGTAGACGGTGCCCGCCGAGTCGGCGAACTTGACGCCGTCCGGCGCCTTGGCGCTGAACCGCTCGCCGGTTTCCGCGAACTTCTCCCACGTCGGCCACAGCGCGGCCACCTGGTCGCGGTCGGACGGCAGGCCCGCGTTCGCGAACAGGTCGCGCCGGTAGCAGAGGGCGAGGCTGCCCATGTCGGTGCCGAGGCCCATGACGAACTTACCGCTTTCGGCGGTGCCCTGGTCCCATTTCCAGGCAGGCCACTGCTCGCGGAGACCCTGCGCGCCGAACTCGGAGAGATCGGTGAACTTGTCCGTGGATTGGCGGAACTTGGGGAGGTACTGCTCTTCGATCGCCACCACGTCCGCGCTGCCGCGTCCGGCGCCGAGCCCGGTGGCGAGCTGGCGGTGATGCGTCTCGAAGTCCGCGACCCGGCCCTCGACGGTGATCCCCGGATGGGACTTCTCGTAGTCGTCGAAGAGCTTTTCGTATCCGAACTCGCCGAAGGTGGCGACGGTGAGCTTGATCGGGCCGCCGGCTTCCGGTGCGCTCGAACAGCCGCTGAGCAGCAGCACGAGTGCCGTCAATCCGGCCAGTACGCGGGTCATGGTTCTCCTCGGTCGTGCGGTCACGCGAGTCGTCTCGGCAGCTGGTCGCCGACGGTCAGCCGGGAATCGGCGTGCAGTTTGGTCAGGACCCTGGACACCAGCGACTGCACCGTCCGCCTCGGCAGGCTCAGCTCGGCGGCGATCTCCGGGTTCGACAGCTTCGCCGCCACCAGCCGCGCGACCCGTAGTTCCAGCGGCGACAGCGCCCCGCTGTGCCGGGGACTTCGCTCGGCACGGCTCAGCACGCCGAAGCGGCGCAGCCTGCTTTCCGCCCGGCGGATGCTCCAGGTGGCTCCGACGTTGCCGAGGACCTCGCACGCTTCGGTGAGCGAACGGGTCGCCGCTTCAAGGTAACCGGCGCGGCCGAGCAGCTCGGCGGCGTCCTCGAGCGCGGCCGCGAGTTCGATCGGGCGGCGGACCTCGCGGTAGTGATCGGCCGCGGCCAGCATGCCTTCGGGGTCGCCGTCGATCATCGACCGGCACCGGAGAGCGGCCGCGGCGGCCCTGGCGGGAACGGTCTCCTGGCTCGCCTCCTCGGCGCAGACGGCGAGTGCTTCCTGCGCGACGGCGTCGTTCCCGGCGGCGAGCGCGACGCGGACGACGTCGGGAAGCCATTGGTGGCGCAGCATCATCCGGGCGTAGTCGGGGCGGAGCACCGGCGCGAACAGCCGCAGCGCGTCGTCGAGCTCGCCGCGTTGCTCGGCGGCCATCGCCTGTGCCGCCAGGTAGAAGTCGCAGCTTTCGCGCTCGGACGAGTTCGACGGAGAGTGCGCCTCGGCCGCTTCCAGATGGGCGCGGACGGCGACGCGTTCGTCGCGATGGCCCGCGATGAGGGCGGCGACCCCGTGCAACAGCAGGGCGGCGGCGCCCGGCTCGCGGACACCGTAGAAGGTGATCGCCGGGCCGTCCTCGGTGACCGAGTCCAATTCGGCCAGTGCCTCGTCCCAGCGGCCGGTCCAGTAGTAGTGCACGGCCGCCGAGACCTGCGGACCGGTCGGCAGGCCGTGCCGCGCGGCCGTCTCGTACCCGGCGTGCAGCGTGGCGTCGGCCTCGGCGAGCCGGTCGAGGTTCTGCAGGGTGAACAGGCGGTTGTCGAGCAGATCGAACCGCAGGGTCGCCAGGTCGGCCTCGTCGCCGGTGGTCTCGAGCGCCGCGTCGATCGCGGTCAGCGCCCGGTCGTGCTCGCGGCGGATCGAGTGCACGAGCCACAACGTCTGCTGCGCGTGCGCGGCGGGATAGCGTTCGCCCGCCTCCGCCGCCTCGGCGTGCAGCCCCCGCGCGATCCGTTCGGTCTCGTCGAGATCGGCGAGCGTGCCGCGCCGGAAGTTGGCGAGCAGTGTCCGGGTGCTGGTGCGCCACAGCTCCGGCATCGACGGGTCGTCCGCGGTGTCGGCGAGTGCCTCGATCGCACCAGGCGTGTCGCCCCGCCGGTACCGCAGCGCGGCGAGGAAATGCCGCATCTGCGCCAGATCCGCCTTGTCGGTGACGGTCTTCACCGCTTGCTCGGCTTCCGCCTCGGGCGCCAGTTCGAGCCGGAACAGCACACGCACCAGCGCCGCGATCAGCGTCTCCCGCTGCTCGCGGGTGGGCACCGTGCTGTCGAGCGCGCCGCGGAGCAGGTCCGCCGCGATATGCGGCGCGCGGTTGGACACCGCGACGTGGTTGGCGGTGAGCCAGCCCGCCAGCCACGGATCGAACGGCACCGGCCCGGCCGCCAGCTGCTCGGCGACCCGTTTGATCGGCGCGCCCGCACGCGCGAGCGACTCGGCGGCGCGCCGGTGCAACGCGGCACGGATCGGTTCCGCGATGGCGCCGTAGAGCGCCTGACGCTGGAACGGATGGTGGAAGGCGAGTTTGTCGCCGGCGTACTCGATGACCCCCGCGGTGGTGGCGGGCTCCAGCTCCCGCAGGACCTCCAGCGGGCCCTTGTCCGCCAGCGCGGCGAGGTCCTCGACGGCGAACTCCGCGCCGAGCAGTGAGGCCGTCCGCAGGATCTCGGTCGTGCCGGGGTCGAGGCATTCCAGCGTCCTGGCCACCGCCGCCAGCAGCGACCGCGGCGCGTTCTCGGTGCCGTCCAGCGTCACCTCGGCCACGCCGTCCTTGATCCGCAGAGAGCCGGTGCGGACCAGGTCGTGCGCGATCTCCCTGGCGTAAAGCGGGTTCCCGGCCGCGCGCCGGACCAGCGGGCGCAGACTCGGCCCGAGCTTGGCTTCGAGGACCACCTCGAACACAGCGGCGATGTCGTCGTCGGTCAGTACTTCGACCGGCATGATCTCGCCGTCCCTCGCCTCGACCCCGCGACGGAGCTGGGCGAGGTCGCGGCGGCCGTGCCCGGTGCGCGTGGCGGCGACCAGCAGGAGCGGCAGCTGGCGGGTGGCGGCGGCCAGTCGCTGCCACAGCAGCACACTCGCCTCGTCCGCCCAGTGGAGGTCGTCGATCACCAGCACCAGCGGGCCCGCCGCGCAGGTCTCGTCGACCAGCGCCAGCAATTTATCCACAGTGGACAAGATCGGGTCGGCGGGGCCCCAGTTCCCGTGCGCGGGTTCGGCGTGCAGCTCGCCTGCCAGCTTGGCCTTGGCCGGATCGGCCGCGCCGTGGTGCACCCCGAGGCACTCCATGATCACCTGCAGCGGGAACCGTTGCCGCAGCTCGTCGGCCGCGGTCCAGGCGAGCTGGCAGCCACGCGCCGCGGCGCCCGCCAGCCCGGCGATCAGCAGTTCCGATTTGCCGATGCCCGGTTCGCCTTCGAGCCAGACCGGGCGGCCGCGGCCGGCGAGCACGTCTGTGACGAAGCCGTCCAGCCGCTCGACCTGCCGGGCGCGGCCGGGCAGGCGGCCCTGGCCGCCACGTTCGATCGCCTTGGCGACCGGCGGCGGCACGACGCGGACCGGAACCGGTTTCGGTCGGGTGACAGGTTTTTCGCTGCCGTCCAGGATGCGCTGGTGCAGATCACGCAGCGGGGCACCGGGTTCGACGCCGAGTTCGTCCCGCAGTATTCGCCTGGCCTCGCGATACGCGCTGAGCGCTTCGATCTGCCGCCCGCTGGCGTGCAGGGCGCGCATGAGCGTTTCGTGCAACGACTCGCGTAACGGGTGCCGCTGCACCAGCGCCGTCAGTTCGGCCACCACTTCGCGGTGGTCACCGATGCCGAGCAGGGCCGTGGCGCGCAGTTCGGTGGCGGTGAGCTGGAGTTCGGTGAGCCGGACGCGTTCCGCTTCGGCGAACGGGCCCGGCACGCCGGAGTAGGCCTCGCCGCGCCAGAGACCGAGCGCGGTGGTGAGCCGGGCGGCCGCGCCCCGCTGATCGGTGTGGGCGAGCAGCCGCCAGGCGGCCGCCGCGTCCTGTTCGAACCGGCTGACGTCGAGCGCTTCCCTGTCCAGCCGCAGTACGTAACTCGACCCGGACGAACTCAGCACCTCGTGCGCGTCACCGCCCGCCTTGCGGATCGCGCCGCGCAGACCGGAGACGTAGGTGTGGACGCTGCCGATGGCGCTGGTGGGCGCCGACTCGCCCCAGACGTCCGAGATCAGTTCACCGAGGGAGATCGCCTGGCCGCGGCGCGCCGCCAGGGTGGCGAAGACCGCGCGCTGCCGGGCGGGCCCGAGCTTCAGCTCGACGTCGTCGAGCCAGGCACGAGGCGGTCCGAGCAGCTCGACGCGCAGCCCGTTCGTCACGCCGGCTCCATTTCTCGTCATGCACCGAAAGTGGCCGGATCACTACTGTGTCCCCGCAGTTTAGGACGTCCTCGGTACGGTTCGGTTGCGCACCCGGGCGAGTGTGTGCAGCGGCGCGCACCAGGGCTGCGCGGACCAGGAGGGCGTGGCCCCCGTTTCGGGCAAAAGGAGCGCGGCGAGCTCGCCCGCCAGGCTCCGGTGCTGATCCTCGGTCAGATTTCGTTGGTGGGAAAGCAAATGGAGCAGTTCGGCCGCCGGTCCGGTTGGCAGCGCGCGGACGTTGTCGAGCAGCCACTGCGGGATCCAACGGGCCGTCAGCTCGTCGCCGACCTGGAGCAGCTGCTCGGCGACGCGGTCCGCGGGCGCGCCGGAGCCCGCCATGGTCGCGGCGATCTCCTGGTGCAGCACGGCGCGGATGGCGGGCGGGGTGTTCGCGGCGAACACCTCCCGCACCAGCGGGACACGGAACCGCAGCCGTTCTCCCTCGGTTTCCAGCACGCGCGCGGCGAGCGCCTCTTCGACCGCTCCGATGAGCGCCCGCAGCTCGCGGCCGGTGACACCCGTCAAGTCGGCGACCGTGAACGACGAGCCGAGCAGTGCCGCCGAGTTCAGCGTTCGCTTGCACAGCAAGGAAAGCGCGGCGAGATGATCTTCGACCACGGCGGCGAGCCTGCTGTGCGGCGTGACGTCGGGCTCGCGCCCGTCGGCGAATTCGGCGAACAGCTCGCACAGGTAGCCGACGTTCCCGGCGCTGTATCCGGCGGCGAACCCGAGGAAGTCCTCGCCCGGGTCCCTGGCCAAGGTTTCCTCGGCGAGCGCGGCGACGGCCGGGCCGTCGAACGGCGGCAGCGAGATGACGTCCCCGTCGAGCCGCGAGCGGAGGACTTCGAGGGTGCGGAGCCGGGGGAGAGGCCGCGCCGAGCCGATCAGCAGCAGTGGCAGGTGCGCGGTGAACCGGTGCAGCCGCTGCCAGGCGAGCAGGCTTTCCTCGTCGGCCCAGTGCAGGTCTTCGAAGACGAGCACCCACGGCCCGTCTTCGCACAGTTCGGTGACCGTTTTGCCGAGATCTTCGAGTGCTTCGCCGCCGAGGCTGTCGGCGATGAGGCTCAGCGGGACCGCGCCGGTCAGCTCGTCGGCTTCGACCCAGCGCGTGCGGCTCCTCGCGTCGGCGAGGGCCTCCGCCAGGAACGCGCTCTTGCCGCCGCCCGCCTCGCCGTCCAGCCAGATCGTCCCGCCGCGGCCTTCGTCCAGCAGCGCGGCCAGGTGACGGCGCACCCGGCGGAGTTCGAACTCCCGGCCGACGAAGGTGGACGGTCGTTCGGGCACGGCATGGGCCTGCCGATGCCGTGCCGGCCGGTCCTGCTGGTGCAGTGCCGGATCGTCGTCCAGGACCCGCTGCCGCAGGGCGAGCAGTTCCGGCCCGGGTTCGAGACCGGACTGCTCGATGATCGTCTCGCGGGCGCGGTCGAACGCGGCCAGCGCCTCCGCCTGCCTGCCGGACCGGAACAACGCGGTGATCAGCATCCGGTGCAGGCCTTCGCGCAACGGATGGCGCTCGACCAGCACCGCGAGCTCGCCCACGAGCTCGCGGTAGCCGCCAAGGCGCAGCGCGACCTCGGCCTGGCGTTCGAGCGCGCTCATCCGCAGCTCGTTCAGCCGGGCGCGCTGGGTCTCGGCGAACGGCCCTGGGATCCCGTCGAGCGCGGAACCCCGCCATTGCCCGAGCGCGGAGCGAAGCGATTCCAGCTCCCGTTCGTGCGAGCCGGCGAGCCGGTGCGCGCGGGCCCGCTCCAGCTCCGCTTCGAAGACATGGACGTCGACCTGCTGCTTCGGCAGGTCGAGGCTGTAGCCGGCACGGCTGGCGACGAGCGGTTCGCCCGCCGGCTCCAGCGCGCGGCGCAGCGCGGAGACGTAGGTGTACACGATGCCGGTGGCGCTGTCCGGGGGCCGCTCGCCCCAGACGGCGTCGATGATCTCCTTGCGGGAGACGAACTGGCCGGCACGCAGGGCGAGCGTGGCGAACACCGCCTGACGCTGGGCGGGACCCAGCGCGATCTCGCCTTCGCCGTGGCGGGCGGGGGAACCGCCCAGCAGCCGCACCGTCAGCGAGGAAACCTCGTCCATGACCTGCCGCCTGTGCGTCCGACTGCCGAAAAAGAGTGTCCTGCTCAGCGGAAAGCCTAGTGGCGGCGATGTGGGTTTCGCAATCAATCGGGCACTCACCGTGTGGGTTTCGGCCCTTGAGCCCGGATCATGCCGGTTCGTGGACAGTCGGATGTCCGTTCATGTGGGTTTCTGACCCCGTTCAGGCGAGGGGCGACCGGGCAAAGCCGGGCGTTCCCAGGGGCAGAATGTCCTCCGGCGCTGGTCGAAGGCATGCGCGGCTGTGCATGCTGTGACAGTGAGCCAGGATCAGGAACACTTCGCCGGCGATGTCCTGCTCAGCCTCGCCCGGAACGGCAGGCTGGTCCTCGACGCCGATGAGGCCGAAGCCCGCATCACCGAGCTTCGGCGGACGCTGGCCTTCGGCTACGCCCTCCTCGCCGACCCGGACTACACCGGACCCGAGGGCAGGCTCCGCGAGATCCTGGACGAGCTTCCCAAGTACGTCGAGGCGTTTCAGCAGGCCACGAAGTCCTTCACGCCTCGTTGAGAACTCGTGGAGACTTCGTGAAGAGCTTCTTCGCAGACTGTGTCCCATCCGACTGGGGCCGCGGACAAGCGGAGGGGACGAAGTGGACACGGAAACCCGACAGATCACCGTGGCGGTGCACGCGCCCGACCCGATCACCACTGCCGGCCTGGCCAGCCAGCTGGGCACGCAGCAGGGGATCGACATCAGGGACTGGGAGCGGCGCGCCGAGACCGACGTACTGGTGTTCGCCGCCGAATGCCTGACGCCGGAGATCGTGCTCTGGCTGCGGCGGCTCGCCGCCGAGGACGGCAAGCCCGTGGTGCTCGTGGTGAGCCAGATCAGCGAGGCGGAACTCGTGCCAGCCATCGAATGCCGGGTGGTGGCCGTCCTGCCGCGCTCGGCCACGACCGGCGAACGGCTGGCGCACGCCGTCCGCGCGGCGGCCACCGGCGGCGGGGTGCTCCCGCCGAGCCTGCTCGGCGAACTGCTCAAGCACGTCGAGCGGCTGCAACGCGAGGTGCTCGACCCGATGGGCGTCAACACCGCCGGGCTCACCACCCGGGAGATCGACGTCCTGCGGCTGATGGCCGAGGGCAAGGACACCGTCGAGATCGCCGGCGAGCTCAGCTACTCGGAACGCAGCGTGAAGCACATCATCCAGGGCATCACCGGACGGCTGAAGCTGCGCAACCGGCCGCACGCCGTCGCGTACGCGGTGCGGGCCGGGGTGATCTGACCGGAACCCGAACTCGCGTGTCTGGAGACGGAACTCGCGTGATCGGAGGCCGCACCGTGTCTTCCGGCTGAAAACACGCGAGATCCGGCTCCACGCACGTGTCTTACGCGCCGTGCCGGGCCAGGCGGTCGGTGACGACGGCCAGTTCGAGTGGCTGGTCGCGTTCGCGGGCCAGCCAGAGGCATTCACCGGCGGGCTCCTCGCCGAGGCAGGCCCGGACCAGATGGCGATGCAGTAACACCCGGCCCGTCGGCATCGCGGTGGCGAGGTCCTCCAGCGCGTCGAGCGCCTGCTTCGCCGATGCGCGGTCGTTCCTTCGCAACGCGAGCTCGGCGAGTTCGGCCCAGGCGATGTCCGTGCCGACGGCGAGTCCGCGGGTGGCCGCGTGCAGGCGCCGGACGGCGCGGTCGGTTTCGCCCGACGCGACGTCGACGCGGGCTTCCGCGATGTCGAGCAGATGCGCCAGCGTCGGCGCCGTGGCGCGGGCGGCGGCCAGCAATCCCCGTGCCTCGGTGGACCGTCCCTGCGACAGCAGGACCGACACGGTCGACAGGTGCGCCGCGGCAGAGCCGATGTCGTAGCCGCGCCGCGAACGGTCGGCGACGGAGCGGCGGGCGAACTCGATCGCGCGGGCGGGCCGGCCGCGCATGGCCGCGAGTATCGAACGATCGCTGTCACGCAGGCCGGTTTCGGGAAAGGCCTCGTCGGCGAGCAGTTTTTCCGCGCGTGCTCGTTCACCCAGCACCAGCAACGCGGTGACGTACGAGGTGACTTGGTCGTCCCGATGCCGCGGCACCGTCCTCAACGGCCACCGCTCGCGCTCGGTCAGATTCGCGCCGAACCGCGCGCAACGGCCGTCCCAGAGCTCGGCCAGGCCGCCGAAGAGTTCACCCAACATGGCGGAAACCGCCGATTCCGTGCGCCAGGAATCGTTTTCCGCCAACAGTTCGGCCGCTTCCGTCCACCGGTCCCGCAGACACAGCGCGATGGCGCTCGAGACCATCGAGCCGGTTTCCTGTACGGCGTCCACGTCCGCCATCGTGAGCCGGCCGGGCGTTCATGACGTGGTACCCGGCGGGGTCTGGCCCGTATGGACGCCGGGTCGGCCCGAAAGCCGCGACGGGTCAGGCCGCGAGTGGTCCGAAGACCAGGGTGCCCGGCGCCTCGGCGTCGTCACCTGCCCAGAACTCCAGCCACAGCGCGGCGAACTCGTCCCGGGACAGCATTCCGTCGCCATCGGAATCCAGCAGCGGGAAGGTGGCGTCGGTGTCGGCGGGGCGGCCGTTCCAGACCTCGATCAACTGGCGGTACTCCGCCGCGGAGATCAGGCCGTCCCCGTTCTCGTCGATCGCTTCGAACATCGCGTCGGCGGTCGCGGTCACGGCCTCGGGCATGTCCGGAAGCTTGTCCACCACCAGCAGGACCTCGTCCAGGGTCACCTTGTCGTCGCGGTTCAGATCCGAGGCCGCCAGCAACGTCGTCCACCAGCTCAGCATGATGCCGGTCAGGCGCCGCTCGTCACCCGGGCCGCGCAGCCGCGCCCAGCGCTCGGCCAACGCCTGGAAGTCTTGCTCCTGAAGGAAACCGTCGCCGTCGGCATCCATCGCGGCGAAGACGCCCGAGATCTTGCGCCGTTGCAAGTCGCTAGCCATGCGTCGGAACGATAGAACCGGGCACCGTAGAGGCACATCGGCCATTCAGGGGCCCGGTGAGCCACGATCGGGGGATGGCCGTTCACTCGTTACCGGAGGTCATTTCCGGTGAGCGCTTGGAGGATCTTGCCCAGCGCGGACTGCGCCACCGCCGAGGTGTACGGACCGACGGCGACCAAGGAGGCTATGAGCGCCGAGGCTTCGCCCGGCGTCAGAGAGATCGGCGGCAGCACGGGTCGTGCGTCGATGCCGTAGCCGCCGCGCGGCCCGCGGTGAATGGTGATGGGAACGCCCGCTTCGCGCAGACGGGCGATGTCGCGTTCCACGGTCCGCAGGCTCACCCCGGTGCCCTCCGCGAGCCTCGCGCCCGTCACCCGGCGCGGCGCCCGCACCCGCAGGAGCTCGATGATCGCGTGCTGTCGCTCGATCAGGGGCGCTGCCTGGTGCAGCTGGATCATTCCCGCGATTCCCCCGGAACCGACCGGCCGCTGGGGCATTTCCCGCTCTCCTCGACTTCGAATAACCGACCCGGCTTTGACGTCTATTGGATCTTAGGCTCGATTTTCCTTCCAGTGATCGGATTTCGATGCCTTCCTCTTTCTCGTTCCCCGGCGACTTCCGGCGCCTGTGGATCGGCCAGACGATCAGCGCGTTCGGCGACAAGGTTTCGCGGATCGCGTTGCCGACCGCCGCCTTGCTCGGGCTCGGCGGGACCGCATGGGACGTCGGACTGCTGGCCGCGCTGAGATTTCTGCCGTTCGTGCTGATCGGCACCCTGGCGGGGGTGTGGGTCGACCGGCTGCCGCTTCGCGAGACCATGATCGGGGCCGACGCCGGCAGGTTGGTGGCGATGGGGTCGATCCCGGTCGCCTACCTGCTCGACGTTCTCACCCTCGCCCAATTGTTCGTGGTCGCCGGCGTGGTCGGCGTCCTGACGGTCTTCTTCGAAATCGCCGTCCAATCCTATCTGCCGGTACTCGCCGGACCTGAGGGCATCGTGGCGGGGAACGAACGGCTGCAAACCTCTCGCGCGGTCGCCGAGGTCGGCGGTGCGGGCGCCGCGGGCGGGCTGATGCAGATCCTCGGCACCGCGCCGGCGATCCTGGCCGACGCCCTGTCCTTTCTCGCTTCGTTGCTGACACTGACGCTGATGCGCCACCGCGAGCCGCCCCCGGCGAGGGCCGGGAGGCCGCGATCGGCGTTGAGAGAGGCCAGGGAGGGCCTGGCGGTGCTGTTGTCGGACGCCCGGCTGCGCAATCTGATGTTCGCGAGCACGACGGTGAATCTCGGCGTGGCGACGGGGAACGCCCTAGTACTGGTCTTCGCCTACGGGGACGGAAAGCTGAGCCCGGGGGCCGTCGGTCTCGCGTTCGCGATCGGTACGGTCGGCCTGATCTTCGGTGCGGTGTCGTCCGGCGCGATCGCCCGCAGGATCACCCTCGGCCGGACGCTGGCCACCTCCATCCTGCTGACCGGATCGGGCTTCCTGCTGTTGCCGATCGGTGGAAACGAAGCCGCGTTGACCACGCTGATCGTGAGCCAGTTCCTCATCGGTTTCGCCGACTCGGTCTTCAACATCCACGTGCTCAGCCTGGTTCAGCGCATCACGCCACCGGAACTGATGGGCAGGGTCAACGGGACCGCGCTCTCCGTTGTCTTCGGCACCGGAACCCTGGGTGGCCTTGCCGCCGGCTTCGTCGGCACGGTCTTCGGCACGCTGCCCGGACTGGTGCTGTCGGCCGGGATCATCTGCTGTGGCGCGGTATTCGTCCTCGTGAACCCTTTGCGGAGGATTCGGGAAGGCGGACGCGTCGCACTCGGATCCGATGCCGTACCGCCCTGCGGCGAAAAGGGCTGAAAGTACGTATAACGACCTACCAGGCAATCCGGACCCGGCCTCGGTGAGCGGGTCATCGCGCTCCGCGGAGCGGTTCGCCCCTACCGGGGCCGTCGCGAACGGCCGGTGAACAGCGGATCCGCCGTTTCCGGAGGCGGAAGCGGGGTATCCGGAGGCGGCCGACAACGAAGGGAGGCCCTGATGAACGACAAGGCCGAGAACAAGGTCGAAGAGCTCAAAGGCAAGGCCAAGGAAGCCGCCGGGGACGCCACGGACAACGAGCAGTGGCAGGCCGAAGGCAAGACCGAGCAGGGTAAGGCCAACGTCAAGCAGGCCGGCGAGAAGATCAAGGACGCCGTAAAGGGTGTCCGGGACTGACCTACGGGCTGCCCAGCGCGTGAAGGCCCCCTTCCCTCGGCTCAGCGAAGGGAAGGGGTGATCCCGCCGGACCTGCGCCCGATGGTCCAGCTNGAAGGCCTCTTTCCCTCGGCTCAGCGAAGGGAAGGGGGCCTTCACGCGCCGGTGCTGCGGTACGGTCCGGATCATGGACTTCCGGGATTTCGACGGCATCAAGGTGCGGCGCCCTTCCGTCGAAGGCGACGGCCTTGACAGCGAACCCGCCGTCTTCCGGGGCGAGTTCGACTTCGACTCGGTCCGTCTCGACGGCGGCGACCAGGACGGAGTCCGTGGCGGCGGCGAGATCGCGCATTCCCTCGTCTCCGACGTGAGCCTGGCGAACGCGCGTCTCGACAGGTTGGCGCTCTCCGACGTGATCCTCGAAGGGGTCGACCTGTCGAACGCGGCGATCCGCGAGCTGACCGCGCGCCGGGTCGAAATCCTTCGCTGCCGGGCGATCGGGCTGGGGGTGGCGATCACGTCGGCCGTCGATCTCTACGTCGAGAACGCGCGGTTCGACTACGCGTCGGTGACGGTCGAGCGCGTGAAGGGTTCGGTCGTGTTCTCCGGCTGTTCGTTCCGGGAGACGGTGTTCTCCGGCGACCTGTCCCGGCTGACCTTTGTGGACTGTGAGTTCACGGAAACGGAATTCGCCGCGACCGGCGCGCTGGACTGCGATCTCCGCGGCTCGCGATTGTCCGGTGTCCGTGGGTTGGTGACCCTGCGCGGCGCGAAGATCACCGGCGAACAAGCCGTCTCGGTCGCGGGGATCCTGGCGACCGAGAGTGGATTGTCGGTCGTCGGATGACCCACGTCGTGCTGTTCCACTCGGTGCTGGGGTTACGGCAGGCGGAGCTGGACGCGGCGGAGCGGCTGCGCGGTTTCGCGCTGAAGGACCGGATCGGGTGGTCCACCGTCGCCACCCGCGCGCTCGACGCCGCCAGTGAACTGCCCGACGACACCGTGCTGGCCGGGATGTCGATGGGTGCCGTCGTGGCCGCCGGCCTGCTCCCGCACCGTCCCGCCACCGCCGGTGCCCTGCTGCTCCACGCCATCGCCGACATACCCGCGAAAGTCCGCCAGGGGCTGTCGATCCAGCTTCACGCGGCCGACCCGGACGACTTCGCGCCACCGGCCGCGCTCCCCGGCTGGCTCGACGCGGCGACCCGCTCCGGCGCCGACGCGCGAGTGTTCACGTACCCCGGAGCGGGCCACTTCTACACCGACAGCAGTCTGGCCGACCACCACGAAGGGGCGGCGACCCTGACCTGGCAACGGGTTCTGGAGTTCCTGGAGATTCAGCCCTCCGGGTAGAAGAGGAAGAGCGTGCACCCGGTCGCCGACGCGGGCACGTGCCACGAACCGGCCGGAGCGTGCAGGAAGGTCCCTGCCGGATAGTCGCGCGCACCGTCGTTGAAGGTGCCGGAGACGACGAACACCTCTTCGGGGCCCGGTTCGTGGACGTCGCGGTGCGGCCATGAGGTGCCGGGATCCATTTCCAGCACGTTGGCGTGCGCGCCGTCGGTTCCTGTCCACAGTGGACGAAGCCGGATCCCCGGGAACAGTTCGCGAACCGGGGATTCCTTGACGGGGACGGAAGTGTAGCCCTCTTGGGCGAGGATCTCGGGGTGCATGACTTCATCGTGCCGCGATCGCCCTGCCGCCGGACAGTGTCAGGGAAGACACCATGGGGTACTTTCCTGCCATGCATCGCGTGATGGCACTGGTGCGGCCCGTGCAGTCGACCTTCGAACTCGGGATCGCCGCCGAGGTCTTCGGCACGGAGCGCCCGGGGGTGCCGCGGTACTACGAATTCGACGTCTGCACGGAGAAACCCGGCCCGGTGCCCACCACGGCCGGGTACGCGATGTCCGTGACCCGGGGCCTGTCCGCGCTGGCCGGCGCCGACACGGTGCTCATCCCCGGCTGGTCGCCGGTGGAGGCACCCTTGACGGCCCCCGTGCGCAGGGCGCTCCTGCGCGCGCACGCCAGGGGAGCGCGGCTCGTCACGATCTGCTCCGGCGTTTTCGCGCTGGCCCGCACCGGACTGCTGGACGGCAGGGCGGCGACCACGCACTGGGCGCGTGCTTCCCAGCTGCGGGAAGAGTTCCCGCGGGTACGCGTGGAACCGGATGTGCTCTACGTGGACCACGGCGACGTCGCCACGAGTGCCGGGGCGGGCGCGGGAATCGATCTCTGCCTGCACCTCGTCCGGCGTGACCACGGGGCCGCGCACGCCGCCCTCGTCGCCCGGCACATGGTGATGCCGCCGCACCGCGACGGTGGTCAGGCGCAGTTCGTCCCGGCCCCGCCGCCCGGCGACGAACTGGACGGCCTCCTCGAGTGGGCGGGCGAACGCCTCGGGACACCGTTGTCGGTGGGCGATCTGGCCGCGCACCTGAATGTCTCGCCCCGCACGCTCGCCCGGCGTTTCGCCGACCAGTTGGGGACCACACCGGGGGCATGGCTGCTGACGCGGCGCGTGACCGAGGCGCGCACCCTGCTGGAGGAGACCGGCTTGCCGGTGGAGGTGATCGCGACCCGAGTCGGGTTGACGTCGGCCGTGAACCTCCGGCGGCGTTTCCGCGATCAGGTGGGCACGACGCCGGGCGCGTACCGGCGCGCCTTCCGGGGCTCGGTTTCGCCTTGAGCGGAACGGCGCACGCGCGCCCTGGCGGAATGTCACGATGATCGTATGGCGGACATCCTCCCTTTCCACCAGAAGCGTCCCGAACCGGAGCCGCTGTGGCGTGACGTGCTGGGCAAGAGCCTGCGCGCCGCGAGGGAGGACCAGGGCGGCCGCCTCGTCGACGTCGCGGAACGCGCCGGGATCTCGCCGCAGTACCTGTCCGAGATCGAACGCGGCCGCAAGGAACCGTCCAGCGAGATGATCGCCGCGGTCACCGGCGCGCTCGGGATCGACCTGGCGGATCTGCTCTTCGGTATCGCGGGCACGATCAGCCGTGGCGGCAGCACGGGTCTCGCGGTCGGCCGCCGTCCGCGAGGGCCCGTGCTCATGGCCGCCTAAGCTCGCTCGTCGAGAACGCGGTCCGCGAGCCCGTACGCGACCGCGCCCGCCGCGTCGAACACGCGGTCCCGGTCGGTGTCGTGCCGGAGATCGGAGACGGCGCGGCCGGTGTGCGCGGAAAGGATTTCCTCAAGCTGCGTCCGCACCCGCACGACCTCGTCGGCCTGGAGGATGAGGTCCGGGATGGTGCCGCGGCCCTGCGCGGCGGGCTGGTGCAGCACCACCCGGGTGTGGGGCAGCACGAACCGGCGCCCCGCCTCGCCCGCGGCCAGCAGGATCGCGCCCGCCGCGACGGCCTGGCCGACACAGGTCGTGGCCACCGGCGCCTTGATGAAGCGCATGGTGTCGTACAACGCGAGCATCGCCGACGGGTCGCCGCCCTCGGTGTTGATGTAGAGGTTGATCTCCTGCTCGGGGTTGTCCGCCTCCAGGTACAGCAGCTGGGTGATCAGCGCGTTGGCGACCCCGGAGTCGATCGCGGTGCCGAGGTAGATGATCCGCTCCGACAGCAGATGCGAGTAGACGTCCATGATCCGCTCGCCGGCGGGACTGCGGGAGATGACGTTGGGGATGGTGTAGGTGCTCACGCGCCCGCACCCCTTTCCGTGCCGAGGCCGAGTTTGTGCGTGCGGACGGGGACGACCTGGTCGAGGCTCTCGACGATGTGGTCGATGAAGCCGTATTCGCGCGCCTGCTCGGTGGTGAACCAGCGATCGTGGAGCGAGTCGGCGAAGATCCGGTCGATGGGCTGCCCGGTGTCGTCGGCGATGAGGCCGAGCACCGTGTCCCGCGTGTAGCGCAGGTCGTCCGCCTGCACCTCCACCTCGACGGCCGAACCGCCGATGCCCGCCGAACCCTGGTGCATCAGGATCCGGGCGTGCGGCAGGGCGAACCGTTTGCCCGGGGTGCCCGCGGAAAGCAGGAACTGCCCGGCACTGCACGCGAGTCCCAGCGCGAGGGTGGCGACGTCGCACGGTACGAGCCGCATCACGTCGCGGATGGCCAGCATCGAGGGGACCGAACCGCCCGGCGAATGGATCCACAACGCGATGTCCTTGCGCGGGTCCTCGCTCGCCAGTGACAGGAGCTGGGTGGTGAGGACCGTGCCGTTGTCGTCGTCGAGCGCGCCGTCGAGGACCAGTACACGCTGGCTGAAGAACCGTTCCCGGAGCCGTTGGTCGAAGAGTGGCTGTTTCTCGTAGTCGGTCATGCCCCGACCATGCCGCCGGGGCCCGGCCGTCCGCCGGTTTCTCCGCTGTGAGCGGATCAGCCCACAGCAGGGCGCCGGGCAGGGACGAACCAGACGGTGATGATCAGGAGGACGGTGAAGACGAGGGCGAGGATGTCGAGGGTGAGGCCCGGTTGCACGGCGAGGCCGAAGTACTCCCGTTCGTCGTCGACCGCGTTCAGCATCAGCACGGTGATCAGCGTCAGCCCGCCGGCGGCGCTGAGCATGACCTGCCCATGGCGGACCCTGGCGAACAGGAGACCGCCACCCGCCACCCACAGCGCGCCCGCGAGCACGATGCCGACGCGGGCGAGCAGCAGCGGCGGCCAGAGCAGGTCGAACAGGTAGTACGCACGGTGGATCATCATCGCGACGACGAGGACGTAGAAACCGAAGAGCATGCTCGCCACGCCGGCCAGGATCGCGGGCACCGAAGGCATGCTGAGCCCGGCGGAAGGCGGCCTCGGCACGGGGGTTTCGACCCCGCTCGCGGCCTGGGTCAGCAGCGGGAGCGCGTGATCCGGCAGCATGCGCGCCTGCGGTGCTTTCGCCAGCAGCCCGCGGAGGACGTCCGCGAGCGGCACGGTCGTCCGGGTGAAGGGCGGCTGCTCGTTGACGACGGCGTACAGCGTGGCCGCGACGTTCGCCCGCTGGAAGTAGTTCCCGCCTTCGCTCGCGCTGAGCAGGGTCACGCCGAGCGACCAGAGATCGGAGTGGGGAGTGGCTTCGTGCCCCGCGATCGTTTCGGGGGCGAGGAACGCGGGGGTGCCTGCCGGGTCGAGGACCTTGGCGATCCCGAAACCGGTCAGTTTCACCGTGCCGTCGGGAGCCACCAGGATGTTCGCGGGCCGCACGTCCCCGTGCACGACGCCCGCCGTATGCGCGGCGGCGAGCGTGTCGAGCACCTTTCCGCCGATTTCGGCCACGAACCGCGGGTGCATCGGACCCGATGAGGCCAGCTCCTCCAAGGTCCGTGCTTCCACCGGGTCCATCACGATGAACGCCGCCCCGTCCGCCACCACGACGTCGTGGACGGGCACCACCGCCGGGTGATCCACCGCGACACGGGCTTCGCGCCGGAGCCGCTCCACGAGGGCGGGCTCGGGAGTGGGAAGCGGCAGTTCCTTGATCGCGACCTGGCGGCCGTCCGGCCCGTCCTCGCCACGCCACAGCACGGCCTTCCCGTCGCGACCCAGCTCCTCGAGCAGGGTGTAGCGCTCGGCGATCGTGCGGGAAACTGCCGTCACAGTGGTTCTCCTCGAATCCTGAAGGGTCTTCGAGGGACGCTAACCAGCGTTCATGACAAAGCGATGAAATGGCCGTTCATCCATAAAGGTCGTACCCGGCTGGATATATTCACAGTCATGCTGACCTTGGCGGCCCTGGCCGACGACCCGGCTCTCGAACTGCGGGTGGTCGTCCCCGGCCGCGACGGGGCACTGGCCGAACAGGTGCTGTGGGTGCACAACACCGAGCTTCCCGACCCCGGGCCGTACGTGCGCGAACACGAGGTCGTGCTGACCAACGGCCTGTGGCTGGACCGCGTCGAGCCGGCGGAGTTCGTCGCGCGAGTGGCCGGCGCCGGAGCGGCGGGGATCATCTTCGGCCTGCGGGTGGAGCAACGCGACACTCCTCCGGAGCTCGCCGACGCCTGCCGGAAAGCCGGGTTGCCCCTGCTGGAGATCTCGGTGGCGGTGCCGTTCACGGCGGTCACCCGTGCCGCGGCGGCGATCCAGGCCACGGACCGGCAGAACGCTTTGCTGTCGCTGGTACGCCGAGGGGACGAGCTGACGTCGGCGCTGTCGCGAGGCGCGGGCGCGTCCGGGGTGCTCGCGGTCCTCCGTCGTGAGCACGAGCTTCCGCTGGCCGTCGTGGACCGGATGGGCCGGGAACTCGCGTCGGCCGGTGCCGGGCTGGACGCCGGGCAGTCGCGCGCCGCGGCGGAGGCGCTGGCCGGGCATCCACCGCGGTTGGAGGCGGATCTCGGCGCGGGGACGCGGGCGGCGTTGTTCCCGGTGGGCGCGATCGGCGACGCGGACGCCGCGCTGCTGTGCCTGCGGCCCGTGGCCGACCTGACGCGCGAGGAGCGGGACGCGCTGGAGCAGACCGCCCGCTACCTCAGCCTGGAGGTGGCCCGGCATCAGGCGGTGCAGGCGATCGAGATGCGGTTCGCCGTCGAACTGCTGGACATGGTGCTGTCCGGCGCGCAGCGCGCCGCGGAGGTGCCCGGCAGGCTGCGTGCCTTCGGCGTCGACCCGGACGGGCCGCTGGCGGTGATCGCGCTGGCGTTCGCCGGTGACGACGCCGCGACCCCGCCGGGGATGGCGGAGGCCGTGACGGACTTCCTGCTCGCGGACGGGCTGCCCGCGGTCGTGGCGGCGGGCAGCCAGGACGTCGTCGCGGTGCTGCCGTTCCGTTCGGGACGGCAGTCGCCCGCCGCCTTCGCGCCCCGGCTGGCGGCGGCGGTGTCGCACCGCCTCGCCGGAGGGCGCGTGGTCGTCGGGCTCGCCGATCCCGTGCCCGGCGCGGCCGAACTGCGGGTGCCGCTGTCACGCAGCCGCGAAGCCTGCCGCGCGCTCAGGGGCAGGCGTAGCGGCCCGGTCGCGGCGAGTTTCGCGGAGCTGGGCAGCTATCGCCTGCTGCTGGAGTCGCACGACGAGCAGTGGCGGCAGACCTTCGCCGACGCCCTGCTCGGCCCGCTGCGCGAGCACGACCGCGTCCGCGACGGCGACCTGGAGACGACCCTGCGGGCGTTCCTCGACCACGACGGCCAGTGGGCGGCCACCGCCGCGGCGCTGTACGTGCACGTCAACACGTTGCGCAACCGGCTGGCCAAGGTCACCGAGCTGACCGGCCGCGACGTCGGCCGGACCGCGGACCGGGTCGACCTGTTCCTGGCGCTGGAGGCGGCTCAGTCCGGGTAGACCGCCGGGTCGATTTCGAGGCGCCGCAAGGGTTCCGCGGGTAAGGCGGGGTCGGCCAGCGCCGCGGTGGCCACGTCTCGGCACCGGGCGAACCGGACGTCGCCGAGGCCGAGCCCGAACTCGATGAGCGAGCGCACCGCCGCGAGCCGTCCCGGCCTGCCCGAAAGGAACGGGTGCAGGCACAGGTTGAACAGGCATCGGTAGCGGCGCATCGCGTCCAGCTCCGCGCGCCACATCTCCAGCACCCGCACCGGGGACGTGATCACCGAGCCCACTTGCGGCGCGGGAAGGAACGCGTACTGCTCCCAGTCGTCGAGCGACCAGTGCACCGGCAGCTCCGCGATCCGGCCGGCCCCGGTGTCGATCAGGTACGGCCGGTCGTCGGCCATCAGCGAGGAGTCGTAGCTCAGCCCGTGCTCGGCCACCAGTGCCGGAGTGTCCCAAGTGGACTCCCAGCCCGCCGCGCGATGTCCGCTGATCTCGATGCCTTGTGCCGCGAAGACCGCCATGCCCCGCTCGAAATCGGCGCGTTGCTCGGCGGCGGTCATCGTGGTCGGCGGACGGTGGCTGTAGGAGTGGTGGGCCACCTCGTGCCCGCGTTCCACGATCGTGGCGGCGAGGCCGGGTCGCTGTTCGGCGACCCAGCCCGGCACGAAGAACGTCGCGGGCACGGCGAGTTCGTCGAGCAGGTCGAGGATGCGCGGCACCCCGACCCGGGGTCCGTACGCCTGATGGGACATGGTCGAGAGGTGACCGGCGTAGCCCCGTCCTCGCGCGAGGATCGGGGACTCCGCGTCCACGTCGAAGGTCAGGGTCGCCACCGCGGCCGCGCCGCCGTGCCAGCTGGGTTCCGTCACGCTTGCCGACTCTCCCGCCAGCGGCGCGCGTTCGCCACCGTGACCGTCGGGGAGACCATCGCCCGGTCGAATTCGGCCAGGGGTTCCGCCGCGGCGACGCGGGCGGGCAGATCGGGGTTGGCCAGCGCGCCGTGCCCGAGTGAGAGCAGGTCCGCGTGCCCGCCGGTGAGCACCTCCTGCGCCTGCGTGAGGTCGTGCATCCCGCCGTTGGCGATCACCGGCAGCCCGGTGACCTGCCGGGCGAGGGCGGTGATGGTGCCGCCGTCGGCCAGCTTCGCCGTCTCGAGCCAGTTCCGGCCCTCGCTGGCGATGTGGAGGTACTGCGCGCCGGCCTCGGCGACCGCGGCGAAGATCACCTCGGCGTCGTCGCGGCCCCCGGGCCAGCGGTAGGTGAAATCGTTGACCTTCGTCTGCGACAGCCGCACCCCGGTCACCAGTTCCGGCACCGACTCCGCGACGGCGGTCACGACGCGGGCGGTCAGCCGGATCCGGTTCGCGACCGGTCCGCCGTAGGAGTCGGTGCGCCGATTGGTGTAGTCGGTGAGGAACTGGTCGAGGAGGTACCCGTTCGCCGCGTGCACCTCGACGCCGTCGAACCCGGCCTGACGGGCCCGCACGGCCGCGGCAGCGAAACCGTCGACGACGTCGTCGATCTCGGCGGTGGTGAGTTCGCGGGGGACCGGCCACGGCCCGGAGCCGCCGTACGCGCGCATCATCTCCCCTCGCGGCTGGACGGCCGAAGGAGCGACGGTGTGGTCCTGGTGCGGATTGCCCTGGGAGATCGCCCCGGCATGCATGAGCTGGGCGATCATCCGGCCACCCGCCGCGCGGACTCCGGCGGTGACGACTCGCCAGCCCGCGACGTGCTCGTCCCGCGCGAGGCCCGGCTGGTTGAGGTAGCCCTGGCTGGCCGCGGTGTCGGGGTAGGTGCCCTCGCTGAATACGAGCCCGAAGCCGCCGCGGGCGAATTCGGCGTAGTAGTCGGCCATCTCGCCGGTCGGGGTGCCGTCGGGGCCGGCCGAGACGCGGGACATCGGGGCGACGGCGTAGCGGTTGCGCAGGGTGAGGCCGCCGAGTGCGATCGGCGCCAGCGCGGGGTGTTCGACGGTGGTCGTCATGACCGGGTTCCTCCATTGTGGACGGTTTCGATGGCGAGCGGGGAGAGTCCGGCGTCGCTGATGCGCACCAGATCCTGCGGGCAGGCGGAGACCACGACGACGCAGTCCATCTCGGCGCGCAGGGTCACCGCGTCGCCGGGACGCGAGTTCGCGGTCAGCCACGTCAGCCGCCCGCCCTCGCCGACCGGGACGCGCATGAAGACGTTGATCGGCTGCGGCGTCGGGCCCGTGAAGCCGAGGCCTTCGTCCGCCAGCGCCTCACGCAGGTTCGCGGCGCAGGACCGGTGGCCCGGAGCGCCCAGCGCCGCGTACCGGGCTGGGTCGCACGCCGGGATGAGCATGTCGTGCTCGCCGGGTGAGGTGTCGTCGATCAGCGTCAGGATCGGGCGGCGCAGGTCGGTCACGAAGGACTCGCCGACGGCGGGGAACAACCTGTCGATCCCGGCGCGGGTGTGCGCCGCGCTGTGGTGCTCGGACAGCTCGGTCCCGTTGCCTGCGAACGCGAACACGTCGCCGACCTGACCGCCGTCGACGTCGATCACCCGCACCAGATCCCCCGCGGTTACCCGGACGGCCTTGGCGGTCCCCGGTGACACTTCCGTTCTGCTCATGCCACCAGCAAACAGGGGCGGGCCGATGGCTCGCCATGGAGGAGTCTCCATGATCGAGCAGCATGACTGGAGGAGTCTCCAGGAGTGCGTCGGTATGAACTGGTTCGACTCGCCGATGATCACGCTGATGATCGGTGGCGGTGCCGGCCTGATGGTGCTGTTCATGATCAATGAATGGTTCCACCCCTTGCCGTTCTTCAAGCTGCAGCTGCTGGCCAACCGCAATCTCAGCTACTCGCTGGTGACGCTGGGCGGCGTGCTGTTCGTGCTGCTGGCGGTGATCTCCATCCCGTCCGGTTTCCTGGCCAGCGTGCAGGGCTACCGGCCGTTGCAGACCGCACCGATGCTGCTGTGGGTGGCGTTGCCGCAGGTGATCGCGCTGCCGCTGGTGGCGGCGCTGCTGAACATCCGCGCGGTGGACTGCCGCTGGGTGCAGGCCACAGGCCTGGCGATGCTGGCCCTGGCCTGCTGGCTGGGCTCGCACCTGGACGTGGCCTGGATCCGCGACAACTTCCTGTGGGTGCAGCTGCTGCAGGTGTTCGCACAACCCATGGNAAGGCCTCCTTCACTACCTTCAGGGTAGGCAAGGAGGCCTTCACTACCTGACCCACGATCAGCCGCAGCCAAATCCAGCAGGCACCCAAGACGCTCTTGGCCCTGACCCCAATCGCCGCTCACGACCAGCTGTACCGATGCTGAGTCACTGGTCGACTACGCTTTGATACTTTCGATTTTGACCATTTTCACGGTGCGGGGTTAGTGTTCGGCGATGGAAGACGTGGACGCGGCCGGACTGGACTTCTGGTCGTTCGTGGCGCTGGCGAACCGGCGGCTCGCGCATGAGTACGGCTTCCGGCACCAGCTGGCGACCGAGGTCCTGCTGACCCTGAATCGTGCCTCCGACCTGGTGACTTACGATCTCGAAGCCGCGGTGCACCGGCCGCGCGGGCGGTCGTGGTCGGCGTTCCGGCTGCTGTTCGTGGTCTGGCTCGCCGGGCCGCTCGAACCGACCAGCGCGGCCCGGCTGACCGGGATGAGTCGGGCGGCGGTGTCGAATCTGGTCAAGACGCTGGTCGCGGAGGGGATGCTCCACCGCGTCCCGGACGAACGGGACGGCCGTTCGGTGCAGTTGTCGCTGACCGAGGCGGGGCACGAGGAGATGGTCTCGGTGTTCCGCGAGCACAACGAGCGCGAATTCGGCTGGACGAACGCGCTGACCGAGACCGAACAGCGCATCCTCGTCATGCTGCTGGGCAAGCTGATCACGAGTCGCGCCGAGTTCGGCACCCGGAGCCGCAAGTAGGCCGAAGGACGCTTTCCCCGCATGTCACGGGAGGAAAGCGCCCTTCACCGCGTCGCATGCGGGGAAAGTCCCCTTCAGCACCTTCCCGTCGCCCGGAAGACCGGACTACGCTGCCCGATGGATAGTAAAAGCGTGAACTAAATCGGCCAGGAGGAGACCATGGTGGACGGCGGACGGATTCCCGCGCTCTTCGCCGGGCTGTGCGACGACGCCGCGGTGTTCCCGCCCGGGCTGGCCCCGCTACCGGACGCCGTCGCGGCGCACGACGAGCACGTCTCCGCCTGGTACGCCGGCCTCGTCGGCCCGCTCGTCATCGCCGCCACCGCGCTCGGCGACCTCGCCGAAGTGCTGGGAGACCGGGCGGCCCCGCTGCCGGTCTCGGTGACCCTGCCCGGCGGGCCCGCGCAGCTCGACGGCGTACTCGACGCCGTGGAGAAGCTCCCGGTGAAACTCGACGCGCTTGAGATCGCCGTCCCGGACGGGATGGGCCCGGACGAGGTGCTCGCCGCGCTTTCCCGTGCCACCGCACCGGTCTTCGTCGAGATCCCGCGCGACGAGCGACGTGTCCCGCTGCTGACCGCCCTTTCCGGCACCGGTCACCACGCGAAGTTCCGCACCGGTGGCGTCCGGGCCGACCTGTACCCCGGCGAAGCGGAGCTCGCCGCGTCGGTGCGGGCAGCCGCCGGGGCGGGCGTTCCGTTCAAGGCCACCGCCGGGTTGCACCACGCCCTTCGCAACACCGATCCCGAGACCGGCTTCGAACAGCACGGCTTCCTCAACCTGATGCTCGCCACCGACGCCGTCCTCACCGATGGCGACGCCGAAGCCGTTCTCGCCGAACGAGACGGCGCTGTCATCGCCGGACGGCTGCGGGAGCTGCACGCGGATCGCGTCACCGCCCTCCGCGCGGCTTTCACGTCGTTCGGCACCTGCAGCATCACCGACCCCCTGACCGAACTGGCCGGACTCGGCCTGCTCGAGGCGCCCCGAGGAGAGGCATGACCACGATCGACATCCCCGCAGGCTCGCTGTTCGGGATCGACAACCTGCCGTACGGCGTGTTCTCCGTCGACAGCGATTCCCCGCGCGTCGGCGTGCGCGTCGGCGACTCCGTTCTCGACCTGGCCGCGGCGCTCGGCGACGACGTGTTCGCCGCGCCGACCCTGAACCCGTTCATGGCGCAGGGATACGACCGCTGGGTGGCGGTCCGGGAGCGGATCCGCGACCTGGTCACCGGCGAGGTCCCCGACGGCGCGGTCCACCCCGTCGAACGGGTGACCCTGCACCTGCCGATCGAGGTCGCGGACTACGTCGACTTCTACGCCTCCGAACACCACGCCTCGAACGTCGGCAGGCTCTTCCGCCCCGACGCGGAACCGTTGCTGCCCAACTGGAAGCACCTCCCGGTCGGCTACCACGGGCGGTCCGGCACCGTCCTGGTCTCCGGTACGGACATCGTGCGCCCGAGCGGTCAGCGCAAGGCCCCGGCCGAAGCGGCGCCGGTGTTCGGGCCGAGCACGCGGCTGGACATCGAGGCCGAGATGGGCTTCATCGTCGGCACCGGAACCCCGCTGAACACCCCGATCACCCCGGATTCCTTCCCCCGCCACGTTTTCGGCGCGGTCCTGCTCAACGACTGGTCGGCCCGCGACATCCAGGCGTGGGAATACGTCCCGCTGGGCCCGCACCTCGGCAAGAGCTTCGCGACGTCGATCTCTCCTTGGGTCGTGCCGATCCTGGCGCTGGAGGCCGCGCGGATCCCGCTGCCCGGCCAGACGGACCCGGAGCCGCTGCCGTACCTGCGGGAAAGCGACGCGTGGGGGCTCGACATCGACCTCGTCATCGAATGGAACGGCGAGGAGGTCAGCCGCCCGCCGTTCCGCGAGATGTACTGGTCGCCCGCCCAGATGCTCGCGCACCTGACGGTCAACGGCGCCTCCTCGCGCACGGGCGACCTGTACGGCTCCGGCACGATCTCCGGACCGGAGAAGCACCAGCGCGGCGCGTTCCTCGAATTGTCCTGGGGCGGCAAGGAACCGCTCACGGTCAAGGGAGAGGAGCGCACCTTCCTGCTGGACGGCGACGAGGTCGTGATCACCGGCACCGCGCCCGGCGCGAACGGCTCGCGGATCGGGTTCGGCGAGGTGCGGGGACGCGTCCTGCCTGCCCTGTGACTCAGCTACCGGGAATCCCGTTGGGCGGCGGCCCGTCGTTCGCGGCGGAGTCGTCCGCCTTGATGGGTGCTTCGCCGAGGTCGGTCACCAGTACCGGTGTCAGATCCTTGCCGACGCCTCCCTTGAGTTCGACCACCGACATCCCGGAGATGCCGAGGTGGCTGTCTCCGGTGTACCGGAACGGCGCCAGACCCGGTCCCTCGAACGTCTTCCCGGACTGCTGGATCACCTCGACGAGGTGCTCGCGCGTCAGGTCCTTTCCGGCCGCCCGCAACGCCTGGACGAACGTGTACGCCTGCGCCATCCCGTAAATGCGGTAGTTCGTCAGGTCGCCGCCCTTGCCGTGTGCCTTCCAGACGCTCTGCCACAGCTTCGTCCACGCGTTGTCCGGCGCGTCGACACCCGGCAGGTACTCGGTGGTGACCACGCCGTCGATGAGCGACGCGCCGTTGGTGACCTTGCCTTCGGAGAACCGCGCGAGCAGCGAACCGACGAGCGCGGGATCGGAGCCGACGTTGCTGTAGACCCACTTCGGCTTGAACCCGATCTTCAGCGACGCCAGCTGGGAAAGCGCGGTGTACGACGGAACGGTGAAGCCCAGCACCAGATCCACGCCCGCGGCCTTGAGTTTCGCGATCTGCGGCGCGATGTCGGTGTTGCCGGGCGAGTATTTCGCGACCTCCACGATCTGCTGCCCGAGGTAACGCCGGACACCCTTCTCGCCGTCGCGGCCGAAGTCGTCGTCCTGGAGGAACAGGCCGACCTTGGCGTTCGGCATGTTCTTCCGAACCCAGTCGCCGATGATCTTGCCCTCGATCTCGTAGTCCGGCTGCCAGCCGAAGGTGAACGGCGCCTTCTTCGGATCGTCGCCCCAACGCAGCGAACCCGAGGACACGAACAGGTCCGGCACCTTGGAGTTGTTCAGGAAGTCGACGACGGCGCTGTGCGTGGGCGTGCCGAGGCCGCCGACCATCGCGAAGATCTCCTCCCTGAGCACCAGTTCGTCGGTGACCGCGCTCGTGGTGGTCGGGTTGTAGCCGTCGTCCTTCACCACGAACTCGATCTTGCGGCCGTTGACGCCGCCGTTCGCGTTCACGTAGTCGTAGTAGGCCTGATGACCGCTCGGGATCTCGCTGTAGCCCGGCGCGGCGACGCCGGTCAACGGGAAATGCGCGCCGATCTTGATGATCGTGTCGGTGACGCCGACCGTCGAGCCCTTCTGCTCGCCATCGGGTCTGCCGCCCGCTCCGCAGGCGGCGGTGACCGTGACGGCCAGGAAGACGGCCACGGCCTTGGTCCAGCGTTTCATGAAGTTCTCCTCCGGTGGATGAGTTTCCGCAGCCCACCGGCGAGACCGGCGGGCGCGAGCAGCACGATCAGGACGGTGACCAGGCCGTAGATCAACGGCGCCAGATGCGCGGCCTGCACGTCGGACAGGCCGAGATCCGTTCCCGCGCCGGTCACCAGCGGCGGCAGAAAGGTCAGCAGCGCGGCGCCGGCGAGCGCTCCGGTCAGGCTCCCGAGACCGCCGAGCACCACCGCGGAAACCAGCAGCAGCGACAACGTCAGCGCGAACCCGCTCGGCGCCGCCAGCCGCGCCGACAGCGCCATCAGCGCACCGGCCAGCCCCGCGCACCCCGAGCTGACGACGAACGCCCGCACCCGCGTGCGACCGAGGTCGATCCCGGCGAGTTCGGCGGCCACGTCCTCGTCGCGGACCGCCCGCCAGTCGCGTCCGACGCGGCCACGGGACAGGTTCGCCAGCAGCACGAACACGATGATCACCGCGAGCCACGAAAGATAGGCGAGATAACGGATCGACGTGAGTTCCTTGCCGGTGACGAAGTACGCGGCGTCCGCCAGCCAGACGGGGATTTCCGGCATGCGCACGGGCAAGCCTTGTTCGCCGCCGAGCGCTTCGCCGAAGAACAACGGGATCCCGGGGACGGCGACGGCGAGCGCGAGTGTCGCCCCGGCGAGATACGGCCCGTGCAGCCTGGCCGCGGCGACGCCCACGAGTGCCCCGACGGCCAGCGTGATCACCATCGCCAGCACCAGGATCACCGGCAGCGGAAGGAATTCCGATTTCAGCAGGAGCGCCGTCGAGTACGCGCCGACGGCCATCAAGGCGCCGTGCCCGAGCGACAGCTGCCCGTTGAGACCGGTCAAGACGGTCAGGCCGCCCGCCGCGATCGCGAAGTACGCCATCGTGGTGAGCTGCGAGGTGAGGAACGGCCCGGAGTTCTCCAGGACCAGCACGACGACGAGCAGCGCGGCGAGCGCGCTCAGCAGAGAACGGCGAGGCACGTCAGACCCTCCGTTCACGGACGCTCGCGAACAGGCCACCGGGCTTCAGGAGCAGCACCACCATGAGCAGCGCCAGCGCGGCGAGCGGTACGAGTTCCGAGCCGACATAGCCGCTCACCAAACTCAGCGACAGGCCGAGGACGACGCCGCCGACGACCGCGCCGACCGGGCTGTCCAGGCCGCCGAGCACCGCGGCGACGAAACCGTACACCACCACACCGTCCATATAGGACGGATGGACGAGACCGCCGCCGGCGATCAGCAGACCGGACAGCGAACCGGCGAGCGCCGCCAGCGCCCAGCCCAGGGTGAGCATCCGCCCGACCCGCACGCCGAGCAGGCGGGCCACCTCCCGGTCGAAGGCCGCGGCCCGCATCCGCAAGCCCAGATCGGTACCGCGGAACAACAGCACGAGCCCGATCAGCACCACCCCGACGGCGGCGATGGTGAACACGCCGAACCCGGTCAGCGCGATCGTCGTGTCGCCGAGCCGGAACCCGGTGAGCCCGAACGGCGCCGGGAACGACCGGTACCGCGAGCCGAACACCAGCGCCGCCAGCGCGTGCAGCACGATGAACAGCCCCAGGGTCAGGATGACGGCGTTGATCTCGGGTTTCCCCGAGACGAACCGGATCACGAACCGTTCCACCAGCGCGCCGAGCACCAGGCCCGAAAGCAGGGCGACGGCGAAACCCGCCCAGTACGACCAGCCCGCGTCGATCAGGACGAGCGCGACGTAGGTGGTGATCATCGCCATCGGCGCTTGCGCGAAGTTCACGATCCGCGTCGCCCGCCAGATCAGCACGAGTGCCAGTGCGAACGCGGCGTAGACCGCGCCCAGCGTCAGGCCGGTGAGTGCGGTGGTGAGCAGTTGCTGCACGAAGCTCCCTTTCAGAATCCGAGGTAGGCGTGCCGGAGCGCGTCGTCCGCGACGAGCGCGGCCGCGTCCCGCCGGACGACGACCCGCCCGAGGTTGAGCACGACACCGTGGTCGGCGATGGACAGCGCGCTGCGGGCGTTCTGCTCGACCAGCACGACGGCCAGGCCTTCGTCGTGGACGAGACCGCGCAGCAGCCCGAAGATCCGTGCCACGATCCTGGGCGCGAGACCCAAGGAGGGTTCGTCGAGCAGCAGCACCTTCGGCCGGGAGAGCAGCGCGCGGCCGATGACCAGCATTTGCCGCTCTCCACCGGAAAGGACGTGCGCGAGACCGTTCTTGCGGTCGGCCAGCGCCGGGAAGAGGTCGTAGATCCGGCGGAGATCGGCCGTCGTCGCGCGGCCGCGTGCCCCGAGTGCGCCGAGCCGCAGGTTCTCCTCGACGGTCAGTTCGGCCAGCACGCCGCGGCCCTCGGGGACGTGCGCGAGCCCGAGCACCGGAAGGTCCTCTGTGGACACGCGGCTCAGGTCCCGGCCGGCGAGCGAGACGCTGCCGCCCGCCGGCGTCACCAGTCCCGAAATGGTGCGCAACAAGGTGGTCTTGCCCGCGCCGTTCGCGCCGAGCACCGCGGTGATCTCGCCTTCCGCGGCCGAAAGGTTCACGGAATCGAGCGCGCGCACCGGGCCGTAGTTCGCCGAAAGATTCTCAACCGTCAGCACCGGCCACCTCCTCACCGAGGTAGGCCGCCTGGACCGCCGGATCCGCGCGGACCTCGTCCGGGGTACCGCGGGCGATGACCCTCCCGAAGTCCAGCACCACGATCTCGTCGCAGACGCCCATCACCAGATCCATGTGGTGCTCGACGAGCATCACCGACATGCGCTCGGTCAGGCCGCGGACGAGCGCGCCGACCTCGTTGATCTCGGCCGACGACAGGCCGCCCGCCGGTTCGTCGAGCAGCAGCAGGTCGGGTTCGCTCACCAGCGCTCGCGCCAGAGCGACGCGCTTCTTCAGCGGGTAAGGAAGGCTCGCGGGATAGCGCTGGGCGACGTCGGCGATGTCGAAGGCCTCCAGTTGAATCATCGCGCGCTCGGTCAGCGCCTTCTCGTCCTTCGTCCACCCCAGAAACGAGGACCAGAAGCCGGATTTCGCGTGCCTGCCCGCCCCCGCGAGGACGTTCTCCAGCACGGTCATCCGGTCGAACAGGCCGAGTTCCTGCAGGCTTCGGGCGATCCCGAGGCCGGTGAGGTGATGCGGGCGCAGCCGCCGTAGTTCCGTGCCGCGCCAGGTCAGCGTGCCGGTGTCCGGGCGGACGAAACCGCACGCCACGTTGAAGAGCGTGGTCTTGCCCGCCCCGTTCGGGCCGATCACCCCGAGCACCCGGCCCGGAGCGACGGTCAGGGAGACGTCCGACAAGGCGACGAGACCACCGAAGGTCACCGACACGCCGGACAGCTCGAAGGTCGACAGGGTCACGCAAGAACTCCCAACGGAGAGAGGAGGCCCCGGCGCGGGCGCGCCGGGGCCGGTGACGCTCAGGCGTGCGGACATGTGTCCCGGTAGTCGCTGATCGTGCGGTCGTCCGGGGCGGGGCAGAGGAACTGCTCGTAGCGGGTGTCGTTGTCCACGAACCGCTTCAGCCACGAGATCGTGTACTTGGCCATGGTCGTGTTCGCCGTGTTCGGGAAGAAGTGGCTCGCGTTGTCCAGCTCCATGTATGCCTTCTCCGCCGAAGCGGGAATGCTGGTGTAGAACGGGATCGAGTGCGACGCCACCGGCGCGACGGAGTCGGACTCGCCGCCGATGACGAACGTCGGCACCCTCAGCGAGGACCACGACTTCTGCGTGTTCCACGGCGCGAGCGGTACCGCGGCCTGCAGCGAGGGCCGGTCCTGCGCGGCTTCGAGCGAACCGCCGCCGCCCATCGAGTGGCCCGCCACCGCGAGCCGGGTGGTGTCGATGCGGGACCGGACGGTGCTGCGCTGGGTCAGGTAGTCGAGCGCGGCCAGCAGCTGGTCACCGCGGCTGTCGGGCTGGTCGTAGATCGTGTTGGTGTCGATCGTGAACACCACGAAGCCCTGCGACGCCAGCCGCGGGCCCATCCACGCGATACTCGACTGGGTCGCGGTGAACCCCGGCGAGATGGCGACCGCGCCGAACGTGCCCTGCGCGGTGCTGGTGGGGTAGTAGATGGTTCCGCCGCCGAAGCCGGTGACGGCCAGGCTCGACACGGAAGTCTGGGATACCGCGAACGAGCCGCGAGAGGCTTCGATGCTGCTTTCCGTCGGGTCGGGTCCTCGTTCGTAGGGGTTCTCGGCGGCGTAGGCCGCGGGGGCGACAGTGAGTGCCGCGACGGTGGCCAGTCCACAAAGGATCCGGGTCGTACTACGCATGGTGCCGTCTCCGTTCGCCGTTGAACACGGTCCGTGGTGATGGACTGTGGCAAACGCCCGGAGGGGGCTGCATCGGTGAAATCGCCAGTCTTGATCCGCGACCGTTCCCGCCGGGCCGGTCGCCCGTACGATCGGCGATCGTGAACCCCTCAGCCGAGGACATAGTCCGCACCGCGGCGCGGTGGATCGATCGCGGCGTCCGCGTCGACACCTCCGCCTTCGCCCAGGAACTGGGCATCTCGCGCAGCACGCTGTTCCGCCGTGTCGGCAACCGGGAAGACCTGCTCGGTGATGCCCTCTACTACCTGTCCGAGCGCACCCTGACGGCCGCCGCGCGCACCTGGGAGCGCGAAGAGGGCGACGTGGTGCGCAACGCGGCCGGTGAACTGCGCTGTCTTTCGATCATGCGCGAGTACCGGTCCGTGCTGGCGGCGAGTGCCGGGTTCCGGCGCTTCCTCGACGACGAGCCGGTGCTGGCGATCAGGCTGCTGACCGATCCGGACGGCCGCGTCCAGCCGCGAGTGATCGCGGCACACGTCGAGCTCCTTCGCCGCGACGTCGAGGACGGCGGCTTCGTGCCCGCGGTCAGCCTGGACAGCCTGTGTTACGCGATCGTGCGGCTTGGGGAGGCGTTCCTGTACTCGGACGTCCTCGCCTCCCGGACCCCCGATCTCGAAGCGGCGTCGACACTGCTCGGAGCGCTCGTGGAAGGACGGGTGCCGAGCAGGACCTTGTGAAACACTTGCGCCTGGTGTTTCATCGAGAGGGATCTCGAGGAGGCGCCGATGCCTGTGTACCCGCTGCGGGGGAGGGACGACCTCTTCGGCGGGCTGAGGTCGGTCGCCGGGCGTGCCGTGCTGGTCCGCGGTGCGGAAGGCCTGGGCAAATCGGCCCTGCTCACCGAGCTGCGCGCCACCCTCGGCGTCCGCCTCGTCGGTGTGCGGGGCCTGCGAGCGGAAAGCGAGCTGCCCTACGGCGCCCTGCAGCGGATGTTCGGCGCGCCGGTCTCCGGCGGCGCGGAGGCACGAGACCGGCTCGGAGCTGTTTCGGCGCCGACGATCTGCTGGGTCGACGACGCGCACTGGGTCGATCCGGAGTCCTTGGCGGCGCTGGGTTTCGCCGCCAGGCGACTGGCGGGAGCGCCGGTCGGGATGGTGCTCGCCTCGCGATCTGGATCCGACGAATTCGATTCCGTCGAGCTGCCGCCGTTGCCCGTTTCCGCCGCCGATCAGGTGCTGCGTGACCGCGGCGTGCCCGCCGGGGTGCGCCCGCAGCTGGTCGAACTGGGTGACGGGAACCCGGCCGACCTCGTAGCGCTGGCGGCTTCGCTGACACCCGCTCAGGCGGCCGGGCGGGAGCCGGTTTCGCCGATCCTGCGGGAGCGTCTGCCTCGCTACGCGGCCGAGCTCGACGCGATGCGGCTCGACGAACGTCTCCGTTTTCTCGCCACCTGCATGGACTTCACCGCGAGGAAGGCGACCTGGTACGCGGCGGCGTCCCCGGCCGACCGCAGGGCGGCGCACGCGCGGCTGGCCTCCGCCGAGGAGGGGCCCGACGCGCTCTGGCATCGCGCGATGGCGGCGGCCACGCCGTCCGAGCCGCTCGCGGACGCGCTCGCCGCGGCACCGGCGGTGGATCACGCGGCCGCGGCCCGGCAGCTCGAACGCGCCGCCGCCCTGACCGCCGATCCGGCCACGCGGGCGACCCGGCTGCTGGCCGCGGCGGACGCGGCCTGGCAGGCGGGCAGACCTGGGTGGGCACGGCTGCTGCTGTCCAGAGTGGACACTGAACCGGGCGCGGTGGCGTTGCTGCACGGGGAGATCGAGCTGCGTGACGGCGATCCCGCCGTCGCCACCCACGAACTGGGCGCAGCGGCGGAACTGCTGCCCGATCCGGCGGGCGCGCTCCTGCTGGCGGGTGAGGCGCGCAGGCTCGGTGGTGACCTGAGCGGCTACCGGGCTCTCGCCCGGGCGGTCCCGGCGGGCGACGGGCTGGTCTCCGCGCATTTCCACGGTCTGACCTCGGTTTACGCCGGACGTCACGAGGACGCCGTCACTCCGCTGAAGGACGCTGTCGCCAAGGGGATGGCCGGCTCGGACGTCGCAGGGGCCGTCTGGGCCGCCGAAGCGGCCTTCGCCCGCGGGCATGCCGAACGGGCGCACGAATACGCGGCCGCGGCCGTGAGCCGCGCGCGGCTCGGCAAACGCCACGCGGAACTGCCGTGGGCACTGATCTATCTGTCGCTCTCGGCCATCGCGCTCGACCGCATCCCCTGTGCGCGGGCGGCGTCCCGCGACGGCCTGCGGGCACCGCACAACCTGCGGATGGAGCATCTGACGCTGCTGGGACTGGCCGCCGCACTGCTCGGTGACCGCGTACCGGAGCTGGACGAGGCGGCCGAAGGCATCGCCGAACGCGGTCTAGGCAGGCCCGCCGCGGTCGCCGCGTGGGCGAACGCCTGCCTGGACCTGGCCGAAGACCGGCCCGACGACGCGTTGAGCAGGCTCGAAGATCTCGCTTCGGGCGTCTCCGGCGACCAGCCGGTGATCCGGGTGCTGGCCACTCCGCAACTCGTCGAGGCGGCCGTCTGTGCCGGGCGGCCCGAACGCGCACTGGCCGCGCTGGAGGTGTTCGACCGCTGGACCCTCGCGGGCGCGGAACCCTGCTGGCTCGCGCTGAGCCACCGCTGTCACGCGCTGACCGCGCCGGATCCCGGTGTGGCGGAACGGCGTTTCGTCCTGGCCATCGAGGCGCACCGGCGGGCGGGCGGCGCGATGGAACTCGCCAGGACCCGGTTCGCCTACGCCACTTTGCTGCGACGGCATCGGCGGACCCGGGACGCCCGCGACCAGTTCCGCGATGCCTTGCGGGGCTTCGAAAACGTCGGCGCGACCCGGTTCGCCGAACGGGCAAGGGCCGGGCTGCGAGCGACCGGCGAGACCGTCGACTCGCCGCACCGATCGCTCGCCGGCCTCACACCGCAGCAGGACGCCATCACCCGCCTGGTGGCGGCGGGGGAGACGAACAAGGAGATCGCACGCCGGCTGGTGATCAGCCATCGCACGGTGGATCACCACCTGCGGAACATCTTCACGGCATTGGGTGTGCGGTCCCGGGTGGAACTCGCGCGCCGCGTCGCCGCCGGCGAATGAACTGCCTCGTGGGTGGGGCGTCGGCTTCGCGTGACTGGATGGACGACACGCGTGTTGGGATGGACGACTCGCGTGATTGGCTGGACGACACGCGTGATTGGGCGGACGACTCGCGGCGGAGCCCCGGCCACGGTCGTGTCGTCCATCCAATCACGCGAGTCGTCCAGCCAATCACGTGTGTCGTCCAGTCGGTCACGGGCAGGCGAGGACCGGGGCCTGCGGACGCCCACCGCCGTGCAGGTCGCTCAGCGGAACCCTGGCCAGGCCGAGGATCGCCTGCGCGGTCGCGCGCGGGGCGGTCGACGGGTTCAGGCCCGTGGCGTCGTAGGCGATCGCGCCGCGGTCCGCCTCGGCGCCGGCGCACCCGGTCTGCAGTGACCGCAGGAATTCCCGTGCCTTGACGGCGGCGGCGGGGCGGTGCCCGGCCAGCGCCTGCGCGGCGAGGCCGGTGCTGTTCGCGTTCGGCGCGTTGGTGGAGAAACCGAAGCCGCCGTTCGGGTGCTGCTTGGTGACCAGCCAGGAGGTGCCCTCCCCGGCGTTCACCGGGTCACCGGTGGCGCGCAAGGCTTGCACGACCGTCGCGGTCGCGTCGACGTCGCTCGTGCACGTCGCTTCGCCGAAGTTCAGCGGGAAACCGCCGTCGGGGCACTGGGTGCCCGCGAGGAACGTCACGGCCTGCGCCGGGACGTCGCCGGTGCGGTCCAGCGCCAGCAAGGCGAGTGACTGCGAGAGGGCGTTGGAGTAGTCGCCGTATTCGGAGCGGTCGGAGAACCGGCCGGACGGCGTGAGCAGCGAGAGCAGGCCCGCCTTCAGGTCGACGCCGCCGAACGACGCCGGGTCCTTGCCGCGGACCTGCGCGGCGAGCAGCAGTTTGGCGTGCGCGCCCGCGTACGCCTCGGTGCCGCTGCCGACGTAGCCCGTGGTGATCTCCGGTTTCGCCAGCCAGGTGATCGCCTTGTCCGCGTTCGTGTCCGACACCCCGGCCGCGGCGAACGCGAAGATCGCGTCGATCGTCAAACCCTGGTCGGGGAACTTCTGGCCGCCGAAGTCGGCCTCGAACCTTTCCCCGTCGGCCAGCTGCCTCGCGAGCCAGCCCGCGGCGGCGTCCGCCTTGTCGTGGGTGGCCGCGGCCGCCGCCGGAGCGGCGACCAGCCCGATGCCGCACAGCAGGGCGACAGCGAAAACCAAACGTCTCATGAGAACCCTTTCCCGCATTTCCACGACAGGAGTCGGTGACACCGCGCGACGTGGGTGACCGGGCTCGCCTGGAGGGCACACCGTTGCGGGACAGCGCCGGACTCTCACCGGACTTCCCCCACGACCGCGCTGAATCGGACGAACCGAAGAGTACCGCCAGGGCGCGGGTTTCGATGTGATCCTGGTGACCGACCTGGTCAGCGGTGCCTGCCGGAGGTGATCGAGTGTTAACCTCGATCGGCTCGACAACTGCACACCGCCGCCCGTGACGGGGAAGCCGGTCGAAATCCGGCGCTGTCGCGCAACCGTGGGCCCTTCACCAGGGCGAGCCGGGATACCGAACGGGCGGATGAACGAACCACTGTCGCGATAAACAGGGGTGACCGCGGCGTCTCGCGCCTGTCCTCCGTCTGCCGCAAGGAGGAGTCATGCGCCGCCGGTACCTCACCGCAGTGGCGTTCGCCGTCAGCATCGGCGTGGTCGCCGCACTGCTCACCGGGACGGCCAGCGCCGCCAACGATCCCGGCGCCGCGAAGGCGAATTCCCGCTGGCTCGCGACGAAGCTGAAGCCGGACGGCACGCTCGAGAACCCCAATGGGGGCGCACTGCCCGACCACGGCCTGATGCTCGACGTACTGTTCGCGATGTACGCGTCGGGTGACGGCGCCAAGGCCGAGCCGATCATGAAGTTCCTCGACGATGAAGGCCACGCGAGCGACTACTTCACCTGGGACGGGCTGGTTCCCGGGCTCGGGTACGACAAGATCGTCGTCGGCGGCTCGCTGGCCAAGACGCTGGTCGCCGCGCAGGTCTCCGGCCGGGACCCCCGGAATTTCGACGGGTACGACCTGGTCGCCGAGACCCATGCGGCCATCATGCGCACGGGCCCGGACAAAGGCCGGATCAGCGACTACTCGAAGGACCCGAAACTCGCCGACGCGGTGAGCAACGACGCGAACACGTTCGGCCAGGGGCTCGGCGTGATCGGGCTCGCCGCGGCGGGAGAGAACGACCGGATCGCCATCGACAGGCTGCTGACCCAGCAGTGTTCCGAGGGCTACTTCCGCCTCATTTTCGAAGACATCCCGACGAAGGAGACCGGCGACCACGTCACCCCGGACGGCCACAAGATTTCGACCTGCGACGAGGGGAAGCCGCTCGACCTTTCCCCGACCGACGGCGACGCCACGGGCCTCGCGCTCTCGGCGCTGCTGGCCGCGCGCCAGGCGGGCGCGACCGGACTCGACGCCCCGATCGCCAAGACCGTCTCGTGGCTCAAAGCGAACCAGACTTCCGGTGGCGGTTGGGGTGGTGGCGTCGGCACCGAGGCGCCGAACACCAACAGCACCGGCATGATCGTCCAGGCGCTCGCCGACGCGGGCGGTGCGGACGCGGCGGTGGACAAGGGCGTGCGGTACCTCAAATCCGCGCAGGCGAACGCCGCCGCCGACTCCGGCACCAAGCTCGCGGGCGAGCTCGGCGCGATCGCCTACAACCCGGCCGCCTACGAGGCCGCGCGCACGTCCGGCATCAGCGGCGTCGACACCTGGATCCGCGCGGGTGCCCAGGCTTCACTCGGGTTGTCGCAGGTCGGCTTCTACGCGCTCGCGAAGGGCGACACTCAGCCGCCGACCAGCGGCGCCCCGGCTCCTACGACGACCACCATCACGACGTCGGCGACGCCGCCGCCCCAACCCAAGAAGGCCGGCACGCCCAGGGCGTCCACCGTCGTCCGGCCACCGGCCGCGATCGTCACCCCGGACACGGCGACACCGGCCGCCCGCCTCGGCGCCTACCTGGCGAACCGGCTCACCGACGGTGACCACGTCGAGGTGACCGAGGACGGCAAGACCTACGTCGACTACGACGCCACCGCCGACGTGGTGCTGGCCCTGCGAGCGCTGGACCAGCAGCCGGACTCCGTCGCCCGCGCGTCGCAGTTCCTGGTGAAGCCGGAAGCCGTACAGGCCTATGCCCACGGCGCGCCCTACGAGCAAGGTGAGGCGTCGTATGCCGGACCGCTCGCGAAACTCGTGCTCGTCGCCGAGTTCGCGAAGGCCGACGTCGCCGGGCAACTGCGCTCCGATCTGGTGAAGCTGCGCGGCACCGACGGCAAGTTCACCGACACCGGATCGTTCGCCGACGCCGACGAGACCGTGGAGCGGCACGCTTGGGCGGTGCTCGCCACCGCGGCCGATCCCGGTCCCGCGGTCGAACTGCTCCTTTCACGCCAGTGCGCCGACGGAACCTTTCCGAAGCACCTCGACACCGCGGAATGCGGCTCCGGCGACCTCGCCGCGACCGCCGCCGCTGTCACCGCGCTGGCCGCCCGTCCGCACACCGACGCCGCGCCTCCGTCCAGGCGCCCGGATGGCTGGAGCGCGCGGCGCGTGTCGGCGTTCGTCTCCGCGGTGAGCGCGCTCGGCGTCCGGCCGACCGGCGAGGGCATGGTCACCGGAGAGGGCGGAGAGCCGGACATCGCGCTGAGCGCCGCCGTCGCCGCCGCGCGGCAGACCGCCGGCCTCGACGCGAGCGGAACCGCGCGATCACTGGGCGAACTGGTCCAAGCCGATGGCGGTTTGGCCAAGGGGGCCGCCGGGGAGACCGATTTCCCGACCAGTCTGGCCGCCGCGCAAGGAGTCGCGGGCCGATCCTGGCTGTCCGCGGCTGATTCGCCGCTCTCGCCCGCGATCCGGCTGCCGCTGACCGAGGCGAATCCGTCCGGTGCGCCGGTACTGGCCGCGGAGCAGTCCGGCTCCCCGCCGTCATGGCTGGTCTGGGGGCTCGCCGGACTGGCCGTCCTGCTGCTGCTCACCGTGATCGCACTGGTTTTCGTACTTCTTCGTTTCACCAAGAAAAAGGGGGCAACACCGTGAAGAGAATGCTGGCCGTGACGTCCGTCCTCATCGGACTGATCGGGCTTTCCGCCGCACCCGCGAACGCGGTCGACACCACCAAGGGCTACGCCGGGATCTGCACCGGCCCCGACGCGCTCACCGGGGTCACCGTCGTGGTCGACTTCCAGGAGCTGGACGGCAACGGCGGGACCGCCGCGCCGACGATCACCCGGTGCTCGCCCAACGCCGCGCCGGGTACCGCCCGCACGGGCATCAAGGCGTTGCAGGACGCGGGGATCGCGGTCGCCGGCACCGCACGCTGGGGCCTCGGTTTCGTCTGCCGCCTGGAAGGCCGCCCGGCCGCGACGGAGACCCTCCCGCTGTCGACCAACCCGAACTACAAGGAAGCGTGCGTCACCACGCCTTCCCCCGGCGCGTACTGGGGTTACTGGCACGCCGGCGGCTCCGGCACCACCTGGACCTACAGCACCACGGGTGCCCTCAACCGCACCGTGACCCCCGGCGGATTCGAGGGCTGGTCGTTCTCGCTGAACAAGTCGGCGACGACGAACCCGCCGCCCGGTGTCACGCCGAGGAACCCGGCCATCCCGTGAGGAGGGTTCTTCCCGTGGTGGCGGCGGTCTTCCTGATCGCCGCCACGGCGCCGTCCGCGCACGCGGTCGACCAGAGCAAGGGGTATCCCGGGTTCTGCAAGGACGCCACCGGAGTCACCGTGGTGGTGGACTTCCAGCAGCTCGGCGGCACGGCCATCGTCCGCTGCAATCCCCAGACCACGCGCGGCACCGGACTGGACGCGCTCAAGGGCGCCGGTTTCCAGATCGCCGGGGTGCAGCGCTGGGGCGAGTCGTTCGTCTGCCGGGTCGAGAATCGCCCTTCCGCGGCCGAGAACATCCCGGTCAGCGGCCGCGAGACGTACCGGGAGCAGTGCGTCGACACGCCTCCCGCACAGGCCTACTGGTCCTACTGGCACGCCTCGAACAACTGCGCGTGGGACTACAGCCAGTGGGGGCTCAAGAACCGGGACTTCACCCCCGGCGGGTTCGAGGGCTGGTCTTTCTCCTTGAACGCCACCGCTCAGAGCAACCCGGTCCCGCGGGTCTCCGCCGTGCGGCCGGGTACCGAGAGCCAGCCGTGCGTGCCGCGCGAAGAGGCCAAGCCGGTCACCGGCGATCCCGGCGAGCGGCAGCAGCGGCCGCAGCCGGGGAACGATCCGCGGCCGGCAACCGGCCCGGAACCGGGCGCGGGGGAAGCCCCCGCTGCGGGGCCGAGTTCCGGCGCGCTGCCACCGCCCAAACCGCGTCCGAGTGCCTCGGCGCGGCCGAAGGCGCAGGACCCGTCGTCGAACGTCGCGTTCACCGGCGGTGAGAACGCCGAGGACGTCAACGCGGTGATCGAACGCGAGTCCGGCGCCAGCGACTGGGCGCCCTGGGCGGCGGGCGCCGCGATACTGGCGCTGTGCGTGGCGGGATTCCTGGTGGCACGCAGACGCAAACGCGCACAAGGAGTTCGATGACGTCCTACTTCCTGCCGCGCGACCTGCATCCGGCCGCGTGGTGGGTGTGGGCTCTGGGACTCGCCGTCGCGGCGACCCGCACGACGAACCCGTGGCTGCTGCTGACCATCGTGGCGGTCGCGGGGTACGTCGTCGTGGCCCGGCGCGGTGAGGCGCCGTGGGCGCTGGCGTTCCGGCTCTACCTGTACCTCGGCGCGTTCATCGTCGCGATCCGCGTGTTCTTCCGCGTCGTGTTCGGCGGCGCCGAGGGATCCACGATCATCCTTCGGCTGCCCGAGATCCCGCTGCCGGAATGGGCGGCGGGTATCCGGCTCTTCGGTGACGTGTCCGCGGAGTCGTTGCTTGGCGGGCTTTACGACGGGATGCGGCTGGCCGCGATGGTGATCTGCCTCGGCGCGGCCAACGCGCTCGCGAACCCGAAACGGCTGCTCAAGGCGATGCCGCCGGCGTTGTACGAGGTGGGCACGGCGGTGATCGTCGCGCTGTCGGTGTTCCCGCAGCTGGCCGAAAGCGTGCTGCGGGTCCGGCGGGCCCGCAAACTGCGCGGCGGTTCGGGCAAGAAGAAGATGAAGGCGCTCCATACCGTCCTCATCCCGGTGCTGGAGGACGCGCTTTCACGCTCACTGCAACTGGCCGCGTCGATGGACTCGCGCGGTTACGGCCGTGCGGGACTGGTCGAGGCGCGGACCAGGCTGATCACGGGAACGCTGATGATCGCCGGCCTGCTCGGTGTCTGCGTCGGCGTTTACGCCACTTTGGACGGTTCCACGCCCCGATACCTCGCCGCGCCGGTCCTTGCCTCGGGAGTCGTGATCGGGCTGATCGGCTTCCGGTCGGCGGGCAAGCGGGTCCGGCGCACGCGTTACCGGCCCGATCGCTGGCACCTGCCGGAGATCGTCGTCGCCGTCAGCGGCATCGGGGTCGCGGTGACCCTGTTCGTGACCTCCTGCGTGAACCCGATGAACATGAACCCGTCCCTGATCGACCTGTCCTGGCCGGCGCTGTCCTGGGGGCCGTTGGTCGGGGTGCTGCTCGGTGTGGTGCCCGCGTTCCTGACCCCGGCCCCCGAACCTCCCTATGCCGCACTAGAAGAAGCGCACACATGATCGAACTCGACCACGTCTCCTTCACCTATCACGGCCGCACCGAACCGGTGCTGTCCGACGTGACGCTGTCCATCGGCGAGGGCGAACTCGTGCTGTTCGCGGGCCAGACGGGGGCGGGCAAGTCGACGCTGCTCGGCACGATCAACGGTCTCGTCCCGCATTTCACCGGCGGCCACCTCGAGGGCACGGTGTCCGTCGACGGCGTGACGACGCGGTCCCGGCCGCCGCGCGAGTTCGCGCATCTCGTCGGCGTCGTCGGGCAGGACCCGCTCGCGGGCTTCGTCACCGACACGGTCGAGGACGAGCTCGCGTACGGCATGGAGCAACTCGGCCTGAGCCCGCAGGTGATGCGGCGCCGGGTGGAAGAGACCCTCGATCTCCTCGGTATCGCGGAACTGCGCAGGCGCGCGCTGCGGACGCTGTCCGGCGGGCAGCAGCAGCGGGTGGCCATCGGTTCGGTGCTGACGACGCATCCCAAGGTGCTGGTGCTGGACGAGCCGACGTCCGCGCTGGACCCGACCGCGGCCGAGGAAGTGCTCGCGACGCTGGCCAGGCTGGTGGAGGACCTCGGCACGACGGTGCTGATGGCCGAGCACCGGATGGAACGCGTGATCCCGTTCGCGGACCGGATGATCCACGTCCCGGGCAGCGGCGGAGTGGTCGACGGGACACCGCCGGAAGTGTTGAAGGACATGCCGATCGCGCCGCCGATCGTCCACTTGGGACGGTTGGCTGGCTGGGATCCGCTGCCGATGTCGGTGCGTGACGCCCGGCGGCGCGCTTCGTCGCTGACCCTCGGGACGCCCGCCGCGCGGAGCGCCACCGTCGGCGAAGAAGTGCTGACCGCGTCCGGCGTGGTCGTTCGGTACGGGCCGAAGGTCGCGGTGCGGGAGGTCGATCTGTCCCTGCGCGCCGGCGAGGTGCTGGCGATGATGGGCCGCAACGGCTCCGGCAAGTCGTCGCTGCTGTGGGCGGTGCAGGGCTCCGGACCTCGGCAGGGCGGCAAGGTCACCGTCGAAGGCAAAGATCCGAAGACGCTGAGCAGCGCCGAGGCCCGCGCGCTCGTCGGCATGGTGCCGCAGACCGCGAGCGACCTGCTGTACCTGCAGACGGTCGCCGCCGAATGCGAAGCCGCCGACGCGGAATCGGCCGCGGAGCCGGGGCATTGCCGGGGCCTGCTCGACAGGCTCGCTCCGGGCATCGATCCCGCGTCCCATCCGCGTGACCTGTCGGAGGGCCAGCGTCTCGCGCTGGTGCTCGCCGTGCAGCTGTCGGCCGCCCCGCGGATCATGCTGCTGGACGAACCGACCCGCGGCCTCGACTACACCGCGAAGGCGGCGCTGGCGCAGATGATCGCTGCGCTGACTGCCGAGGGCAAGGCGATCGTCGTGGCCACCCACGACGTCGAGTTCGTCGCGACGATCGCGCACCGGGTGATCGTGATGGCCGAGGGCGAGGTCGTCTCCGACGGCCCGACCGGCGAGGTGCTCGGCGGTTCTCCGGCCTTCGCTACGCAGATCGCGAAGATCCTCGGCGAGCCTTGGCTCACCGTCGAAGAGGTCCGGTCGGCGCTTCCGCGGGAAGTCCCGTGACCACGACGGCCCCCGCGGTCCGGCTCGGCCCGCGCTCGGCGACCGTGCTCGGCCTCGCGTCGCTCGCGGGGCTGATGATGTTCGTCTGGCCGCTCCTGGTCCGCGTCGAGCCGCAGTCGATGCAGCACGGCCCGGACGCGCCGTTCGTGTTCATCGGGATCCTGCCGATCCTGATCGTCATCGTGCTGGCCGAGATGTCCGAAGGGGGCATGGATTCCAAGGCCCTCGCGATGCTCGGCGTCCTTTCCGCGGTGAACGCCGCCCTGCGCCCCCTCGGCGCGGGGACCGCGGGCATCGAAGCCGTGTTCTTCCTGCTGGTGCTGGCCGGGCGAGTGCTCGGTCCCGGTTTCGGTTTCGTGCTGGGCTGCACGTCGATGTTCGCTTCGGCGTTGCTGACCGCCGGGGTGGGACCGTGGCTGCCGTTCCAGATGATGTGCTCGGCGTGGATCGGGATGGGCGCGGGACTGCTGCCGCGCCGCGTCACCGGCAAAGCCGAGATCGCGATGCTGGTGGGCTACGGAATCCTCGTGGCGTACGTCTTCGGACTCCTGATGAACCTGTGGTTCTGGCCGTTCATCACCGACGCCGAAGTGCCGTACCACGACGGGCACATCTCCTACGTGCCCGGCGCCCCGCTGCTGGAGAACCTGCACCGGTTCGCCGTGTTCACCCTGCTGACCTCGACGGCGGGCTGGGACACAGGCCGCGCGATCACGAACGCGGTGGCGATCCTGGTGCTGGGGCCCGCCGTGCTCGCGACGTTGCGCCGGGCTTCGAGGAAGGCTTCCTTCGGTGTGCTTCCCTCGTTCAGCGAGCCTGTTTCCGGCGCAGGACTTGGAAGGACACGGCGAACGCCACCCCCACGGCCACGATGATCGCGGCGAAGACGGGATGCATGTCCTTGGACAGGCTCTGCGCGCGTTCGGGGCCGATCGCCCAGAGCGCCAAGGGCGTGGCGTAGGCCGCGGTGAGGGCGATCGCGCCCCATCGGAGCGCCTTGAGCCGGGTGTCGCGCAGAGTGCCGATCAGGACGAGGGCGACCGGGACGACGGCGAGCATCGCGAACTGGCCGACGATCATGACCGGCACGGCCCAGGCCGAGACGAGGACGGTACGCGGCGCGGGGCGGACGGTGGTTTCGCGGTCGAGCGTGTGGGTGGACATCGGTTCCTCCGGGTCGCGAAATGCGGTCAGCAGGGGGATTCGGTGGTGGCTTTGAGGTCCTTCAGCCAGGCTTCGAGGCCCCAGCCGAGGTATTGCGTCGCCGTGGGTACGTCGGCCTCCACCTGGGCCCCTGCCCAGTTCTCCTCGGTGCGGACCAGCACGCCGCCCTTGACCTCGGTGAAGGTCCAGACGTGGGCGCCGTTGTCGATGCCGAGGCCCTCGCCGACCGCGGGCCCGCTCCAGCGGAATCGCGAGTTCTCGCGGAGCGGGCCTCGGTCCGGTAGTGGATCGGAGCCTTCGTGTCGATGGTCTTGCCCTGGCACGAAAGCGCGGCGGGGGAGGTGGTGGCGGCCTGTGCGGGTGTCACGGCGGCGCCGAGCAGGCCGAACGCCAGGGGAAGCGCCAGGGCGGCGGTGCGACGGAGGGTCATGCGAACCCCTTGTTAGCAGCAATTGCGATAGTTAGAAGCTATAACCACGTCGAGTGAGTGTCAATAGGGAAAGTGATAGCCTCTAACTGAACGAGCCTGGAAGGAGTCGCCGTGAAGACCTCGCGTGAGCGGTACCGGGTCCAGGTGTGCGACGAGATCAAGCGGTACGCGTGGGAGCAGCTGGGCACGACCGGCCTCTCCGCGCTGTCCCTCAATGGGATCGCCAAACACGTGGGCATGAGCGGACCCGCGCTGTACCGGTACTTCCCCAGTCGCGACGACCTGATCACGGACCTCGTCCGTGACGCCTATCGAAGCCTCGCCGACGTCGTCCGGGCGGCGGCTGAAGCCGGTGGCGTGACCGAAGTCGCCTACGCGATCAGGAAATGGGCGCTGGCGGATCCGCAGCGATACCTGTTCGTCTACGGAACGCCGATCTCCGATTATCGCGCGCCCGGCGACACCACGGAGATCTCGAACGAGATCATGGCCGTGCTGCTCAGGGTGCACGCGACGGCTCCGGATGACGGGCGGCTGACGGCGTTCGACGGCCATCTCGACGAGCATCGCGAGTGGGCGGGCGGGCTGCCGGTGTCCGCGGCGGTACTCCGGCGTGCTGTGACGTTCTGGACCCGGATCCACGGCGTCCTGTCTCTGGAGCTGGCCGGGCATTTCGCCGGTATGGGGTTCGATCCCGGCAGGCTGTTCGCCGCCGAACTCGAGCAATTGTCCACAAAGGACAATTCCCGCTGAGCGGGGCATCGCCGCCCGCTGTGCTAACTTTCGGGGATGCGCAAAGGATCCAGGGTTCCTTTCGGTCGTACGCTCGCGGTGATCGCGTCGGTGCTTCTGTCCTTGCTGATCGGCCCGGGGGCCGTCGCGAACGCCTCCGGCGGGCACGGCTGTGAATGCGCCACCCCGTCGATCGACCGGTTGCAGCACTGGCTCGCCTCCGGTGAGGGCACCACGGTGCCGCCGACCGGCAGCCTGCTCGTCCGCGAACGCGGCGGTTACGCGGCCAAAGTGACTTTCCTCAACGCGGAATGGCACGTGGTCGTCGTCTGGCTGGGGAATCGGTTCGAAGCGCAAGCCGATCTCTCGAAATCCGCCGGTTTCTGGATGACCTACAGCGCGACCGACGACCTCTACGTCCAGTTGCGTCCAGCCTCGCAGTGGAGCGGCGGGAACAAATGGCTCACGAAGGTGCCGTCGACCGGCGGGAAGAGGGTGAAGAAGTTCTTCAGCTTCAAGCCCGAGGCTTGGACGACGCTGCCCGAGCTGGGGACGCCCGGCCACTCCTTCGCCTCGGCGCTGACCGAGGCGCGAGGCCTGGTCTTCGTCGGCAAAACCCCGAACGAACTCGATTTCCGCGGCCTCTCGATCGATCGCTACCGGCCGCCCTGTCTCTGACCACTCCTCGGTATTCACCTGTCCGGAGCCGGCGATGTCGCACACCGTGCCCGTTTTGTCCTGTACGGTGAACATTCAGCCGCCTGCGCACGACCGATCCGAGGAGTACCCCTGATGAGCCTGTTCGACTCGCTGAAGGAAAAGGCCGCCGAGCTTCTCGGTGGCGCGGGCGACAAGGTCAGCGAACTGACCGGCGTCGACCTTTCCGGTGCCGCCGACCAGGTCGCCCAGTCCGCCGGCGGACTGGCCGAGACCGGCCAGGGGCTCGCCGAGAGCGCCACCACCGCGGGCCAGGACGCCGTCGACTCGGCCACTGCGGCCGGTCAAGGCGTCGTCGACTCCACCGGTGCCCTCGGCGACGCCGCCACCGGGCTGGCAGGCGACGTGATCGACCCGAACGCCCGGGGCTGACCGCCCCCGGTCTCCCCGGTATCCCGTGGATACCGGGGAGACCGTCATGTCGTGGTACCCCGTTCCGGCGTTCGGGTGCCGGGAAAAATGAGGCCCGCCCCGCCGTCGTTCGCCGCTAGTCTTGGCGAAACTGACTGATCTGCGGGGGAGCGGACCATGGTCGGAATCTGGATAGCCCTCGGAATGCTCACCTTGGTGATCGGCGTCGCCGTCGTCACCGATCTGCGCGATCGGGGTCGGGGCGGGACGCGCGAGATCATGTTGCCGGGCTGGGCCTCGCGGCGTGCCGACTACACGGAGAACGACCTTGTCCACGGGCGCTGGACGGAAAAGCCGCCGCGTGAGCAGGACGAGGAGTTCCAGCGCAAATACCGGGCGGGTGACGAATAGGGAGTCATGCCGGCCTTGTGTCGCGCACTCTCCGCGCTGCGGATTCCCGTGCCGGATTCGATTCTTTTCGTGAATTCCGCGGAAGGGGTTGGCGTCACACCAAAGGTGGTGACCCCGATCACAGGTGCCTCTCTCATCGTGAGAACATGAGGGTCAAGGTCGCCGGATCCCGGAGGGTGAATGCTCCGCAGAATGCGTCGCTGGCTCGAATTGCTCAGTCTCGGCGGGTTGGCGGTGGTCGGCTTCGCGGTCGGGATCTCCGAACAGCTCGGCCTGCTGGACAAAGTGGCGCCGAAAGGCATCTCCACGCTGACGCTGATCATGGTCAGCGGTGTGGTCGTGGTGCTGCTCGTCGAGCTGACCCCGTTGCGCGCGCTGGAAGACATCCGCGATCGTCTCGCCGGCCTCGACATCGACACCATCGCCGCGAGCCGGCGCCGTTCGCACTACGGCGGCGTGGTCGAAGTGCACAAACGCTTTCCGGACGACGAGTTCGCGGCGCATATCGCGAAGGCCCAGCAGGTGACGATCCTGAACACCTGGATCCCCAACCTGCAACGCCTGGAAAAGGAACTGGAAGCCGCGATCGTCGACCGGCGCGCCCAAGTGCGCATCATGCTGCTGCACCCGAACTCGATGCTGGTGGGGCTACGGGAAGCGGCCGCCTGCACCGGCGGCTGGCGAAGCGTCAGGCCAACCTGAAGGTGCGAGTGTTCAACTCGCAGGCCTCGGTTTCGGTGTACCGGGCGGACGGGCGCTACCTGGTCAGCATGTTCCTGCACGGCCAGCTGGCGATCGATTCACCGCAGTTCGAGATCGAGGGCACGCACGACACCGTGCTCGGCGAACAGATCCAGCGCGAGCTCGACACGTTGTGGGACATCGGCCGCGACGTGGACCTCGGCGACTGGAACCGAAGCATCGACATGATCCGTTTCTGAGCAAGAGGTGTAGTGATGCGCGAACTTGACGAGTTCGAAGACGGTTTGATCGAGCGGTTCCGGAATCACCCGGCGCTGCGTGGCGTCACCGAGCTCTCACCGGAGGACCTGCAGACCGTCCTGCTGCAGCGGCGTTTCCTGTCGCTGGCCTTCACCATGGCCTACGACCTGGCGATCGACCTGCTCACCGACGAACAGTCCAAGCGGATCGCCCGCGTCATCATCCGTGAGGAGTACCCGGACAACGCGTCGCCCGGCAGCACTCCTTCACACCGCGAGGACATGATGACGGACATCCTCGCGCTGGGCGTCCCGCGGGAAGCGCTGGTGCGGTCGCGGAGGACCTTGGCCACGACGGCCTGCGTCGACACCACGATGGAGCTGATCGCCTCGGCGGGGGACTCGAAGCACTCCGACGTCGAACTGCTGACCATCCTGCGCTTCTGGGGCGAGGTGCTGGTCTCCGTCGAATACGGCGAACTGTGGCGCCGCATCGGTCCGGTGCTCGGCGACAAGTCCGTCTTCTATTACCCGCACCATGTGCACGACGCGAAGTCCCGCCCGCTCGCCGCCGCGTCGCCGCTTTCGCTCACCCATTCCGATCAGCTCGGGCTGCGGCTCGTGCAGCTGATCGATTCGAGCGAGGCACAGGAGCGGTTCCGGGAGACGGAGCAGGCGGTCGTCGCGGTCAAGACGTCTTTCTACGACCAGTTCCTGCCCGTCTCGTGAGTGGTAAGGACGGTTAGAACCGTCCTTACCACTCACGAGTCACTCGGCGACGAGACCGGAGAACCGGCCCAGCGTCTCCTCACGCCCCAGCGCCTGGGTGATCGCGTGCAGGTCGGGGCTCCGGGTCGAGCCCGTGATCGCGATCCGGATGATCTGCGAAGCCTCGCGAATGGAGCCAGGGAAGTCTTCGGGGTTCTTCTTGAACTCCTTGGCGTTCTTCGCGAAACCGTGCTTCGCCGCGATCTCGCGGATCTGCTGGAACCATTCCTGGCCGTCGTCGAGCTGCCGGTAGTTCTCGACGAAGTCCCGCGCCACGGCCCGGACGACCTCGGAGTCGACGCCGAGGTCGGCGATCCGCTCGTCGTCGGCGCTCGCGACGGCGGCGTGCAGCTGCGGGAAGAAGAAGCCGTACACGGCGCGGAACTCGCTCCACTTCTTCAGGTCCTTGCGCGGGTTCTCGGCGCCGTCACGCTCGACGGCGAGCGCGCGGAGCGCGAGGTCCGGCTCGGCGTCGAGGACGGTCCGCAGCTCGGGGTCGAACCGCTCCGCCCAGCCGCGGACCTCTTCGAGGATCTCGGCGCCGGTCAGCGTGGCGATGTGGTCGGCCGAGATGTCGTCGAGTTTGACCAGGTCGACGAGCGGGCCGGCGACACCGCATTCGTCGAGGTTGATCGGCTCGGCCAGCGCCTGGTCGAGCGGCATCTCGGCGAGACGGCCGTTGGCGAGGCCGCGCAGGTAGTAGAGGACGGCCTTGGTGGGGTAGCCGGACTCGATGTAGAAGTCGACGCTCGCTTCCGGGTCCTTGCGCTTCGACAGCTTGCGCTTGCTGCCGCCCTCCTGCTTCATCAGCGGCGCGATGTGCGCGTACGTGACCGGCTCGAAGCCGAGCGCGTCGAACAACTGCTGGTGCACCGGCACCGACGAGATCCACTCGTCGCCGCGGATGACCAGGTTGACGCGCATGAGGTGGTCGTCGACGGCGTGCGCGAAGTGGTAGGTCGGCAGCCGGGGGCTCTGGTCGGAGCTCTTGAGGATGACGACGTCGTTGCGGTTGGCCTCGGCCTCCAGCGGGCCGCGGATGGCGTCGGTGAAGCGGGCGCGGGCGCCGGTGTCGTCGGGCGCGCGGAAGCGCACGACGTACGGGTCTCCGGCGTCGAGCTTGGCCTGGACGTCGGCGGGGTCGGCGTCGCGCCAGATGGCCCACGAGCCGTAGTAGCCGGTCGGCAGTTTCGTCGCCTGCTGCCGGGCGGTGATCGCCGCCAGTTCGTCCTTGGTGGCGAAGTCGAGGTACGCGCGGCCGGCGCGGAGCAGGTGACGGACGTAGGTCAGGTAGATCTGCTCGCGCTCGGACTGCTGGTACGGACCGTAGTCGCCGCCGCGGTGGATGTCCTCGTCGGCGACGAGGTCGAAGTAGGCGAACCCGCGCTCGAACTGGTCGATGGCGCCTTCGACCTCGCGGGACCGATCGGTGTCCTCGACCCGGACGAGGTAGCGGCCGCCGCTGCGGCGGGCGACGTCCTGGTCGATGGTGGCGACGTAGACGCCGCCGATGTGGACGAAGCCGGTCGGCGAGGGGCCGAAACGGGTGACCAGGGCACCCTCGGGGAGCGCGCGGGCGGGGTATCGCTGTTCCCAGTGCTCGGGCTCGGGCAGGTCGGCGGGGAAGAGGGCGTCGATGACTGCTCGGTCCAGCATGGCGGTTCAGATCTCCCGGCGTCGTGGTGCATGGCGGTTTTCGCCACCGAAGAGCCTAACCGCCCGGCGTTCCGGCCTGGTGAGGGTGGTCCCGAAGCCGGATCGAGACGTGCTTTTTCGTCGGTGCGCCCCGGTAAAATAGGCCTTGCCGGACATTCGGGGAGGAAATCGGTGACCACCGATAGCTCGCTTCGTGAAGAACCCCAGCTCACCATCCGACCAAAGCCCTCGGCGTTCTTTCTGCGCCGTCGTTTTCTCCGCACTTTCGGGCCCGCGCTGGTACTGGCCGTCAGCGGCCTGATCGTCCTGCTCGTGAGCGGCACCGTCGTGGTGCCGTTCCAGCAGACGCTGGTCCTGCGCGGCAAGATGGGCTCCAAATCGGATCTCTTCGAGGACGCGAAGGTCCAGGAAATCCTGATGCGTCACCACATCCGGGTCCACGTGACCAGGACGGGATCGCGGGACATCGCCACGCACGACCTCAGCCAGTACGACTTCGTGTTCCTGTCGGGCGAGCCCGCCGCGAGCCTCGTCCGGCGGTCCAGGGCCAACGAGTGGACGGGCAGCGCACGGCAGCCGTTCACCAGCCCGATCGTCCTCGCCACGTACCGTCGTTACGCGGAAACGCTGCTGGGCAAAGGAATCGCGGCGAAGCCGCCAGGTCAGGACCTCTACTACACGCTGGACACCGACAAGTTCATCCAGGTGATGAAGCGGGGGGAGACCTGGGATTCGCTGGGCGTCCGGGACCACGGCGCCGCGAACGGCAACCGGGTGCTGGCGCAGACCTCGAACATCTGTGACTCGAATTCGGGCGCGACGTACCTGATCTTGCTGACGTTCCTGGAGAACGGCCGTCAGGTCCCGGTCGTCGACCCGCGGCCGGCGGGGCCGCCGAACCTTTCGAACGCGAAGGAGCTGGCCAACCGGGTCAAACCCCTCGTGGCGGCCCAAGGCTTCCCGTCGTCCGATCTGTCGGAGTCCTACGCGAACCTCGCCGAGGGCGACAAGCCGATCGTCGTCATCTACGAGCACCAGTACCTCGCCATGCAGCTGCGGGCCAAGGCGCAGAGCGGGCAGCCGGATCACGACCGGGTCCTGCTGTACCCGAAGGACAACATCCTGACGAAACCGCAGTTCCTCGCCCTGAAGCCGGAAGCGGAGCGGCTGGGCGAACTGATCACCTTCGATCCCGATCTGCAGCGCCGCGCGATGGAGCTCGGCTTCGGCGTCGCGACCCCCGCGGGCAGCACGAAGAGCGCGCGCCTGTACGACTTCCTGCGCGGACAGGGGCTGCCGACCCCGGAGATCGCGGACAACGACAGCACCACGCCACTGCCGGACAACCTGGTGCTGGAAGAGATGATCAAGACGGCCGGGGACTGCCCGTGAAGCGGCCGCTCGCGGTCCTGTGCTGCCTGCTCCTGGTGGTCGCCGCCTGTACGAGTGGCGGCGAGAAGGTGAAACTGCGCGTGCTCGCCAGTTCCGAACTGGCCGACCTCGGCCCGATTCTCGAGGACCTTCGCGGGGAAACGGGAATAGAACTGGAAATGGATTTCCGGGGAACGGTCGACGCGAGCACTTCCCTCACGCCGGGGAAAGCGACGCACGATCTCGCCTGGCTTTCCACCGACCGGTATTTCCAGCTCAAGTACCGGCAATCGGGCGACAAGGGGGAACGGCCGCTCGCGACCAAGACCATGGTGTCGCCGGTCATCGTCGGGATCACCCCGGCGAAGGCGGCGGAGCTGCGGCGAGGCAAACCCGACGGGAAGCTCTCGTGGGCGGATCTGGCGGACGCGGCGGCGGGCGGCGGCTTCCGGTTCGCGATGGCGGATCCGGCCAAGTCGACCAGCGGGCTCACCTCGCTCGTGGGAGTGGCGACGGCCGCCGCGGGCACCGGTGCCGCGTTGCGCCTCCAGGACGTCGAATGCGACAAGCTCCAGGGCTTCCGCACCGGGCACACGCTCACGGCGGACACGTCGGCCGCGGTGGCCGAGCGGTTCGCGGAGCGCCAGGACGTGGACGCGATCATCGGGTACGAGTCCACGCTGCTCTCGCTCAACGCGAGCGGCAGGCTCAAGACGCCGCTGGAGCTGGTGTACCCGCGTGACGGCATCGTCCAGTCCGACTACCCGGTCCTGCTGCTCGACCCGGCCAAGCGGGAGGTGTACGACAAGGTCGTCTCCTGGCTCAGGAGCCCGGCGACGCAGAAGAAACTGATGGAAAGGACCCTCCGGCGACCGATCACCGGCGACGTGGGGCTGGATCCCAGGCTGCCGGCCTCGATCGGGAACTCGCTGTACTTCCCCGACGAACAGGCCGTCATGGACAAACTCCTCGCCGATTACGCGGCCACCGCCGGCCGCGCTCCCGGGCGGGTGATCTTCGTGCTGGACTTCTCCGGTTCGATGAAGGGACCGAGGATCGCCGCGCTCCGGGCGACCTTCGCCGGGCTGAGCGGCGGACCGGACGGCGGGTTCGACCGCTTCTACCGCGGCGAGCGGCTCACAGTCCTGCGTTTCGGCGGGAAGATACTGGGGGACAGGGAGTTCACCGTCGGCGGACCCCAGGATCTCGCCGCGCTGCGGGCCTTCATCGCCGCCGAGGAATTCGACGGCCGCACCGCGGTCTGGTCGGCGCTCGGCGAGGCTTACGCGAAGGCAGGCGCCCATCGCCGTGCCGAACCGGACCGGAGCGTCTCGATCGTGCTGATGACCGACGGCGAGAGCAACACCGGGCCGGGCATCGAAGAATTCCTGCGCGCGCCGAGGGATCCGGGCGTGCACACGTACACCATCCGGTACGGCGAGGCCGATCCCGCCGAACTGGAGCGCGCGGCCGTGGCCACCGGTGGCCGGATGGTCGACGCGAACGCGACATCCCTGCTCAAGGCCTTCAAGGAGATCCGTGGCTGCCGATAATCTGTGGTGGGACGTCTGGGGACTGTGGCTGGCGGTCTGGGTGCTGACCGTGGCCGCCTTCCTCGTCGCGGTCGTCGTTTTCCTGCGGCACTGGCGCCGCGCGCGTTCCGACGGCGATCAGGGCATGATCCGGGGCATCGGCTTCTACCTGCACACGAAATCCGTGATGGGCCTGTATCAGTTGCATCGCTACAACGAGGCGCTGGAACAGGAGGTGGAGAAACGGAAGAGCCGGGGCTGGCGATTCTGGGGGTCGACCGGATTCGGCCCGCTGAAAGGGGAATCGGAGCGCACCGACACCGACGAGGAGTTCCGGCGGTACATCCGCAGGGCCGAGCCGATCACGGTGATCGGCATCGTGACGAAGGTGCTGGAGAAGCACCACGACATCATCTACGTGGACCTGGCGAAACAGGAACTGGTCCACAACCGGGCGCTGGTGAAGGAACTCGGCTGGGCCGACGGTCCCGAGAGCACCCGGCAGCTCAAGACCCGGCTGAGGGGTGTCGAGGCGTTCGTCTCCGTGAAGGGCCTGTTCCGTAAACGCTCCCAGACCGACACCGAGACGGTTTTCGTCGCGCCGTACGGCAATCCGGACGATCCGGAGCGCAGCAGGCGGATCCGCTTCACCTGCGTCACCAGCGACCTGCGGGACACCGCGCCCGCCGGTGCGTTCCGGGCGCGGTGTCTCGGCAAGGTCGAGGACTGGGACCCCGAAACCGGTGAGCTCGTCGTTCACCCCATCGCGATCTTCAAATGACTTAGTGCGCCGAAGGTCGAACGTGCCTTGGCGCGTGCGGGGTCGTGAGTGGTAAGTGTCGTTCTAACGACCCGAAACACTCACGACCACCCAGCGGCCATCGGCGCGAAAGCCACTTCCGGGACATGACTTCGGCCGGGCCGCCGCACGGCTGCACATGACCCAGCCGCCGCTGAGCCGGGCCATCCGGCAGCTGGAGAACGACCTTGGGCGTCGTCCTGCTGCTCCGCTCGGCCGCCGGCGTCGAGCCCACCCCCGCCGGGACCACCTTGTACGCCGAGGCCCGCACCCTGCTGGACCAGGCCGATCGTGCCCGCGCCCGGGTGCTGGAGGCGGCCGGGCCCGCGACGCTCACCGTCGGCACCCTGGCCGACGGAGCGGGGGAGTCGGGCACCCGGCTGGCCGCGGCGTTCCGGCGACGGCATCCCGAGGTGTCGATCCGCTTCCGCGAGACGGATTTCACCGATCCCACCACCGGGCTGCGCGCCGGGCTGGCCGACGTCGCGCTGACCCGGTCGCCGTTCGACGAAACCGGGCTCAGCGTCCGCGTCCTGCGTTCCGACCCGGTAGGGCTCGTCCTGCGCACCGGCGACCCGCTCGCCGATCATGCGTCGCTCCGGCTGGCCGACGTCGCCGATCGTCCCTGGTTCCAGCTGCCGGAGGGTACGGATCCGCTGTGGCGCGAGTACTGGAACGGGGGCGCGCCCATCGGGGAGCGCCGCGCCGGACCGGTGGTGCGCACGGTCGGGGAGTGCCTTCAGGCCGTCCTCTGGAACGGCTCGGCCGGGATCGCGCCGCTCGGGCACGCGCTGCCCGACGGGCTCACCTGGGTGCCGCTGGCCGACATGCCCCGAGTCCGCTGGTCGTCGCCTGGGTGACCGCGCGGGAGAACCCGCTGATCCGGTCGTTCGCGCGGATCGCCGTCGAAAGCCACCGCTAGACCGCACTTGCAAGTGCGTACTTCCCTTCGGAGAGCGGCTCCCCGAAAGTGAGTCACAGCTTCGCTCACCATCCACAAGGGAGTCCACGTCATGTCGAGACCCGCTGCCAGGTCACGGATCCAGGTCGGCCGCACCACGGTCACCTACCTGCCCGACGGCCACGCCTGGCTCAACCCCGCCGTTTTCCTGCCATCGAGCGTCCCGTCCGGCTGGGCGGCCCACGACGCGTTCCTCGACGAACGCGGGTGGTTCCCGGTCAGCATCGGCTCCTTCCTGATCCGCACCGGAGACCGGAACGTCCTGGTGGACCTGGGTCTCGGCGCGGCCGACTTCACCTTGCCCGGTGCCGCCGAGTTCCACGGCGGCGGCCTGCTCGGCGCCCTGGCCGCGGAGGGCCTGACACCCGAAGACGTCGACACCGTGATCTACACGCATCTGCACCATGACCACGTCGGCTGGACGACGAACGTCCCGCCCTCACCGGACGGCACGAGCGGGCCGGTGACCGGGCTGACCTTCCCGGCGGCGCGGCATCTCGTCAGTGAACGCGAATGGGCGCATTGGTCCGGCACGAACGACCCGGCCGGTCCGGATCCGCTCGCCGTCCAGCGGCCACTGGCCGAGGTGATCGGTTTCTTCGGCGACCGCGACGTCATCGCGCCAGGGGTGCGGATACTCGCCACGCCGGGGCACACGCCCGGCCACAGCAGCGTCGTGGTCACCGATCCGGCCGAGGAGGACTCCCGTCGTGTCGTCGTACTCGGCGACGTCATGCACTGCCAGGTGCAGATCACCGAAAGCCACTGGACGTTCGCGTTCGACGTCGATCCGGCGGAGGGCGTCGCCACCCGCGAGCAGCTGCTGAAGGAGATCGAGGACGACCGGACGATCCTCGCGGGCGGGCATTTCGCCGGGCAGGTGTTCGGCCGGGTCCTGCCGCCCACGATGCGCCGGGTCTGGGCCGCCGGCGAGGCCACCGGATAACGTCGAGGCATGCCGGAGCCATCCCGCCGCCGTCCCCGTCCAGGCACTCCAGGCCAGGTTCTGGCCTGGTTGCCGGACGGGCGGCCAGCCGACGTGTACAGCGCGCCATGCCCCTCACGGCAGGTGCTGGATCGCATCGCGGACAAATGGACCGCGCTGATCGTCGGCTGCCTCTCCACGGGGACGAAGCGCTACAGCGAACTGCGCGCCGCGATCGACGGTGTCAGCGAGAAGATGCTCACCCAGACCCTGCGCGGCCTCGAACGCGACGGGATGGTCGCGCGCACCGTGCATCCGACGGTGCCGCCCAAGGTCGAGTACACGTTGACCGAGCTCGGCCACACCCTCACCGCACCGTTGGCGGTGATCCGGGACTGGGCCGAAGCTCATATCAACGAGATCATCGAAGCCAGGACGCGGTACGACGACGTGGTGTAGAAACACCGGCTCCGGGGCATTCACCGGCATGCCGGACTCATCTTCAGAACCCGACGAGGCGACCGTCGACGCCGTCGGAAAGCTGGTCTTCGCCCTCGAAACGGTCGAGCAGGCGCGCGGTCACCTGTACGCCTTCCATCACCTCACGGGGACCGCCGACTTCGCCCTCGGCGAGGCCGTCGAAGCCCTCCGGAAGGCCGGGCACGCGGACTGGGCCGACCGGATCGAGACCGAGCTGATCGGGCTCAACGTCCTGCCAGAGCGGTGGACCTTTCAGCTGATCGAGGAGTACGACGACGGCTACTACCAGGCCTACCGCGACATGACGCGGGACGTCACCGATGACCTGACCGGAGGGCGGCGTCACCTGCACGAAGAGCGGATCAAGCGCAGCAGGCGTACGGAGGGGCGGCCCGGACACGAGATGGGGCGGCCGAGCGGCTGAGCTACTTGCAGGGGTCGTGCCCCCAGTTCATCAGCGAATACCGCCAGGTCGTGTTCTCGACGTCGCCGGACGGTCGCTGCGCGAGGTGCCGGTGCACGTAGCCGACCACCTTGCGCATGTGCTGTTCGTCCTTTTCGGAGAGTTCCGCCTTCTTGGTGCGCAGCATCGTGACGATCCGGCGGCCTGACTCGTGGCCGACCGACTCGCCTCCGTCCTTGTGCTGCCCCGCCCGGCGGGACTCGTCGGTCTTCAGCCACTTCTCGAGTTCCGTCGCGGTCATGTTGACCGCTTCGCCGAACTCGGTCCGGACGTCCTTGTCTTCGCTCACAGCTTCTCCAGTGCCTCGGGCTTGTGCACCGCTTCGCCACCGCTCTTGTCACTGCGCACCAGGTACTGCGGCTCCTCCTTGGACGCGCGGACGGTGCGGCCGCCCGCCTCGGTGTCGGAGGTGATCTCCTTCAGGACTTCACCTTCGGCGTGCCCGCCGTGACTGTTCCAGCGGACCTTGTCGCCTTTGCGGAATCGCTCGGTCATCGCACTCCTTCTCGTCGTGGACGGTCCGACGCGGGCCAGACGTAGGGCAGGTCGTCGGGGACGTCCGGGAAACTCGCGCGGTAGTGCTCGGGTTGTTTGCGGACGAGCGCGGACTGGTGGCTGCGGTGGAAGTCCGGGTCGCCGAGCCAGGGCGGAAGCTCTTTCGCCTCCGCGAGCCGGTCCTGGGCGCGGATCCGGTCCAGTCCGGTGGTGCGGAGCAGATCCAGCCGCAGTGTTTCGCGGCAGGTGTCCTGGCGGCCGGTCTCGCACCAGACCTCGCAGATGTCGAAGCCGTACCGGACGAGCGCTTCCTCGTAGCCCGCCCACATCGCCGCGGCCGGATGGTGCCGCCAGCCGTACCCCGGCACCGTCAGCGCGCGCAGCACCTGGATCGTCTCGACCCGCTGCTTTCCGAGCCTCCGCTGGTCGAGGACGGAAGCGGAGGCCCGGAAGTCGGCGAACGGGAGAAACGTCTGCACACTGGCGGTTTCCCGCGTCGTCGCGGGTTCAAACCGATCAGAAGATCGACCAGCCGGTCAGGGTGGTGAACCGGTCCAGCGCCGCGACACCCGCGACGGAGTTGCCGCGGGGGTCCAGTCCCGGGCTCCACACGCAGATCGAGCACCGGCCGGGGACGATCGCGACGATGCCGCCGCCGACCCCGCTTTTGCCGGGAAGCCCGACACGATAGGCGAATTCGCCCGCGGCGTCGTAGGTGCCGCAAGTCAGCATCACCGCGTTGACCCGCTTGGCCGCGCTCCGCTCGAGCAGCCGGGAGCCGTCGTTGCGCACGCCGTGGCGCGCGAGGAACACCGCCGCGCGCGCGACGTCGCCGCAGTTCATCGCGATCGAGCACTGACGCACGTACTGATCGAGGACCGCGGGCACCGGATGACGCATGTTCCGGTACGACGCCATGAAATACGCGAGCGCGCGATTGCGGTCGGCGTGGGCGGCCTCCGACGCGGCCACCTCGGCGTCGATCCCGATGTCCGCGCGGCCGCTTTCGTCGCGGAGGAACCGAAGCAGTGTCTCCGCCGCGTCGCCGTGGTGCGCCAGTTCGTCGGTCACCACGAGCGCGCCGGCGTTGATGAAGGGATTGCGGGGGATCCCGTCCTCGTTCTCGAGCTGGACCAGCGAGTTGAACGGGTTGCCGGACGGCTCGCGGCCCACCCGTTCCCACACCCCGTCGCCGTGGGAGAGCGCGAGCGCCAGGGTGAAGACCTTCGACATGCTCTGGATGGAGAACGGCGTCTCCCAGTCGCCGACGCCGTGCACCCCACCGTCCACTTCGGCCACCGCCATGCCGAACCGTCCGGGGTCGACCCTGGCCAGGGCGGGGATGTAGTCCGCGACGGAGCCGCGGCCGATCTCCGGCGCGACGTCGTCGGCGATCCGGTCCAGCAGCGCTGCGAGGTCCACGGCCGTAGCGTAGAAGCGCCCCTTCGCGCGCGAAGATCGGGGTTCGCCGGTGAACTTGTCAAATCGAAACGGGAAATTCCAGTAAAACCACCAGAGTGACGTCCCGCACACCTTAAGTCTTCCTTAGCACTGTTGGTGACCTGCCGCACACGCTCTAGCGTCTGGCAACCATGGATTCCTCGCTGCTCACCGAAAAAGGTGAAAGCTACTCAAAAGCACTGGGCAACCGCCAAGTGCAGATGATCGCCATCGGCGGCGCGATCGGCGTCGGGCTGTTCCTCGGTGCCGGTGGCAAGCTCCACCAGGTCGGGCCATCGCTGGTCCTGTCGTACGCGCTCTGCGGTATCGCCGCGTACTTCGTGATGCGCGCTCTCGGTGAGCTCGTGCTGCACGAGCCGACTTCCGGCAGTTTCGTCACCTACGCCCGCAAGTTCATCGGGCCGTGGGCGGGTTTCGCCTCCGGCTGGATGTACTGGGTGAACTGGGCGATGACGGGGATCGCGGAGATCACCGCGGTGGCCATCTACGTGCACAAGTGGCTGCCCGACGTGCCGCAGTGGATCACCGCCCTGGTCGCGCTCGGTGTGCTGATCCTGGTGAACCTGCTTTCGGTGAAACTGTTCGGCGAGCTGGAATTCTGGTTCTCGGTGGTCAAGGTGCTGGCCATCGTGGTCTTCCTGGTCACCGCGGCCGGCCTGGTGCTCACCAGCGCCGACATCGGCGGCACCACGGCGGGCGTGCACAACCTGACCGCCCACAATGGATTCTTCCCGGCAGGCATCGGCATCGCGCTGATGACCCTGCAGGCGGTCATCTTCGCGTACTCGGCGATCGAGGTCGTCGGTATCGCCGCCGGCGAGACCAAGGACGCCCGCAAGGTGCTGCCGAAGGCCATCAACGGGGTCGTCTGGCGGATCGGCGTGTTCTACGTGGGATCCGTTCTGCTGCTGGCGATGCTCCTGCCGTGGCCCTTCTACAACGGCGGCGAGAGCCCGTTCGTCACCGTGTTCAGCAGGCTCGGGATCCCGGGCATCGGCGACGTGATGAACGCGGTCGTGCTCACCGCCGCGCTGTCGAGCTGCAACTCCGGGCTCTATTCGACCGGCCGCATCCTGCGGGCGCTCGCGGACAAGGGCGAGGCGCCGAAGTTCGTCGGCCGGATGAGCGGCCGCCACGTGCCCTACGGCGGCATCCTGTTCACTTCCGGCGCGTACGTGCTGGGCGTGGTGCTCAACTACCTGGTCCCGAAGGACGCCTTCGACATCGCGATCGCGATCGCCTCGCTCGGCGTGATCACCACCTGGGCGACGCTGATCTTCTGCCAGATGCGGCTGCGTCAGGCGGCGCTGCGCGGAGAGCTGGAAAGGCCGTCCTACCGGATGCCTTGGGCGCCCTACAGCGGCTGGGCGACGCTGGGCTTCCTCGCGCTGGTGGTCGTCCTGATGGGCTTCTCCGACGGCGCCGAGAAGATCGCGTTCTACTCGATCCCGGTGCTGGTCGTGGTACTGGCGGTCGGCTGGCGGATCGTCGGGAAACGACAGCGGCAAGAGGTGCGCTGACTGATGACCCGCATTTCGTCCTCTGAACGCGTTGCCGCATTCAGAGGACGAAATGCGGTGATCAGCTGGAGGTCGGGAAGTGGAAACCGGCGGCGGAGTGCGGCCAGCGTGTCGTGACGACCTTCGCCCGCGTGTAGAACCGGACGCCCGCCGGGCCGTGGATCGGGCTGTCCCCGATGAGGGAGTCCTTCCAGCCGCCGAAGGAGTAGTACGACATCGGCACCGGGATGGGCACGTTCACCCCGATCATCCCGACCTTCACCTCGCGCTGGAACCGCCGCGCGGCCTCGCCGCTGCCGGTGAAGACCGCGGTCCCGTTGCCGTACGGGTTCGCGTTGATCAGCGCGATCGCCTCGTCCAGAGTGGACACTCGCACGATGCCGAGCACCGGCCCGAAGATCTCGTCGCGGTAGGCGGCCATCTCGGTGGTCACATGGTCCAAAAGGGACGGTCCGACGAAGAAACCCTCTTCGTGCCCGGCGACCTTGAGGTCCCGGCCGTCGACCACCACGGTCGCGCCCTGCTCCGCACCGAGGGCGACGGAGTCGACCACCCGCTGCCGCGCGGCCTCCGTGACCACCGGGCCCATGTCGTTGCCCGCCTCGTGCCCGGGGCCGACCTTGATCTCGGCGGCCTTGCGCTCGAGGATCTCGACCAGCCCGTCGCCCGCCGAACCCACGGCGACGGCGATGGAGATCGCCATGCAGCGCTGCCCGGCGGAACCGAACGCGGCGGCCGTCAGATGGTTCGCGGCGTACTCCAGATCGGCGTCGGGCAGGACGACGGCATGGTTCTTGGCCCCGCCCAGCGCCTGCACGCGTTTGCCGGTGGCCGTCGCGCGTTCGTGGACGTACTTGGCGATCGGGGTCGACCCGACGAACGACACTGCGGCGATATCGGGATGCTCCAAAATCGCGTCGACCGCGACCTTGTCCCCGTTGACCACGGTGAAGACGCCGTCCGGAAGCCCCGCCTCCGCGTACAGCTCGGCGACCAGCCGGGACGCGGACGGGACCCGCTCGCTGGGCTTGAGGACGAACGTGTTGCCCGCCGCGATGGCGATCGGGTGCATCCACAACGGCACCATGATCGGGAAGTTGAACGGCGTGATCCCGGCGACGACGCCGAGCGGCTGCCGGAAGTCGTGCACGTCCACGTCCCGCGAGACCTGGTCGGAGAAGCCGCCCTTCAGCGCGTCGGCGATCCCGCAGGCGTACTCGACGATCTCGCGCCCGCGGACGATCTCGCCGCGCGCGTCGTCGATCACCTTGCCGTGCTCGGCGGAGATGATCCGGGCGAGTTCGTCCTCGTGCTTCACCAGCAGCTCGCGGAAGGCGAACATCACCTTCGTCCGCTGTGACAGCGACGAATCACCCCACGACTCGAACGCCTTCCCCGCGGCGGCCACCGCGGTGTCCACAGCGGACGGTTCCGCGAGGAGTACCTCCGCCTGTGGCCGTCCCGCGGCGGGATTGTACACCGGGGCCGTGCGGGTGGAGCCGGCCGTGGTCGCGGCGCCGTTGATCCAGTGGTCGATGGTCTTCACGCGTTGTCCTCCACAGGTGTTCACAGCAGTCCGACGGCCGTGTCGACGGCCTTGGCGACGTCGCCGTCGTGCGGGTAGAGCAGGGACCGGCCGACCACGAGCCCTTGCACGGTCGGCAGCGCGAGCGCGCGTTGCCAGGCGGCGAACGCGGCGTCGGGATCCTTGACCTCGCCGCCCAGCAGGACGGCGGGCAACGTCGAGGCGGCCAGCACGCGCTCCATGTCCTTCACCACCGGGAGTTTCAGCCACGTATAGGCCGACGAGCGGCCGAGGGCGGAGGCGATCGTGATCGAGCGGATCACGGAGTCGGGGGAGAGGTCGGTGCGGAGCCGCCCGTCGACCCAGTCCGCGAGGAACGGCTCGACCAGCGCGATCAGTTTCCGGTCGGCCAGGTCGTTGACCGCCTTCGCGGTGTTCTCGAGGACGCTCGGCGTCGCCGGGTCGGTCAGGCAGATCCTGGTGAGCGTCTTGCCGCCGTCGAACCGCATCCGCTCGATCGTTTCGGCGTCGTAGCAGGCGAACCGGTCGTCGATCTCGAAACTCGATCCCGCGAGTCCGGTGCGGTTCATCGAGCCGATGACGGTCTTGCCGTCGAGGGCGCCGAGGAGCAGCAGGTCGTCGAGGATGTCCGGCGTCGCCAGCACGCCGGTGACCCCGGGACGTTCCAGCGCCAGGCCGAGGCGGTCGAGCAGTTCGCCGCGGTCGGCCATCGCGAGCGGGTCGGAGCCGACTCCGTTCGCGCCGCGAGCCGGATGGTCCGCGGCGATGATCATCGTGCGGCCCTTGTCGTTGAAGGGCGACTTCGCCCGGACGCGGGTCGCGGCGGCCACCGCGACGGCCCCCGGATCGCGCACCCGCGCGGTGACAATCCGGCGCACTGTGTCCGACAACTTCGTACCTCCCGGCTCGCGTGGTCCTGCGACCATCGCAAGCGGCGCGAGACTTTGTCAAGACATATGGACATTAGGTCATAGTGGCAGGTCGCGGTAGGCTCCGCGCATGAAACCCTGGGCGCCCGGCGAGATCGTGGTGGATCCGAACGGTCCGGAGCCGCTGTATTCGCAGGTCGCCCGGCAGATCGGCGCCGCCATCGAAGACGGCAGGCTGCCGAACGGCGCCAGGCTCGACAACGAGCTCGATCTGGCCGCGCGCCTGCACCTGTCGCGGCCGACCATCCGCCAAGCGATCCAGTCACTGGTCAACCAGGGGTTGCTCGTCCGCAAGCGCGGTGTCGGCACGCAGGTCGTGCGCACGAAGGTCGCGCGGCCGCTCCGGCTGAGCAGCCTCTTCGACGACCTCAGCGAACTCGGCGACAAGCCGGAGTCCGTCGTCCTCGTCAACCGGATCGAACCCGCGGGCGACGACGCGATCGAGCATCTCGAGACGCCGGGCCTGACCCACGTCCGGCGGCTGAAGCGGGTGCGTTCGACGGGCGGCGAGCCGCTGGCGATCATGAACAACTACCTGCCTGACGGCCTGATCGCCCCGGCCGACGACGAACTGCGGGACCAGGGCCTCTACCAGCTACTGCGCTCGGCCGGTGTCCGTCTGCACGCCGCCCAGCAGAACGTGGGGGCCCGGCAGGCGACCGAGGAGGACGCCGAACTGCTGGACGAGGAGCCGGGCGCGGCCCTGCTCACCATGCGCCGCACCACTTACGACGACTCGGGCAAGGTCGTGGAGTACGGATGGCACGTCTACCGCGCGTCGCGCTACTCGTTCAACCTCTCACTGACCAACAACGTCTGACGGTTCGCGTTCCAGGTCGGTCTCCAAGGCCGCGTACACCGAAGGACGGAACCGCCGCAGCCAGCCGGCGAGCGCGAGCCCCGCCAGCGCGACCACCAGGAGCAGCCACGGCAGGTGCGGGACGACGCCGTTGCTGGACCCGGCGAGCGTCGGGAAGTTGAGGATCGCCAGGGTCACGATCAGCCCGAGTCCCACCGCGCCCAGTCCGGGGGCGATCAGCGTCTTCGTGACCCGGCGATCCCACGTCCGGCGGAAGTAGACCAGAATCGCCACCGCCGCGAACAACTGCAGGGTGAGGATCCCGAGCGTGCCGAAGCCGGTCATGCTCGCGGTGAGATCGGCGACCGGGTCGAGCCCGGCGAGCCGGAACGTCAGCGCCACCAACGAACCGAAGACCGACTGGGCGATCGAGGCGTAGCGCGGCGCGCCGTTGCGCGGGCTGGTCTTGCCCAGCAGCCGTGGCAGCACGCCGACCCGGCCCAGCGCGTACAGATAGCGGGTGGCCGAATTGTGCAGCGCCAGCAGCGCGGCGAACAGGCTGACCACCAGAAGCAGCAACATCACCTTCGTCAACGGGCCGCCGAGATACTCCTGCGCGACCGACAGCACGAGGTCCCCGCTCGACAAGTGCGCGGCGGCCACGTCCTGCGCCTGCTCGGCGCCGATCGCGCTGACCACGGCCCAGGTCGTGAACGCGGCGAACACCCCGATGAACCCGATCGCGATGTAGGTCGCCCGCGGGATCGTCCGCTGGGGATCCTTGGCCTCCTCGCCGAACAGCGCCGTCGCCTCGAACCCGATGAAAGCGTTGGCGGCGAACAACAACGCCAGGCCGCCCGCCCCCTGGAACACCACGGACGGGCTGAACGCGGCGAACGAGAAGCCGTGCCGGAACAGCACGCTGAAGTCCATGATCAGCAGGATCGACACTTCGAGGATCAGCGAGACACCCAGCACTTTCGCGCTGACCGCGATTCCCCGGCGGCTGAGCAGGAGGACCAGCACGACCGAAAGCGCGCTCCAGAACAGCCAATCGAGTTTCAGGCCGAAGACGTCGTCGATCGCCGTGGAGGTGAAGAACCCGCTCGTGCCGATCGCGCCCGCGACGAAACAGTTGTAGCCGAGCATCGCGACGAACCCGGCGACGAGACCCGGCGTCCTGCCCAGTCCTTTGACCACGAAGGCGTAGAAGCCGCCCGCGCTGGTGAGCACCCGCGACATCTGCGCGTAGCCGACGGCGAACAGCAGCAGAACGACCGTCGCCAGCAGGAACGCCGCGACCATGCCGCCGCCGTTCCCGACCGCGATGCCGATGGCCGCGATCACGATCATCCCGGTCAAGGGCGCGACCGCGGCGAGCACGAGGAAGACGATGCCCGGCACGCCCAGGACGTTCTTGGCGAGCGACGTGTCGTCTCGGCTCATTCGGTGCTCCTCGTCTCGGCGGGACGGCCAGTATGGGAGCGGCCGGGGCGGCGGGCTTTGCCTTTACGCGCGCGGTGGTTGTTCGTCAGCGCCTGGTCTTTCCTTGGCGGAGTGGTAAGTGTTCGTGTGATGAGGCCGGCTTCGGCCACTGTGGCGCGCCGAGGGAAGAGCCGGATCCGGGCGGCCGACGATCATCAATCGGCCGCGTGGCCCGTGCCACTGCTTGCTTTCCGGCCGAGACAGCTACCACTCACGACCGTGGTTCGGGAAAGGAAGGCCATCCGTGCGGCTTGTCCAGGATTTCGATCGTCGCCTGATCGACCAGGAAATACTGCCCACCGTCCTCGCGAGGATTCGTGTAGGCGGCGGTCGCGACCAGACGGCCGAAGTCGGCTATCACCGCGATGGGATAGCCACCGTCGAAGACTTCGCCGTGCGCGGCGGTCGCGACGGTCCCGGTCTCGTACCAGGTGACGAAATACTGCGCCGGGCCGGTTTCGAAGACGCGCAGTGTCGCCTCCTTCTGCCGGACGCCGGCGAAATCACCGGACACGCCGGTCCAGATCATGGTCGTCCGGTCCGCGTAGTGCTGCTCCAGCACGTTCCCGGAGCCGTAGTGGAAGTTCGCGCGGAGCCCGACGAGGTCGGTGCTGAGCGGATGGGTCCCGGTCACGGGGAAGAAGCGGACGTCGAGTTGCACGGGCTGAAACCTCCGGATCGCTGGTATCCGCAGGTTTAGCAGCCCGAAGCACCTCGATCGTTGTCCGGCGAAGCGATCCTGTTGTCGGTGAACGCGAGGATCAGTCGAACATGCCGGGCTGGTAGTCGCCCGCCGGCGTCCGGGCGATGACGTTGAGCCGGTTGTACGCGTTGATCGTGGCGACCAGCGCGATCAGGGCACCGATCTGCTCGTCGTCGTAATGCTTGCGCACCTGCGCCCAGGTCTCGTCGCTGACACCGTGGTGCGCGTCGGCGATGCGGGTGCCCTCCTCGGTGAGCGCCAAGGCCGCCCGCTCCGCCTCGGTGAAGACGTTCGCTTCCCGCCAGGCTGCGACCAGGTTGAGCCGCACCGAGGTCTCGCCGGCGTGCGCGGCGTCCTTGCTGTGCATGTCGGTGCAGAAGCCGCAGCCGTTGATCTGGCTGGCGCGCAGCTTCACCAGTTCCTGGGTCGCGTGCGGCAGCGAGGATTCCTCGATCGGACGGTTCGCGGCGCCGAGACGCTTGACGTACTTGAGGATGACTTCGTTCTCGAACAGGTTGACGCGCGGTTCCATGATCTTTCCTCTCCGTCGGTTCCTGCACACATGACGAGCGGGCTGGAGAGGTTGTGACAGCCTTCGGCGTGACGCCGGTCACACGGGATTCGCCGCCCGGCGATGGGGTATCCGCCGGCATGGGCAACCGTCCGGCCAGCGCCGTCTCGCTGTTCACCGCGGTCGGGACCGGGCTCTGCCTGATCGTGGGGCTGATCGCCCTGATCCGGCATTGGTCGCCGGGATATCTGGCGATCTGGTGCGCCGCGCTGGCCGTGGCCGTCGGCTTCAATCTGTGGGCGGCGAAGGGGCGTGAATGAGATCGGCGAGGATCTCGGCGCCGTCGACGACGCGCGGGCCTGGCCGGTTGAAGTAGGCCGGTCCGTCCAAGATGTGCACGGCCGGGATGTCGTCCCAGCCCGGCAAGCCGGTCAGCAGCGGTAATTCCGCCTTGGTCCGCTCCGGCGGGAAGCCGCAGGGCATGAGCAGTAGCACGTCGGGTCGCGCCTCGGCGACAGCGTCCCAGGTGATGGGGCGAGTGTGTTCGCCCGCGGCGGCGAGCAGGGGGACGCCACCGGCGGCCTCGATCTGCTCCGGGACCCAGTGCCCGGCCGGCCAGAGCGGGTCGAGCCATTCGATGGCCGCCACCCTCGGCCGCGGTCGTCCCGCGACGCGGCCCCGGACGGCCTCCCGGCGTTCCCGGAGAAGACGAGCCTCGGAAGTCGCACGTTCGGGGACACCCAGTACCTCACCGAGCGTGGCCAAACAGCTGAAGACGCCGTCGAGCGTTCGCGGTTCGAGGCTGACCACCCGCGTGTCGCCGTCCAGCGTGCGCACGGTCTCCGAGACCTGCCGGTAGGAGACCGCGCAGACGTCGCAGAGGTCCTGTGTGAGCACGACGTCGGGTTCGGCCTCCGCGAGCAGCGCGGCGTCGAGGGAGTACAGGGCCGAACCGCGATGCTCGCCGTCGACGGCCGCCGAAATCTCCCGGCTCGACAGCACGTCGTGGTCGATCGTGCTGCTCGTGACCACCGGGACGTCGTCCAGCGCGCCGGGTGGCCAGTCGCATTCGTGGGTCCGGCCGGCCAGTGACGGCAGGAGCCCGAGGGTCGCGACGAAGTCGGTCGCGGCGGGGAGCAGCGAGACGATCCGCATCCGCCCACGGTAGGCGACCGGTCCATCCTGCACATCTGCGCGGGGCAAATGCTTGAAAGTGCGCCAATAGAGCATTGACGTTGCACAAAACTGCACCTAACGTGACAGCTATTGCGCACAACTGGCACGGATGGGGAGTTCATGAGCGGGACCTTCATGGCGGCGGAGATCGCGAGCCAGCCCGGCTGCTGGCGGGAAGCGGCGGCGCTGGCCTCGGCGAACAGTGACCTGCTGCCGCCGCCGGGCGCGCGAGTCGCGATCGTCGGCTGCGGCACGTCGTGGTTCATCGGCCAGGCGTACGCCGTCCTCCGGGAGTCCGCCGGGCTCGGCGAGACCGACGCCTTCGCCGCGTCCGAGTTCCCGTCCGCCCGGACTTACGACCACGTCGTGGCGCTGACCAGGTCGGGTACGACGACCGAGGTCCACGCCTTGCTGGCGAAGCTGCGGGGCAAGACGCCGACCATCGCGATCACCGGCGTGCCGCGCGAGATCGAGACCGCCGCGGACACGATCGTCGACCTCTCCGTGGTGGACGAGCGCTCGGTCGTGCAGACCCGGTTCGCCACGACGGCGCTGGCGATGCTGCGCGCCCATCTCGGCGAGGATCTGACCGTGGTCGCCGACCAGGCCGAACGCGTACTCGCCGAACCGCTGCCCGACGAACTCGTCGCCGCGGAGCAGTTCAGCTTCCTCGGCACCGGCTGGTCCGTGGGCATCGCGAACGAGGCCGCGCTCAAGTTCCGCGAGGCGTGCCTGCTGTGGACGGAGTCGTACCCGGCGTGGGACTACCGGCACGGGCCGATCAGCATCAGCGAACCCGGCCGGGTGACCTGGATGTTCGGGCGCGCGCCGGAAGGGCTGGCCGACGACGTCGCCCGCGCGGGCGGCCTGTTCGTCGAGAGCGGCCTGGACCCGCTGGCGGATCTGGTCCGCGCGCAGCGTGTCGCCGGGGCCATCGCCGCCCGCAAGGGACTCGACCCTGACAACCCTCGCAGCCTCACCCGTTCCGTCGTCCTGACCTGAGCTCATCGTGATCGTCACCGTCACGCCGAACACCGCGCTGGACGTCACGTACACAATGGACGGTCTGCGGCCCGGTGACGTGCACCGGGTACGGGAAGTGCGGCACCGGGCGGGTGGCAAGGGCGTCAACGTCGCCCGCGTGCTGCACACGCTCGGTGCCGACGTCCGTGCGATCTTCACGGCCGGTGGCTCGACGGGAGCCGCCGTCGTGGGTGATCTCGCGGCGGCGGGCATTGCGGCGGGCGTCGTTCCGATCGGCGGCGAAACCCGGCGCACCACCACGGTTCTCGCGGGCGACGGATCGGTCACGCTGCTCAACGAGCCAGGGCCACGGCTCACCGGGGACGAATGGCAAGCGCTTGCGGCGGCCGTCCGGGCTCGGAAGCCGGACGTGCTCGTCTGCTCGGGCAGCCTGCCGCCGGGAGCCGGGGGGTACGCCGGGCTCTTCGGTGACGCACCGTCCATCTTGGACACTTCCGGCGATGCGCTGCTCGCCGGACTGGCCGGGAAGCCGACCGTGGTCAAACCGAACGCGGACGAACTGCGCGAAGTCACCGGCCTGCGTGACCCGGTGGCCGCCGCGGCCGAACTCCGCAAGGCGGGAGCGGGCGCCGTCGTCGTCTCGCTGGGACCCGAGGGACTGCTGGCGGTGACCGGATCCGGCACCTGGCACGCGGCGCCGTCCACTGTGCTCCGCGGCAACACCACCGGCGCGGGTGACGCCGTCGTCGCGGCACTGGCGCTGGGGCTCAGCCGCGTCGAACCGTGGCCGGACATTCTGCGCCGTGCCGTCGCGTTGTCCGGGGCGGCCGTGCTCGGCCCGCTCGCCGGCGACGTCGATCTGGCGCACTACCAAGCCGAACAGGGGCTGGTCGCCGTGCGCGCCCGCCCGGACTAGGAGAACTGCCATGCCTCTGGTGGGAACCGGGGAAATCGTCGGAGCCGCCGCGGCGGCCGGGCGCGGCTGCGGCGCGTTCAACGCGATCCAGCTCGAACACCTCACCGCCATCGTCGACGGCGCGGCCGCGGCGGAAGCGCCGGTGATCGTGCAGCTGAGCCAGAACGCCGTGAAGTACCACGGCTCGCTGGCGCCGGTCGGCGCGGCGGCGCTGGCCGTGGCCAGGAGTGCGGACACGCCGGTCGCGGTGCATCTCGACCACGCCGAATCGGCCGACCTCGTCCGCGAAGCGGTCACGCTCGGCTTCGGCTCCGTCATGTTCGACGCGTCCAAACTGGATTACACCGACAACGTGCGCGCCACGCGGGAAGTCGCCGCGTACTGCCACGACCACGGCGTGTGGGTGGAGGCCGAACTCGGGGAGGTCGGTGGCAAGGACGGCGTCCACGCACCCGGCGCGCGCACCGATCCCGACGAGGCGGCGCAGTTCGTCGCGTCCACCGGCGTCGACGCGCTGGCGGTGGCGGTGGGCAGTTCGCACGCCATGCTCACCCGTGACGCCGCACTGGACTTCGAGCTGATCGCGCGGCTGCGGGAGCGGGTGCCGGTGCCGCTGGTGTTGCACGGGTCGTCCGGCGTGCCGGACGACGGGCTGGCCGAGGCGGTACGGGCCGGGATGACGAAGATCAACATCGCCACCCAGCTCAACAAGGTGTTCACCGCGGCCGTCGCGGAGGACTGGCGCGCGCATCCGGAGCGCGTCGATCCGCGAAAGTACCTCGGTGCAGGCAGGGCGGCGGTCGCCGTCGAGGTGCGGCGACTGCTGGGAGTGCTCAAGCTTGATCAGGTTGAACCGGTCAAGGTGACGATTGAGCAGACTTTGCGCGATTGACTGTTGACATGTGCGCGAAACCTCACAAAACTGCGCAACAACAAGCAGAACTTGTGTGATCTTCGATCCAGGTGGTGGCGGATGCGGGTAGGCAGGCTCACGGCATTGACGGCAGGGGCGGCGCTCCTGCTCGCGGGATGCGGCGGCGGGGACACGGCCGGTGGCACCGGCGAGAACGCGCTCCCGGGCGTCGACCAGTTCCTCAACGCGCCCTGTCCGGAGGCGGGGGTGAAACCCGTGACGGACAAGGAATTCACCTACTGGTCCATGTGGACGGCCGACGAGCCGCAGGGCAAGGTCCTCCAGAAGGCCTTCAAATGCTTCCAGGAGAAGACCGGTGTCAAGGTCGACGTGCAGTGGCTGGGCCGCAAGGCCTACACGCAGAATCTGGTGCCCGCGCTGAACACCGACGCGGTGCCGGACCTGTTCGACCAGGACGTCAGCAAGGTCGGCGCGGCTGTCATGACGCCGGGCGGCACGCAAAGCGTCGACGACGTGTTCGCGATGAAGGTCGGTGAGGGCGACAAGACCGTCAAGGACGTGCTTTCGCCCAGCTCGTACGACTTCCCGCAGAACAAGGACCGCGAGGGCCACAACTTCATGGTCCCGTACACGATCCAGTCGAGCGCGTGGTGGTTCAACAAGGACACCGCCGGCGACATCCAGCAGCCGAAGACGATGGACGAGCTGATCGGCCTGTTCGACAAGGCGAAGGCCGACGGCAAGGCCGCCATCAGCCTCGACGGCGACATCCCGTTCTACAACATGTACTTCTACACCCAGCTCGCCGAGCGGTACGTCGGCGCGGGCGGGCTCTACAAGGCCGCGACCGACAAGACCGGCCAGGCGTGGAAGACCGAGCCCGGTTTCCTCAAGGCGGCCACCGAAACCGCGAAGCTGCCCAAGTACTTCATCGACGGCTGGGACGCGGCGAAGTTCCCGCAGGTGCAGCAGCGCTGGGCGGACGGCGACTCCCGGTTCCTCTACGTCGGCAGCTGGGCGCCGAGTGAGACCCGTGAGTACCTGGACAAGCAGGGCGCCGGAACGAAGATCAACTACGGCTCCTTCCAGTTCCCGATGCCCGAAGGCGCCACGCACGACACCGTCGAGCAGATGTCGATCGGTTTCTCGGTGACCAAGAAGGCCAAGCACGCCGAGGCGGCCAAGGCGTTCATCGCCTACTTCCTCAACAAGGACCTGCTCGCCGGGATCCCGATCGTGGCCGACAACCTCGTGCCGCGCGCCGACCTCGCCGTGCCGGACGACCTCAAGCAGGTCAAGGCCGCGCTGGACGACCCGAAGAAGGAGCACGTCCTGCAGTACGACGGGATCGACGGCATCGCCGGCGGCAAATGGCAGACCGACGTCTTCGACCCCGCCGACATCGCGCTGCTGAAGGGCCAGATCACGCCGCAGCAGTTCGTGGACCAGCTCGCCACCAAGGGCGCCGAGTTCTGGAAGAACCAGGGCTGATGGCCACGGTCACGACGCCGATCACACCGCCGGCGCGGGCGGTGAAGGCCGGGGCGCACCTGAGTCGCAAGAAACGGCTGTTCTGGCCGTTCGCCGCGCCGGCGCTGGTGCTGTACCTGGCCTTCCTGGTACTGCCGACGATCGCGACCGTGGTGCTGAGCTTCACCAGCTGGGCCGGGGCGGGAGACACGCCGGAGCCCAACGGCGTCACCAACTACACGCAGATGTGGGCGAGCGACTCGTTCCAGTACGCCTTCCGCAACACGCTGATCTACGTGTTCCTCGGCGGGATCGGCACGTTCGCGCTGGCGTTCCTGTTCACCATGGTGTTGCGGGACATGAAGGGCGGCAAGATCGTCCGCGCGATCCTGTTCTTCCCGAACATCGTGGCGCCGGTCGCGCTCGGCATGTTCCTCGGCTTCGTCTTCAAGTACCAGCCGGGGAAGCAAGGCCTCGCGAACTACGTGCTGGAAAGCCTCGGCGCGGACGCGGCGAAGTTCCTCGCACCGTCCAATGTGACCGGTGTGGTGACGGCCTCGCTGATCTGGGCCAGCTCGGGTTTCTACATCACCATCCTGATGGCCGCGGTCGACCGCATCCCGCCGTATCTCTACGAGGACGCCGAGCTGGGCGGCGCTTCGCCGTGGCAGAAGTTCAAGAACATCACGCTGCCGATGACCTGGGACGTCGTCGGTGTCGCCGGGGTGCTGTGGACGATCAACGCGCTCAAGATCTTCGAGCTGGTGTTCGTGCTGGCCGGTCCGGGCACCTACGCCCCGCCCAACGAGGCGTGGACGCTCGGGATCTACGTGTTCGACCGGACCTTCGGCTCGAACGGCACCCCGGACTTCGGCGCCGCCTGTGCCTGCGCGGTGGCGATGATCGTGCTGGTGTCCGTGCTCGTCGTCCTGCTCCGCCGGTTGATGCGCCGTGACGCGATCCAGTTCTGAGGGAGACGAAATGTCCGTCACCGACGTCGAGGCGCCCGCGCGGCGAGCGGCGAAACCGGTGCGCAAGCCGCCACGCAAACCACGTCCGGCCCCCGGTGCGAAACGGTTCAGCCCGTTGCGCGTCCTGGGTTCCACGATCGTGTGGCTGTTCACCGCAGGCAACATCCTGGTGCTGTACTGGCTGCTCACGGCGTCGTTCAAGACACCGGTGGAGATCTTCACCAAGCCGTTCGACCTGCCGTACCAGTGGTTCAAGGTCGGCAAGCCGTTCCGGAACTTCATCTACGCCTGGAACAACGCCGGTTTCGGCGAGGCCGTGCTGACCACCGTGGTCCTGGTCGGGCTGGCGACGGTCGTCACGGTCGCCGTGTCGGCGCCCTGCGCGTACGCCCTGACCAGGCTCGGCGTCCGCGGCGCCGGGCCGATGACGAACGTCGTCGCGATCGGCATGGGCGTGCCGTTCCAGACGGTCATCATCCCGCTGTTCGTGGTGCTCAGCAAAGTGCACCTGGACAACGAATACGGCCTCTTCGTGCTGTACGTGGCGCTGTCGATCCCGTTCACGGTGTTCCTGATGACCGGGTTCTTCCGGTCACTGCCGGACGAGCTGGAGGAAGCGGCGGCGCTCGACGGCGCGTCACCGACGCGCACGTTCTTCTCGGTCATGCTGCCGCTGACCCGCGGCGGCATGATCACCGCGCTGACGCTGAACGCCATCGGCCTGTGGAACGAGACGCTGCTGGCGATCGTGTTCCTCAAGGACCAGGCGCATTTCACGCTCTCCCGCGCGCTCTTCACCTTCTACGGGGCCGCGAGCTACCAGTCGGAGTACGGCGGCCTGATCGCCGGTGTGGCGATCGTCGTGCTCCCGATGCTCGTGCTCTACCTCGTGCTCGCCCGCCGGATCATCACCGGCCTGACCCTCGGCGCCGGAAAGTAGGACCTGATGGCCACCGTGACCTTCTCCGACACCACCCGGTTCTACGCCGGAGTCGAACGCCCCGCGGTCGACGGCCTCGACCTCGAGGTCGCCGACGGCGAGTTCCTGGTGCTGGTCGGCCCGTCCGGCTGCGGGAAGTCGACCACCTTGCGGATGCTCGCCGGGCTGGAGGGCGTCGACGACGGCTCCATCCACATCGGCGACCGCGACGTCACCGAACTGCCGCCGAAGGACCGGGACATCGCGATGGTGTTCCAGAACTACGCGCTCTACCCGCATATGACGGTGGGGGAGAACATCGGCTTCCATTTGAAGCTGGCGAAGATGGCCAAGGCCGAACGCGAACGCAAGGTACGCGAGGCCGCGGCCGTGCTCGACCTGACCGAGTACCTGGACCGCAAACCCGCGAAGCTGTCCGGCGGGCAGCGGCAGCGCGTCGCGATGGGCCGGGCGATCGTGCGCGAGCCCAGCGTGTTCCTGATGGACGAGCCACTGTCCAATCTGGACGCGAAGCTTCGGGTGCAGACGCGGACCCAGATCGCGTCCCTGCAGCGGCGGCTGGGCATCACGACGCTGTACGTCACGCACGACCAGGTCGAGGCGATGACCATGGGGGATCGGGTCGCCGTGCTGAAGGACGGGATCCTGCAGCAGTGCGACACCCCCGTCGGGCTGTTCGCCAAGCCGGTCAACGTGTTCGTCGCCGGGTTCATCGGCTCGCCCGCGATGAACCTGCTGGAGACCACTGTGGACACCGACGGCGCCGTCGCCGGTGGCACACGGCTGCCGCTGACCCCGGCCCAGCGTGCGGCGCTGACCGGCCCCGGCATCGTCGTCGGTGTCCGGCCCGAGGGCTGGACGATCGGGGACGGCGGTTTCGAGGCCGTCGTCGAGGTCGTCGAGGAACTGGGCAGCGACCAGTACCTGTACTGCCGGGACGGCGGCCGCGTGCTGACGGTCCGCACGCCGGGCATGGCCCCGTGGCAGCGCGGCGAACCGATCTTCCTGACGCCGCAACCGGGCGCGGTGCACCTGTTCGACGCCGCCACCGGCGATCGGCTCCCGGACGCATGACCCGCCTGTACCGCGCCGGACTGGTGCTCCCGGCCGCCGAGCTGGGGCCGGAGAACCCGTTGCCGCCGCTCCGGAAACCCGAAGCGGTGGCCAAGGTGTCCAATGTGGACGAGCTGCCGCCGGACCTGGCGGAGAACATCGGCTACGGCCGGCTGGACACGCCGTTGCCGTGTCTGCTGCAGGACGCCTACACCCGCGAGCGCACGGAACACGAGCTCCCGGCGTTGGTGCTGGAGAACGACAAGCTGCGCGCCACGGTGCTGCCTTCGCTGGGCGGGCGGCTGTACTCGCTGGTCCACAAGCCGTCCGGCCGCGAACTGCTCTACCGCAATCCGGTGTTCCAGCCCGCGAACCTCGCTTTACGGGACGCGTGGTTCGCGGGTGGTGTCGAGTGGAACCTCGGGAGTACCGGGCATACGACGCTGACCTGCGAACCGATGTTCGCCGCGGAGATCGAGGGCCCGGACGGCACGCCGGTGCTGCGGCTGTGGGAGTGGGAACGCACCCGTGACCTGCCGTACCAGATCGACTTCTGGCTGCCCGACGGCTCGGATCACCTGCTCGTGGCCGTGCGGGTGCGGAACCCGCATCCCTACGACGTCCCGGTGTACTGGTGGTCGAACATCGCTGTGCCACAGAACGAAGGCACCCGAGTGCTGGCGCCCGCGACCCAGGCTTGGCACTACGGCTATTCGGGGCGGCTCGACCTGGTCGACGTGCCCGGCGAGCTCACGTATCCGGCTCGTGCCGAGGCCGCGGCGGACTACTTCTTCGAGGTGACCGGAAGGCCGTGGGTCGCTGCTGTCGAGGCTGACGGTACGGGGCTGGCGCAGTCCTCCACTGGTCGGTTGCGCGGTCGAAAGCTGTTCCTGTGGGGCGAGTCCACCGGTGGACGCCGCTGGCAGGAGTGGCTGGCTCCCGGCGCCGACGGCTACCTGGAGATCCAGGCCGGGCTGGCTCGCACCCAGTTGGAGCACTTGCGCTTGCCGCCGGGGGAGAGCTGGGACTGGCTGGAGGCCTACGGGCCGATAGTCGCCGATCCGGCCGCGGTGCACGGGGAAGACTGGGCGACGGCGCGCGAGGCCGTCGCCGCCGGTCTGCCGTCGGCGGAAGCCCTGGACGAATACCACGGCGACTGGCGGAAGATCGCCGACGTCACCCCGGAATCCTTCCTGGCCACCGGTTCCGGCTGGGGCGCGCTGGAGAACCGGCGCGCGCCGATGTGCCTGCCCGGCACGCCGTTCCCGGACGAATCGCTCGGGCCGGAGCAGGAGCCGTGGCTCGCGTTGCTCGACGGGACGCCGCCGGACGGTGATCCGCTCGCGGTGCCGCCGCCGACGCTGGTGAACCGGTACTGGGCGGATCTCATGGAGTACGCGCCGAAGAACTGGCTGACCTGGTACCACCGCGGTGTCGCGCACTGGGCGGCCGGACGGCATTCGGACGCGGTCGGCGCCTGGCGCGAGTCCGTCTCGGCGGCCGAGAACCCTTGGGCATTGCGGAATCTCGCGGTCGTCACGGCCGGGCACGAGGCCGCCTGGCTGTACCGGCGCGCGGTCGCCCTCGCGCCGTCACTGCGTCCTCTGGTCGTCGAGGCCATCGCGGCGCAACTCGCCGCGGGGCTCCCGGACGAAGCGAGCGAGCTGCTGGACGGGCTGCCCGTGGAGGGGCGGATCGCCCTGCTGACCGCCCGCACCCGGCTCGCCCTCGGCGACGTCGCCGGGGCCAAGGCCGTGTACGACACCGGTTTCGAGGTCGCGAACATCAGGGAAGGGGAAACGTCCTTGTCCGACACCTGGGCAGCGGTTTCCGAGGAACCGCTGCCGGAAGAGCACGACTTCCGGATGAAGTGACCGGCCGGGCCGCTCGACCGGCATGCCGCTCGCGGCGGACAACCGCGATGCAGCATACTGCTCGAAACAGTGGCCAACAGCGCACCGGTATGCGCGATAGGCCGCAGCGAGCTAGGAGTGGCGCCGATGGCCCGGCACGAACGGCTGAGCACCCTGCTGGACCTGCTGGGGCAGCGGGAAAAGATCGACGTCGAGGACGTGGCCGAGGAGCTGAACGTCTCCGCGGCCACGATCCGGCGCGACCTCGATCACCTGGCGGAGCAGCAGTTGCTCACCCGCACCCGAGGTGGTGCGGTGGCCAACGACCTCGCCTACGACCTGCCGCTGCGGTACAAGACCGCGCGGCACGTGCCCGAGAAGCAGCGGATCAGCGTCGCCGCGGCGGCGCTCGTCGCGCAGGGCATGGTGGTCGGCCTCAACGGCGGGACGACGACGGCCGGCGTCGCGCGGTCGCTGGCCACGCGGTCCGATCTGGCCGGTCTCCGTGATTCGCCCGGGCTCACGGTGGTCACCAACGCACTGAACATCGCGCACGAACTCGCGGTCCGGCCGCATGTGAAGATCGTGGTCACCGGTGGGGTCGCGCGTCCGCAATCGTTCGAGCTCAGTGGTCCGCTGGCGACTCGCGTGCTCAGCGAACTGACGATCGACCTGCTGTTCCTCGGCGTCGACGCGTTCGATGCCGACGCCGGCGCCTTCGCTCATCACGAAGGTGAGGCGAGTATCAACCGGCTGATGGTCGAGCGGGCGGAACGCGTCGTCGCGGTCGCCGACGGATCGAAGCTGGGCCGCCGCGCGTTCGCGCGGATCTGCGCGACCCCCCAGGTGCACGCGCTGGTGACCGACTCCAACGCCGATCCGAAGGTGCTGCGGGCGTTCGAGGCCGCCGGCGTCGAGGTCCAGGCGGTCTGACCAAGTCCGTGAAGGCCTCCTTCACTACCTTGAGGGTCAGGGTTCCGGCGAAGTCGTGTTCACGCTGCCCAAGTGGGTGGCGGAGGGCCCGTCGCGGTGGCCTGACACTTCTCGACTGTCAACAGGGGATGCTTTCGGGGTGGCTGTGCCCGATTCGGGCGTTTTGCGAAGGGGTCGTGAGCGATAAAGACGGTCCTTACCACTCACGACCCCGATCAAAACCGTACAGATAGGCATCAAACGGACATTCACCTTCCCCTTTGGCCTCCCTTGTGGACATCGTCCGTTCAGGGCCTCTGTCATCGGCCCCATTCGGGAGGCCCACCTCGAATCACCAAGAACGGCGCCGGCCAGCGTTTGTGCGACTTCGCCGGGACCCTGCCTTGAGGGTGGGGAAGGGAGCCTTCACGTCTTTTGCGCACTCCTTGTGACATAAGGATCTTCGCGCGACCCGACGAAAGTCGGCAGCACCGCTTCGGCGGATGACTTTGCGCGAACCGTGCGCTATACAGAGACCATCTTGCGTATTCATGCGCGAAAGGTGTCTCGAATGAGCAGAGTTGCGCAATCCCTGAGTTGTTTGGCCGCAGTGGCCTTACTCGGGCTTTCCCCGGTCGCCGCCCACGCCGATCCGGCCGCGGCGTCGTCCGGCAAGCTGGGTGATCTGACCGGGATCTCCGGCGACGGCGCCACGGTCACCCTGAATTCGGGAAGCGCCGCGGTGCGCGTCAGCTTCCCGGCCGAAGGCGCCGTCCGGGTCTGGCTGGCGCCGGACGGCACGTTCACCGATCCGGCCGGGAGCAAGATCGTGCTGCCGCGCACCGGCGACCCGGTCACGCCGAAGAGGACGGACAAGGGGGACTACTGGGCGGTTTCCACGGCCAAGGCCACGCTGCGGGCGTACAAGCACCCGTTGCGGCTCGCGTTGTACGACGGCGCGGACCGCAAGCGGCTCTGGGAGGAGTCGGCACCGCTGTCCTGGACCGGCAAGCAGACCACGCAGACCCTGGCGCGAACCGCGACCGAGCAGTTCGTCGGCGGCGGCGAGCAGAACGGCCGCTTCAGCCACCGCGACCAGGCGATCCGGATCTTCGCCGACTACAACTGGAACGACGGCGGGGCCCCGAATTCGCAGCCGTTCTACGCCTCGACGGCGGGATACGGCGTGCTGCGCAACACCTTCGCGCAAGGCACCTACGCCTTCGCCGAGCCGGTGCGCACCACGCACGACGAGCGCCGCTTCGACGCGACGTACGTCGTCGGCGACGGGCTCAAGGACGTCATCTCCGGCTACACCGATCTGGTCGGGAAACCTTTCCTGCCACCGCTCTACGGTCTCGAACACGGTGACGCCGACTGCTACCTGCACAACGCCAACCGCGGTGAGCGGCACACCCTGGACGCGGTGAAGGTCGCGGAGGGGTACACCGAGCACGGGATGCCGAACGGCTGGATGCTGGTCAACGACGGCTACGGCTGCGGATACGAAAACCTCCAGCAGACGGGCGAAGGCCTCCGCAAGAACAACATGCAACTCGGGCTGTGGACCGAGGACGGCGTGCCGAACCAGGTCGAGGAGGTCAAGGCCGGGGTCCGGGTCCGCAAACTGGACGTCGCATGGGTCGGCCCGGGATACCAGTTCGCGCTGGACGCGTGCGACACCGCGCACAAGGGCATCGAGGACAACAGCGACGCGCGCGGTTTCGTCTGGACACCGGTCAGCTGGGCGGGCGCCCAGCGCTGCGGCGTGCTGTGGAGTGGCGACCAGGCCGGTTCCTACGACTACATCAAGTGGCAGATCCCGACCTACGCCGGCGCCACGACGTCGGGGATCGCGTACAATACCGGCGACATCGACGGCATCTTCGGCGGCAGCCCGCAGACCTACGTCCGCGACCTGCAGTGGAAGGCGTTCCTGCCGGTCTCGATGACGATGGACGGCTGGGCCGCGTCGGACAAGCAGCCGTGGCGCTACGGCGAGCCGTACACCTCGATCAACCGCAAGTACCTGCTGCTCAAGGAGCGGCTGCTGCCCTACACCTACAGCCATTCGGTGGAGGCGCACAAGACCGGCGTCGGCCAGGTCCGCCCGCTGGCGCTCGAGTACCCGGACGACCCGAACGTCTGGGGCGACAAGGCGAAGTACGAGTTCCTGTCCGGCAAGGATTTCCTGGTCGCGCCGGTGTACGAGAACTCGACCGTGCGCAACGGGATCTACCTGCCGAAGGGCACCTGGGTCGACTACTGGAGCGGCAAGACCTACACCGGTCCGACCACTGTGGACGGTTACGACGCGCCGCTCGACACGCTGCCGCTGTTCGTCCGCGCCGGGGCCGTGGTGCCGATGTGGGCCGAGGGCACGAAGTCGTGGCAGACCAGGGACCAGGGCGTGCTCGACCTCGACGTCTACCCGCAGGGCAAGGGTTCGTTCACGCTCACCGAGGACGACGGCGTGACCAGGGCGTACAAGAACGGCGACCAGGCGAAGCAGACGTTCACCGTCGACGCGCCGACGTCCGGCCTGGGCACGGTCACGGTCGGGATCGGCGCCAGTTCCGGTTCCTACGCCGGGAAGCCCGCGTCGCGGAACTACCAGCTGACCGTCCACACGGGAAGCAAGCCCGCGACGGTTCTGGCCGGGACCTCGATCCTGCGGCAGTACGGCAGCAGGGCCGAACTGGACGCGGCGGCGTCGGGCTGGTGGTTCGACCCGGCCGCCGGTGGGGTCGCGCGGGTCAAGACCGGCGAGATCGGCGCCGGTGACCGCCAGGACGTCCGCCTGTTCGGCACGAGCGCGGTCGGTGGGATCTTCCCGGAGGATCGCAACGGCTCGGTCACCCTGTCCGTCCCGGCGGTCGCCGGTCCCGGGCAGACCGCGACCGGCACGTTGAGCTTCACCAACAGCACGCCGCTGCCGGTCCGGAACGTCAAGTTCTCCTTGCCGGCCAACGGATTCCGCGCCGAGGTGCCGGCGGGGCCGCGACTGGTGATGCCCGGCGAGACCGTACGGGTGCCGGTGAAGGTGACGCCGGACGCGGGGATCGAACCGGACGACTACCAGCTCACCGCGTCGGCGTCGTACCAGGCACGGCTCGGGGAGAACCGGGTCACCGACTCGGTGACGGTCACCGTCCCGCACGGTTCGCTGGCCGCGGCCTACGGCAACGTCGGCGTCACCGACGCGGCTCACGTCGCGGCGGGGGACCTCGACGGCGGCGGCAGCAGTTTCCGGGCGGAAGGCCTCGCCGAGGCGGGTCTCAAACCGGGTGCGGGCTTCTCCGCGCTCGGTGCTCAGCTGACCTGGCCGCGAACCGGTACCGGGCAGAAGGACAACGTCCTCGCGTCCGGACAGACCATCGCGGTGCGCGGTACGGGCGCCAAGCTGGTGCTGGCCGGAACCGGTACGGGCACGGCGAAGGGCACTGTCGTCGTCCGCTACGCCGACGGCAGCACCAGCCGAGCCGAACTCGGCTTCCCGAACTGGTGCTGTGCCGATCCGGCCCAGTACGGCGCGACCACGGTGGCGACCGTGATGGGCAAGAACACCCGTACGGGGGCGGCGTATCCGACCACGCCGTACCGGGTGTTCGCGAACTCGGTCCCGTTGACCGCGGGGAAGGAGGTCGTCGCGGTGACGCTTCCGTCGAACACCGCGATGCACGTCTTCGCCGCGGGCATTGGCTGATTCAGTGGTCCGTGAAGGCCTCCTTGAGGGACCCGCCCGCCAGCGCCACCCAACCGGCGAGGATGGCCCAGACGATGGCNGCCCTCCTTGAGGGACCCAGAGTCCCTCAAGGAGGCCTTCACGGACAGCGGTATACACATTCGTATCCGGATACAGATGTGTATATTCGTCGCCATGAGCGAGGTCTGGACGTGGTCCGCGGCGAAGATCGCCGAGGCGGTGCGCAGCGGGAAGGTGCCGGCCCGCGTGGTTCTGGAGGTCCACGCGGCCCGTGTCGCCGAGGTCAATCCGCTGGTCAACGCGGTGACGGCCGAATTCGACGAGGCGGCGGGCGAAGCCGATCGGATCGACGCGCTGATCCGCGACGGCGTGGACCCCGGTCCGCTCGCGGGGGTCCCGGTGACGGTGAAGGAGAACATCGACGTCGCCGGACATCCGACGACCCATGGCGTCCCGCATTTCAAGGACGCCGTGGCGAGTGCGGACGCTCCGCCGGTCCGGCGGCTGCGCGCGGCGGGTGCGATCCCGCTCGGGCACGGCAACATGCCGGACCTGACGCTGGCGGGCAACGTCACGGTGAGCCAGTTGTTCGGCGAGACCGTCAATCCCTGGGGTGCTATCCGGACGCCCGGTGGGACCAGCGGCGGCGACGCGGCCGCGGTGGCCTCGGGGATGGCGGCGATCGGCCTCGGCAACGACTCCGGCGGCTCGGTCCGGTTGCCCGCCCTGTTCTGCGGCCTGACCGCGTTGAAGCCTTCGTACGGGCGGGTCGCGACGGACCACCGGATCGGCGGATCCGATCCGACGCTCGCCTCGCAGCTGTTTCCGGTCGACGGTCCGATCGCCCGGACCGTCGAGGACCTCACGCTGGCCTTCGACGCGCTCGCGGGCACCGATCCGGCCGATCCTCGGGCCATCCCGTACGGCGGGCGGCTTCCGGCGGTGCCGCGCCGGGTCGCCGTCTGCGCGGACCCCGCCGGACTCGGCGTCGACCCGCGGATGCGCGCCGAGATCGACAAAGCCGCCGCCGCACTGGCCGAAGCGGGTTACGAGGTCGAGGAGGCCGAACCGCCGCGGCTGGCGGACGCGTTGACCGCCTACGGCACGCTGATCACCGCGGAGTTCAGCCGCCGCTGGCCGTCGATCCGGCCGCTGCTCACCGAACAATCGGCGCAGCACATGGAACTCTCCTTCGCCCAGCGTCGCGAATCGACACTCGACGACTATCTGGACGCGACCGCCACGCGCTTCGGCGTGATGCGCGAATGGGCGGCCTTCGCCGAGCGATATCCGGTGATTCTCGGCCCGGTCTCGACCTGGCGCCCGTTCGACGCCGACCCGTTCGACCCGGAACAGGGGCTGCGGGTCATGTTCGGCATGCGGCTGTGCACCGCCACCACCTGTGTCGGTGTTCCCGCGGTCGCCGTGCCCACCGGAATCGACGACGGCCAGCCGCTCGGCGTGCAGCTGATCGGGTCGCGCCATCGCGAAGACGTCTGCCTGGCCGCCGCCCGCGAACTCGAAGCCCGCTTCGGAACCTTCGGACCCGTCCGTGAACCACAACAGAGGAATCCACGATGAGAAAGATCGTCACGTCGGTCAACATGTCCCTCGACGGCGACATCGACCACATGGAGGAGTGGCACTTCCCGTACTTCGGGGAAGAGGCCCAGGCGCTCGCCCGCGAACAGCTGTTCGCGAGCGACGCGGTGCTGCTGGGGCGCGAGACCTACACGGCATTCGCGGAGGTTTGGCCCACCATGGAAGCGGGTGACTTCGGCGAGCGAATGAACTCCCTGCCGCACTACGTCGTCTCGACCACGCTCACCGAAGAACAGGCCACCTGGCGCAACACCACGATCATCCACGGTGACGTGACCGAGGAAGTGGCCAAGCTCAAGGAGCAGCCTGGCCAGGACATCCTCATGTACGGCTACGGGCGGCTCGCGCACACCCTTCTCAAGGCGGGTCTGCTCGACGAAATCCGGGTGTGGCTGCACCCCGTCCTGTCCGGCCACGGCGATCCCGCGACCCTCTTCTTCCGCGACGGCAGCAACATTCCGCTCGAACTGGCCGCGACCCGGACCCTCGACACCGGGATCGTCGTGCTCACCTACCGGCGAACCGCCGCGGCGTGATCAAGCCGCCACGGGAGTCCACAAAGCGTCGATGGCGCGTTCGGCCTCGGCCTCGCTGGCCTCGGCCAGTGGGATGAGATCCGCCATCGCCGGGTTGACCTTCGCCATGGTCAGCTCGGCGGTGACGAACCGCGGTTCGAGCCCGGTCAGCCAGACACCGTGCGGGATCCATGACTGTGCGTGGTCCCAGCCTTCACGTGGGGTGCCTTCGCCGTAACCGCCGCCGCGTGAGGTCACGACGATGAAGTCGCGTCCGCCGAGCAGACCTTCTCGAGTCTCGGCATCGACCGACAGTCCGGGCGCGATCAGGTGATCGACCCAGGCCTTGACCGTGCTCGGCGGGCCGAAGTTGTACAGCGGCAGGCCCAGCAGGATCGTGTCGGCCGCCTTCACCTCGTCTACGAGCTCGTTGATCAGCCGCCAGGCCGCGGCCTGCTCCGGGGTGTGCTGCTCCGACGGCACGGATTTGGCGGTGTTGGTCACCGCGTCCAAATGCGGCAGCGGGTCGGCGCCCAGGTCACGGTAGGTGACGGTGCCCTCCGGATGCGCGGCGCGCCAGGCGGCGGCCGCCCGTGCGGTGAGGCGGCGGCTGACCGAGTGCTCGCCCGTGATGCTCGAGTCGATGTGCAGCAGATTCGTCATGTCTACTATCTTGCATAGATAGTTTGTGTAACGCAAACTATTTATGCTGTGGTGGTCATCATGTGGGAACGTACACTTGACGAGTGCCCGAACTCCCGGTCGTGAACCAGCCCCCGCATCGCTGCGGAGCGCTGCTCGACCACGTCACCCGCCGGATCCGGCTGCGCAGCGAGTCCGTCCTGGCCCCACTCGGCCTGCGGCCCCGGCATCTCGTCGCGCTGACCGTGCTGCGTGACCTCGGCGGCTGTTCGCAGCAGGACCTCGCGAAGACGCTGGAGATGGACGGCACGAACGTCGTCGGGCTGCTCAACGACCTGGAGTCCGCGAACCTGATCGAACGCAGGCGGTCACCGGAGGACCGGAGGCGGCATATCGTCGAACTCACCGACGTCGGCGCCAAGCAACTCGTCAAGGCGGAGTTCGCCCTCGCCGCGGTCGAGGACGAGGTGCTCGGCGCGCTCGGCAAGGATCAGCGCGAAACGCTGTACAACCTGCTGTACCAGGCGGCGGGCCACGCCGAGGTCGCCGCCTGCGTCGAATCCGCACACATCGACGACTGCTAGCCGCCGAACAGGTCGTGAAGCTGTTCCGTGGCTTCGGCGCCGTACATCACGCTCCCGACCGGAACCTCGCTCCCCACGGCCTCGATCACCCGCGCCGTCCAAACAGGACCGAACGCGCCGCACAGCTCGATCAGCTGCGCCCCTTCGTCGACCAGCCGCCGGGCCGCGGCGACGACCTGGTCCACGCGGCCGACACCGATCAGCACCGTCAGGCATTGCCCGCTGTCCACACGGGACACGTCCCGCGCCGGGTCGCAGCCGTCGGCCAGGTACACGAAACCCCACTGTCGCATGACGATTCTCCTTCGTTCTCGAACACCGTGAGGTAATCGCGAAACGAGGGCGCCGTCCACGAGGCGAATCCGAACGGCCGTCCGGCGTCACCGAACAGGAGAGGTCGAGGGGGCGGCGCGGGAATCCGTTGTGGGCGCTGTCATACCAGCGCCGCGATCCGATCAGAGGATTCGTGCGCCGGATCCCACACGAGCGCGTGCCGGACGACCGGTGCCTCTCGCAGCGGCAGCCGTCGCAGACCTTGGGCCGGTTCTTCCTCGGGGCGCAAGGCGACGACGTCGCCGCCGTACCGCAATTCGGCGGCGAACAGCGACCGGCGGGGCGGCCCGGAGCGTACGCGAGCCGGCTGCCAGCCCGCCGCCGCGCAGTCCGCGAGCAGCGCGTCGTGATACCCAGGGGCCAGCTTCCGTTCGTACAGAAGGAGTTCCAGCCCGGCGAGGTCCTCCCAACCCACGGTGTCCAGCCGAGCCAGCGGGTGAGTGTCCGCGACGAGCACGCCCAGCGGCCGCTCGCTCACGACGACCACCCGCAGGCCGTCCACGTCCTCGGGAAGGGCGAGCAGACCGGCATCGAGCGCGCCGCGACGGAGGAGTTCGAGCTGCCGTGCCGCGGAAAGGTCGTCGATCTCCACCGCTTCCGCGTACAGGGCGGGAAGGACGGCCGCCGGTGCGCCCGGTGTCACACCGATGCGGAGCGGCCGGCCCACGGTGTCGCGGACGGCCCGTGCGCCGAGGTCGGCCTCCTCCAGCATCCGGCGGGCGTGGGGGAGCAGCGCCAGCGCGGCGGCGGTGGGCGTCATCCCCGCCTGGGTGCGGACGAACAACGTCGCGTCCAGTTCCCGTTCCAGCGCGATGATCTGCTGGCTGAGCGACGACGATCGGATGCCGAGGCGCTCCGCGGCGCGAGTGAGATGCCCTTCCTCCGCCACGGCACACAGATATCGAAGACGACGTAACTCCACAGCCGCACAGTAGCCCCGGACCAGGCAGAATCGACGGGGTGAGTGAATGGCGCAACACCACGCACGACTGGGCCGGTTCGGTGGACCTCGACCATCTGGCGCGCATCCGCCGGAACCCTGGGGAGTTCGCCCCCGGCGGGGCCGCGCACCTCGTCCTCGAAGTGCTCGCCTACGCGGCGGAGGAGGCCGAAAGCACCGGCGGCGGGCATGCCGTCGTCACGTTCCATCCCGACGGTTCGATCTCCGTGGCGGACGACGGCCGGGGCACCGACACCCGCGCCGACGGGCACGGCGGGTTCGTGAAGAAGCCGGTCATGTCGACCAAGGATCTGCGTTTCTTCGATTCCCCTGAGGCGCAACGGCTCCCGGACGGTCATCCGCGCCGCGGTGTGTCGGTCGTGGCCGCGCTGAGCGACTGGCTCGTGCACACCAACCGGCGTCGCAACGGTTCCTGGACCCAACGTTACGAACGCGGTGTCCCGGCCACCGACCTGTCGCCGATCGACGACGACGGCACGACCGGCACGACGGTGCGTTTCCTGCCAGGGGAGGAGATCGGCGCGATACGAATGCCGGAGGTGGACGGGTGGCCGCACCTGATCGTGAAGGTCGTCCGATGAGAAAGCGCCTGACGGCGGCGGCCTCGGTCCTGTTCCTGCTCGCCGGATGCTCCGCCGGGCAGGAGCAGCCGCCCGCCAAACCCGTCTACGACCTCCCCGCGCGGGAGGTCCGCCCGGACGAGACCGCGCTGCACCTGCCGCCCGCGCTCAACGGGGAGACCGAGTTCTCCCTCATCGGGCTGGCCGCCGGGCTCCCCAGCCTCACCGGCAGCCACGCCGAGTTCGAGGCGAAGGGACAGTTCGTCCGGCTCCGGCTGGTGGTCACGGGCAAGGGGCTGTCCGGGATCCTCTTCGACACCCGGCGCCAGCAGCTGGTCACCGATTCCGGCGCGGTGATCGCGGTCGACAACCAGGCGATGACGATCAAACGGCAGCCGGACAGGTTCGAGCTGGGGCGCGGTGTGCGGGTCGAGTTCGACCTCTACTTCGACCTGCCCAAAGAGGCGAAACCCGTGGTGCTGCGCGCATTCGGCGGTCCGACGCTGACCGACATGAAGAACCTCACCGGCACCGACATCAAGCTGGCATGAGAAGGGCCCCGCCGCGAAACGCGACGGGGCCCTTCCCGAAAGGCGTCAGACGCCCAGGTCACCACCGAGGTAGGCGGCCCGCACCTGCGGGTCGTCCAGCAGCTCGGCACCGCGGGCGCTCTTGACCACTTCACCGGTCTCCAGCACGTACGCGCGGTCGGAGAGCTTCAGCGCCTGCTGCGCGTTCTGCTCCACCAGCAGGACCGTGGTCCCGCGCTTGTTGATCTCGCGGATGATGTCGAAGATCTGCGCGATCAGCATCGGCGCCAGGCCCATGGACGGCTCGTCGAGCAGCAGCACCTTGGGCTTGGTCATCAGCGCGCGGCCGATGGCGATCATCTGCTGCTCGCCACCGGACATCGTGCCGCCGAACTGGGTCTTGCGTTCGTTCAGCCGCGGGAACAGCTCGTAGACCTCGTCGAGGTCGGCCTTCAGATCGTCCTTGCGGGTGTAGGCACCCATCAGGAGGTTCTCCTGCACCGTCATGCCGGGGAACACGCCCCGGCCTTCCGGTGACTGGCCGATCCCGAGCTCGACCCGCTTGTGGCCGGGCGTCTTCGAGATGTCCTTGCCGTCGAAGAGGATCCGGCCGCTGGTCAGCGGACGCAGGCCCGAGATCGTCTTCAGCGTCGTGGTCTTGCCGGCGCCGTTGGCCCCGATGAGCGAAACGATCTCGCCCTCGCCGACCTCGATGCTCATTCCCTTGAGCGCGGCGATCTTCCCGTAGTGGACGTTGATGTCCTGAACCTCAAGAAGCATCTTCCGCCACCCCCAGGTAAGCCTCGATCACCTTCTGGTTGTTCTGCACCTCGTGGGGGAGCCCTTCTGCGATCTTCTGGCCGAAGTCGAGCACGGCCAGCCGGTCGGCGATCTGCATGACCAAGCCCATGTCGTGCTCGATGAGGAGCACGGTCCGGCCGTCGTCACGGATCTTGCGGATCAGTTGCTGCAGCGAGTTCTTCTCCGCCGGGTTCATCCCGGCGGCGGGCTCGTCGAGCAGCAACAGCTTCGGGTCGGTCGCGAGCGCACGCGCGATCTCCAGACGGCGCTGGTCGCCGTAGGAGAGGTTCTTCGCGGTGTTGTGCTCGACCCGGCCGATGCCGACGAAGTCCAGCAGGTCCCTCGCCAGCTCGCGGCCCCGCTTCTCCTCCTTGCGGTGGATGGGCAGGCCCAGCGTCGCCGAGATCGCGCCGGTCTTGTGGTGCGAGTCCGCACCGACCATCACGTTCTCCAAAGCCGACATGTTGTGGAACAGCCGGATGTTCTGGAAGGTGCGGGCGATCCCGGCCTGGTTGACCTTGAACCGCTTCATACCGTCGATCCGGGTGTCGCCGAAGCGCACCTGGCCTTCGGTCGGCCGGTAAACACCGGTGATCACGTTGAAGACCGTGGTCTTCCCCGCGCCGTTCGGGCCGATCAGGGCGAAGATCTCACCCTGGTTGATGGTGAGGTTGACTTCCTTCAAGGCCGTGACACCGCCGAAGCGCATCGTCACGTTGTCGAATTCGAGCAGCGCGCTCATTTCGTCACCTCCGCCGAAGCCTCGGAATCCGGACCCGCGACTTCGGCGCCCATGGCACCCATCCCGCCCGTTCCTTCGTGTAGTTCCGCCTTGCGCTGCCGCGACGGCAGCAGACCCTCCGGCCGCAGCGCCATCATCAGCACCAGCACACCACCGAAGATCAGGATGCGGTACTCGGACAGGAACCGGAACCGTTCCGGAAGCCAGGCGACCAGGAAGGCACCGAGCATGACACCGGGCAGGTTGCCCGCACCACCGAGCACCACGGCCGCGAGGATGGTCGCGGACAGGATGAACGGGAAGTTGTTCGGCTCGATGAAGACGGCCTTGCTGGCGTAGACCACACCGGCCATACCGCCGAGCATGGCGCCGATGGCGAACGCCAGCAGCTTGAACTTGAACGTCGGGACACCCATCAGCTCGGCGGCGTCCTCGTCCTCGCGGATGGCCGCCCACGCCCGCCCGACCCGGCTCTTGTGCAGCCGCACCGAGAAGATGATCGCGATCACGATCGCCGCGAGGATCAGGTAGTAGTACGGCGCCGGGTCGAGCAGGAACTCGGTCCCGAACATGGGCTCCGGGTGCGGGATGTTGGTGATACCGCGGGCGCCGCCGATGGCGTCGGTGTTCGTCGCGGTGATCCGGACGATCTCACCGAAGCCGAGCGTCACGATGGCCAGATAGTCACCGCGCAACCGGAGCGTCGGAGCACCGAGGATCACCCCTGACATCGCCGCCAGGAAGATACCGAGCACGAGCGTGCCCCAGAATCCCCAGCCGTGCAGGGTGCCCATCACGGCGAGCGTGTACGCGCCGATCGCGAAGAACGCGACGAACCCGAGATCCAGCATGCCCGCGTGGCCGACCACGATGTTCAGGCCGATCGCCAGCAGGATGTACACCCCGACCGGGAAGATCAGGACCGTGGTCCAGTCCGATTCCGGCGACATGAACGAACCGATCGCGGGCGCGGGCAGGATCAGCGCGCCGATGATCAGGGCGATGTACACGCCATAGCGTTGCCAATGCGGAGCGCGTGCCCACCAATCCCGCATGCCGTCCACGGGGTGAAAGCCGGCGCGCGTCGGCTTTCCGTTCTCTGGGGACTTTTCAGCCACTTCTTCGTTGCCCTTCATGCGCGTGCCCGCTGCAGCGATTCACCGAGGATGCCGGTGGGACGGAACATCAGGACGAGCACCAATACCACGAAGGCGGTGACGTCCTTCCAAGCCGAACCGAAGAAGATGGAACTCCAGTTCTCCACCAAACCGAGCACGATGCCACCCAGCAGGGCGCCGCGCAGGTTGCCGATACCTCCCAGCACGGCCGCGGTGAACGCCTTGATGCCGAGGAGGAACCCGATGCGGTAGTCGGTGTTCTCGTACTCCATCACGTACAGCGCGGCGGCGACACCGGCCATCGCGCCGCCGAGCAGGAAGGTGAGGCGCACGATCTTGTCGATGCTCACGCCCATCAGCACGGCGGCTTCGGGATCCTGCGCCGTGGCGCGGATACCTCGGCCGATGCGGGTGCGGCTGACCAGCTGGTCGAGCCCGATCATCATGATCACGGCACCGACGACGACGAACACGTGGTCCGTGCGGACCACCCCGTTGCCGATGTGGAACAGCTCTTCGTGCGGGATGAAGCGCGGCGCGTTCTGTTGCACGCGGCCGGACTTGTCCGTGATCCATTCGATGATCTCGAGGCCGAACAGTTCCTGCAGGAACAGCGAGGCGCCGATGGCGGAGATCAGGGCGGCCAGCCGGGTGGCGCCCTTCTTGCGGAGTGGCCGGTACGCCACTTGCTCCAGCAGCACCGCCGCGCCGCCGGACACGGCGGCCGAAGCGATGATGATCAGCAGCAGTACCGCGATCATCCCGAACACGCCGAGCGTGATCGGGGCGGTGCCGCCCGCGATGGTGATGAGGACGAACAGGGACGTGACCGTCCCGATCATGAAGATTTCGGAATGTGCGAAGTTGATGAGCCGGAGCACGCCGTAGACCATTGTGTAGCCGAGGGCGATGAGGGCGTAGATGCTTCCGGCGACCAGTCCGCCGATGGTGCTACCGAGGAACTGGGCTTGCAGATCTTGAAGCATGACGTGGATGCCTTACGGGACGGGGCGAGGATTTCTTTCGCCACATTTGCGGGAAGCGGGGGTGCTGTGTCCGCACAGCGCCCCNACTAATGGAAGGCAAAACCGAATACCGGCTCACGCCTTCGCGGAACCCGCTTCCGTTAGGTGTTCCTATCTGCTCCGTCAGCCGTTGAGCTTGGCTTCGGTCGAGACGCCGAGGTTCTTCAGGACACCACCGGTGACCTGGTAGATGTTGATCGCGTCCGTCGACGGTTCGCCGTTCTCCTTGAACTTGATCTGCTTCGAGGCGCCCTTGAAGTCGATCGTCTTGAGGGCCTCGTTGATCTTCTCCGGGGTGTTGGCGCCGGTCTTGACCGCGTTGATGATGGCGGTCGCGGCGTCGTAACCCTCGCTCGAGTAGATCGCCGGGTCGACGTTGAACGCGGCCTTGTACTTGGTGCTGAACTCGTCGGTGGAGCCGGCGTCCGGGATGTTGCACGGGCAGCCGACGACGGCCTTCTCGGCGGCCGCGGCACCGGCACCGCTGACCAGCTGGGCGTCGAGCGAACCGTCACCGGTCGCGAAGGTGGCGGTCACACCGCCGTCACGCAGCTGCTTGAGCAGACGGCCACCCTGGGCGTAGTAGCCACCGAAGAGGATGATGTCCGGGTTCGCGGCCTTGACCTTCTGCACGGTCGAGGAGTAGTCCGACGCGTCCTTGGCGAACTTGTCGCGCTCGGACGGGACGTTCTTCTCCTTCAAGGTCTTCTCGAAGTTGTCGGCCAGGCCGACGCTGTATTCCTGGTCGTCCGAGATGATGTAGGCCTTCTTGGGCGACTTCGCCGTGATGAGGAAGTTGGCGATCGCCGGTCCCTGGCTGGCGTCGCTTGCGACGACGCGGTGCCAGTACTTCCATCCGTTCGAGGAGAGGCCCGCGTTGGTGGCCGAGGGCGAGACACTCGGGATCTTGTTCTGTTCCAGCTGACCGCCGATGGCCTTCGACTCACCGGAGAAGGCCGGGCCGATCAGCGCGGTGATCTTGTCCTGGCCGACGGCGGTCGCGATCAGCGACGTCGCCTGCTCGGGCTTGCCCTGGCTGTCGTATTCCTTGAGCTCCAGCTTGATCGCCGGGTTCGTCTTGTTGTACTCGTCGATAGCGAGCTTGGCGCCGTTGCGGGGCGGGATCACGATCCCGGAGTTCTCACCGGTGAGGTCACCCATGAACCCGATCTTCAGCGTGCTGCTGTCACCGCTGCCGGACGAGCTGCTGCCGCCTGCACAGCCCGCCAGCGCCAGCGACGCAGCCGCCGCGACGGCGAAAACCCGTCCAAAACGCACTCCTGACACCGACTACCTCCCATGACCAACCAGCCGCCGGTAGGCGTTGCCCCCGACACAGGGGCTAGGTTAGGGCAGGAAGATATCCCCCTACGCCATGATCTGCCCAGACGCCCATCACTCTGTGTCCACATCGTGACGGTCGAAACCAGAACGAATTGCACGAAAAGGCGAATGTTGCCGGTTGGCGAGTCTTCGCTGGTCACGCTGGGGATTCACCGCTACCACGTTGATCATGCTCGTGGGTAATGATCATGTTTCGGCCGCGTATCTTGCGCTTTTTCAGCTCCTTCGAGCGCGGCCGTTCGTCGTAGCAATGCTGCCCCAAAGGGCGTCAACGGTGCCCGCTCTTCCCTTGTGCGGTGACAACCGATGGTTGTCGTCGCGGTCCGAACGGCTGTTGGATCCCGGCCCTGACCTCGCGATTAGCTGTTCCCATGACGATGAGTACCGAAGCGATCGAAGGCGTGGCAGCAGGAGTTCCGTTCATGGCGTTGCCGCCGTCGGACGGCGAGCGTCCGGCGCCGCTGGTGCTGACGTGGCACCTGCTGGGCGCGCCGTTCAGCGAGGCGGCCATGGCGGCGGCGCTGCCGATGCGGGACCTGCACGCGTGGCGGGTGCACCTCGGGTTGCCGCTGACCGGTAAACGGTTCCCCGAGGACGGTTTCGAGGGCTTCTTCCGGCTCGCGAGCGAGGACAACGTGCTCAACGTCGTCGAACCGCTCACCAGGCAGGTCGAGGCGGAGTTCCCGGCCGCGGTGGCGGAACTGCGCTCCCGCCTGTCCATTGAGGACGGACCGGTCGGGCTGGTCGGCGGTTCGCAGGGCGGCGCGGTCGCGTTGCAGATGCTGACCCACCCGGAGATCCCGGTGGCGGCGGCCGCGCTGGTGAACCCGGTGACCCAGCTGGCGCCGGTGATCGCGGCGAACGAACGGGTCTACGACGTCACCTATCACTGGTCGGACCGGTCCCGCGCGGTCGCGAACGAGTACGACTACGTGCGGCGGGCCGACGAACTGACCGCGCCGGTCCTGCTCGTCATCGGCGAGGAGGACGACGTTTCGATCACCGAACCGGCCGAGGCCCTCCACAAGGCGTTGGGGGAGCGGCGATCCGAGCTCGTCACCATCCCGGGGATGGCGCACGAATTCGCCGAGGCGCCCGGGCTCGAGCCCGCTCCGCAGACGGACCACGCGAAGCTGGTCGACGCCGAGCTCACGCGCTGGTTCGCCCGGCACCTAGCTGTCTGAGGTCGTCGTCCGGCAGCCAGGACCGCGCGGGATCGTAGGTGCACCAACCTTCTTCGTGGCTGGTCCGGCCGGCGAGCGCCAGCAGGCGCCGCAGGGCCGGGCCTTCGCCGCGCCGCCACACCACCGACCACGGGAACAGCGGCGAGGGCTCGAACGGCAGAACCCGCAGATTGAGGTCGGAGGCGAGGTCCATGTCGGCGCCGGCGAGCGTGACCCGCTGCTTCCCGTAGCGAGTCTGTTCCAGTGTGTGTCTGAGGTCGTAACTGACGCCGGAGTCGTCGATCGGGACGTCGAATTCTTTGCATAGGCGTTGCAAATAAGAAAGCCATTCGACCGGGCCGCCCAATTGCGGAATCCAGATGCCTTCACCCCGGAGATCGGACAGTTTCAGGACATCGTTGCCCGCGAGTGGGTGTTCCGGTGCGAGAAGGGCGACCAACGGCTCCAGCCGGACAAGCCGGTGCTCGAGTTCCGCGGGCACTTCGCGGCCGAGGTCCGCGACGCGGCCGAACGCGAGATCGATCTCGCCGCGGACCAGGGGGTCGAGGGCGTTGGCCAGTCCGCGTCCGGCGACGCGCTCGACCGCCAGTGCCGGGTCTCGCTGAGCGATGCGGCGCAGCATGTACATGGGGGAGAGACGTGGATCGATGACGTCGAGGCGGGGCGGGCGGTCCTGCAGGCCCATCGCCGCGACTGCGGCGTCGGCCGCGCGGATCAGCTCGCGCGCGTGCGGGAGGAACCGGTCGCCGTCGGCGGTCAGCTCGACGGATCGGTTGGTGCGCCGGAAGAGCTGGACCGAAAGGGCGTCCTCGAGCTTCCGGACGCGCTTCGACAGCGCCTGCTGGGTGAGGAACAGGGATTCTGCCGCGCGACCGAAATGGCCGTGGTCGGCGGTGGCGACGAACGCGCGCACCTGGGCCGTGTCGAGATCCACGTCCCTGAAGGTACGTGAAGGCTCCCTTCGCGTACTTCAGGGCGCGTACCTCGAAGTCTCGGCGGTAGTGAGGGCCTCCTTGCCTACCCTCAAGGTAGTGAAGGAGGCCTTCACGGACTTCCGGCTATGGGAGTCTCTGGCTCAGTACTTCACTGGTGTCACAACGGCACCGCCAGCAACACGCGGCTCCGCGTGAAGGACCCTTTCATGACACTTCGAGAGCCGGACGAGCTCACATGCCCGGCGGCCGCTCCCGCACCACGCACGTCAGCCGCGCCGTGCACGACCGGCGCCCCTGGTCGTCGGTCAGCACGATCTCGGCGGTCACGGTCCCGCGTCCGACGTGCACCGGCGTCGCGACACCGGTCACCCGCCCGGACCGGACCGCCCGGTGGTGCGTGCACGAGAGTTCGAGCCCCATCGTCGCCTTGTCGGTGCCGGCGTTGAGCGCGCAGACCATCGAACCGAGCGCCTCGGCGACGACGGCGTTCGCGCCGCCGTGGAGGAGGCCGTAGGGCTGGAGGTTGCCCTCTACCGGGATGCTGCCCACGACGCGTTCGGGACCGAATTCGCTGATCTCGAGCCCGAGCTTGTCGTTGAGCTGCTGTCCGGCGAAGGCCGGGTCGATCCCGGCGAAGGATTCGAGGGCTTGTTCGGTCACGCAGAGCTCCTTAACATTCGTGAACCCGCGACCACGATCGCGTCGCCAGGGCGCACGTTATCGAATTCTTCTCACGTCCTGCCCCATGGACGCCCTGCCGCCCCCGATCGCGGGGCCTCCGGCCCGGCGGGTTCCGGTGTCGAGGGGGTCGATCAGCTCCGCCGACAGCCCGCAACAGACACGACAGGTAGGACTGTCAGACCCTCACCCTAGACTCGCTCTCGTGAGCCCGAGTGAGAACACGACCGTTGCCAACGCCACACCCGCCACCGCACAGGCCGAGCGGCCCAAACTGCTGCTGATCGACGGCCATTCGATGGCGTATCGCGCGTTCTTCGCGCTGCCCGCGGAGAACTTCAAGACGAAGACCGGGCAGACGACGAACGCGGTCTTCGGGTTCACCTCGATGCTCATCAACCTGCTGCGCGATGAGGCGCCGACCCACCTCGCGGTGGCGTTCGACCTGTCCCGCAAGACGTTCCGGTCGGAGACGTACGCGGAGTACAAGGCCAACCGCAGCACCACCCCGGACGAGTTCAAGGGCCAGGTCGGGCTGGTCGAGGACGTGCTGAAGGTCCTCGGCATCCCGGCGCTGACCAAGGAGAACTACGAAGCCGACGACATCATCGCCACGCTCACGACACAGGCGACCGCCGAAGGTTTCGACGTCCTCATCTGTACGGGCGACCGTGACGCGCTCCAGCTGGTGACCGACCAGGTCACCGTGCTGTACCCGAAGCGCGGCGTGTCGGAGATGACCCGGTTCACCCCGGAGGCGGTCGAGGAGAAGTACGGCCTCACCCCGGCGCAGTACCCGGACTTCGCCGCGCTGCGTGGCGACCCCTCGGACAACCTGCCCAGCATCCCTGGTGTCGGTGAGAAGACGGCCGCGAAGTGGATCAGGCAGTTCGGCTCCTTCAACGAGCTGGTCGATCGGGTCGACGAGGTCAAGGGCAAGGTCGGCGACGCGCTGCGCGAGCACCTCGGCGCGGTCATGCTGAACCGCCAGCTCACCGAGCTGATCCGCGACGTCGAGCTGGAGCTCGGCCCGACCATGCTCGAGCTGCGCCCGTGGGACCGCGAGGCCGTCCACGCGTTGTTCGACGAGCTCGAGTTCCGCGTCCTGCGGGACCGGCTCTTCGCCACCCTGCAGAGTGCCGAGCCCGAGGCCGAAGAGGGTTTCGAGGTCAGCGGTTCGAAGCTCGCGCCGGGCGCGCTCACGGAATGGCTCTCCGCGCACACCGGCCAGGACCAGCCGGTCGGCCTGGCGTTCCGCACCACCGGGGCCTCGGTCCGCTCCGACCTGAAGGCCCTCACGTTCGCGGCCGCGGACGGTGAGGGCGCGTATGTCGACGTCACCGCGATGGACGCCGAGGACGACAAGGCGCTCACGGCCTGGCTCGCCGACGAGAAGATCAAGAAGATCGGCCACGAGCTCAAGGTCCCGCTGCACGCCGTCCGCGCGCGCGGCTGGACGTTCGCCGGGCTCGTCATGGACACCGCGCTCGCGGCGTACCTGGTCCGCCCTGGCCAGCGCACTTTCGAGCTCGACGACCTGGCCCTGCGGTACCTGCACCGTGAGCTGCGGTCCGAGGCCGACACCGGGGACGGGCAGCTTTCGCTGCTCGACGGTGGCGCCGAGGACATGGAGCAGAAGGAGATCCAGGCCGAGCTGGTCAAGGCCCGCGCGGTCGCCGAACTCGCGGGCGCGCTGACCAAGGAGCTCGAAGAACTGGGCGGCGCGCAGCTGCTCGCCGAGCTCGAACTGCCGCTGCTGCAGGTGATCACCGGCCTCGAAGCGGCGGGTATCGCGGTCGACATCGAGCATCTGACCGATCTGGAAGCGCACTACCTCGGCCGGGTGACACAGGCCGCGGAGGAGGCGTACGCGGTCATCGGCAAGCAGGTCAACCTCGGTTCGCCGAAGCAGCTGCAGGTCATCCTGTTCGACGAACTCGGCATGCCGAAGACCAAACGCACGAAGACCGGCTACACCACCGACGCCGAGGCGCTGCAGAGCCTGTTCGAGAAGACCGAGCACCCGTTCCTGCAGCATCTGCTGGAGCACCGGGACGCGACCCGGCTGCGCACCACGGTCGAGGGCCTGATCAAGTCGGTCGCCGACGACGGCCGCATCCACACCACGCTGCTGCAGACGATCGCCGCCACCGGACGGCTCTCGTCGGTCGACCCGAACCTGCAGAACATCCCGATCCGCACCGAGGAAGGCCGCCGCATCCGCGACGCCTTCGTCGTCGGCGACGGGTACGCCGAGCTGATGACGGCGGACTACAGCCAGATCGAAATGCGGATCATGGCGCACCTCTCGCAGGACGAAGGGCTGATCCAGGCCTTCAACAGCGGCGAGGATCTGCACACTTTCGTGGCGTCGCGCGCGTTCTCGCTGCCGCCGGAGGAGATCACGCCGGAACTGCGCTTCCGGGTGAAGGCGATGTCGTACGGCCTGGCGTACGGCCTTTCGGCGTACGGGCTTTCGCAGCAACTGCGGATCTCGACCGAAGAGGCCAAGGAACAGATGGAGGCGTACTTCTCCCGTTTCGGCGGCGTGCGCGACTACCTCCATTCGGTCGTGGGCGACGCGGCGAAGGTCGGTTACACCGAGACAATCTTCGGCCGCCGCCGTTATCTGCCGGACCTCAACAGCGACAACCGGCAGCGCCGCGAAATGGCCGAGCGGATGGCGCTCAACGCACCCATCCAGGGCAGCGCGGCGGACATCATCAAGGTCGCCATGCTCAACGTGCACAAGGCGCTGACCGAGGCGAAGCTGAAGAGCCGCGTGCTGCTGCAGGTCCACGACGAACTCGTCCTCGAGGTCGCCGATGGCGAGCGCGAGCAGCTCGAATCGTTGGTGCGCCAGGGAATGGGCTCCGCCTACGAACTGGCGGTCCCGCTGGAGGTCTCGGTCGGATACGGCCGGTCCTGGAACGACGCCGCGCATTAGGCCTCGTGAGTGGTAATGACGGTTAGAACCGTCATTACCACTCACGATCGGTAGGGTCTTTCGCGTGACTTCCGAGCGCAGACGCTGGCGGGTGCGGCTGCGCGATCACCGTGGGCGGATCCTGGGCGCCGGGACCATGCTCGACGGCGAACACCTCCTCACCTGCGCTCATGTGATCGAAGGCCACGACGACGTCGCCGTGGATTTCGTGGCGCTTCCCGGCGTGGAGCCAGGAATCGCCACGATTCTCGCGCAGGCGGCGCCCATCGGTGACGACGGCGGGGACATCGCGTTGCTCCGGTTGCGCGACCCCGAGGAACAGATCTCCGGCGCCCCGCTCCACCGGACGGCTCTCGAAGACGGCCAGCGAGTCCGCGCGTACGGCTTCCCGCGCGGTTCGGACGGCATGTGGTCGTTGGCGACCGTCGTCGGCGACGGCGGTCACGGGCTCGAGCGCGTCCAGTTGCACCGCACTCCGGACGCCGAGCCGATCACCCACGGCTTCAGCGGTTCCGCGGTGATCGCCGAGAAGACCGGCCACGTCGTCGGCATGGTCGCCACCCGATACGCGACCGAGGCCGCCCGGGTCTCGTGGATGATCCCCGTCGAGACCATGCTCGGGTACCTGCCTGCCCTGCGCCGCTGGGCCGAAGGCAGCCCCGCGATCGACCCCAGCTTCGTGCAGAACCCGGAACCGCCCGCGATCGATCCGCTGTTCGCCCGCGAATTCGCCCGGTGGCTCGGCGGGCACGGCCGGGCGGACGTCCGGGTGATCATCATGGGGGAGCACGATTCCGCCGTCGCCGCCTCGCTGCGGCGTGCCGTCGTCCTCGCCGACCGCGAACGCGGTGCGGGCCGGACCGACACGGGGCCGACGGTGCCGCCGGTGGGCAGTGTCGTGCTCGCCGTCGACGCGATCGGCAAGACCGCCGACGAGGTACGCCGCCGGATCTCCGACCGGCTCGACGTCGCCGCGGATTCGCCCGCCGGCCGTCACGGGTCCGCCCGCACCGTCGTCGTCTCCGGAATCGACGAAGCTGCCGAGCCCGACGCGCTCGTCGGCGAGGTGCTCGTGCCGCTGGCCCAGCGCGCGCACGAGCTCGGGCTACGGCTCGCGCTGGCCTTCCGCGAGGAGACGTCGCCGGGGGTGGACGTGGTCCGGTCGAGCACGGACGTCCTGCCCGCCGGCGAGGACGACACCGAGGGCCGACTCGCGCTGCTGGGAACCCGATTGGGTGAACTCGACAGCCTGGAGAAGGAGAATCTGAGCGACGTGCCCCGCTTCTCCGACGCCCCGCACGTCCATCCCAAGGCGCGACGGCTGAGAGGCGCGTTGACACAACTGCGTTCGGCGGAGAAGGACGGCGAAACCGAGTGGGTGAAACGGCAGCTTCCAGTCTGCGAGCGAGCCGTGGCCAAGACGGTCGAGCGCGCCCGCGACCTTCGTCGTCTCCTCGACGAGAACCTCGCGCGGCGCGCGGAACTGCGCGCCCGGCTCGACGCGTACGGGGAGATGGCTCGTAACAGTGGCCTCGTCGAAGACGTCGAACTGGATGCCGCCTACGCACCCGCCTGGCGGATGCTCTTCGAAGGACCGTGCGACCTCGCGGCCGCGGCGGCGGCCGTCGAGCGGTACGCGGACACCGTACGGAAACGGATCGACGGATGACGGCCTGCGGACACGACGGCTGCCCGGGTGTGCTCGGCAAGACCGGGTTCTGCAAGATCTGCGGATTGCCGCCCGGGACACCGGAAGAGCCCGCGCCGCGGGAGAGACCGACCCTGGTGATCCCCGGCCCCGGCGAGGCCCCGACCAGGATCACCAGCACGGTGGTCACCCGTTCCCAGCAGATCGCGGGCCACGCGAGCGCGGACGACCGGGTCCCGCTGCCGGTCGTCGAACTCCCGGACGTCGCGGGCCGCCTGCTCACCGAACCGCATGTCCCGGAGGAGGAACGGTTCTGCGGCAAGCACGGATGCACGGCCACTCCGGTCGGCCGCTCGGTCGGCGGCGGACCCGCGCCCGCCGAAGGGTTCTGCCCGGTCTGCCGGACGTCGTTCTCCTTCGCGCCCAAGCTCGCGGCCGGCGACGTGGTCGACGGCCGGTACCACGTGCTGGGCTGCGTCGCGCGCGGTGGGCTCGGATTCGTCTACCTGGCGACGGATTCCGGTCTCGGCGACCGGTACGTCGCGCTCAAGGGCCTGATCAACACGAACAACACCGCCGCCGTCCGGATCGCGGAGACCGAAAGCCAGGTGCTCACCGCGCTGGACCATCCGAACGTCGTCCGGATCCTCGACGTGGTCGAACACGAGGACCTCCGCTACATCGTCATGGAGTTCGTCGACGGGCTTTCCCTGCGGGAGGTCAAGAACCGCGGCCGGGCCGGGCTGGACTCCAGTGAAGGACGGCTGCTCGTCGAGCACGTCGTGGCGTACGGGCGCGAGATCCTGACCGCGCTCGACTACCTGCACGGCGAGGGCCTGCTGTACTGTGACATGAAGCCGGACAACGTGATCCACGGCGAGAAGCGGATCAAGCTCATCGATTTCGGCGCCATCCGCAAGATCACCGACGACGAAAGCCCGATCGTCGGCACCGAGCACTATCAGGTCTCGCCGCGGGAACGGGCGGAACACGGGCTCACCGTCCGGTCCGACATCCACACCGTCGGCGTGACGCTGCGGGAGCTCTTCCAGGCCAGCGACGGCTGGTCGGTCACCACCGACGCGCGCGGTGTCCGGTTCGGCATCGAATCGTTCCTCCGAGTCCTCGACCGGGCGACCGCCCCGTTCGAACAACGGTTCGCGACCGCGCGCGAGATGCTGGTCCAGCTCGACGGTGTGCTCGGTGAGATCCTTTCCTTGCGGGACAAGCAATCCAGGCCCGCCGCCTCGACGTTGTTCACCGAAGGGGCGGTCCTGCTCGACGCGGGACTCGGCCAGGCGCCGCCGCTGGAGCACTGGACGCGGGGGACACCCGTCTCGCTCGGCGCACGCCCGTCCGCCGCGGAAATCGCCGTCGGTCTCCCGGTGCCGCGCGAGGATCCGGACGACCCTCAGGCGAACTTCCTCCGCGCCGTCCGCGCGCCCGACGCCGCGCGGCTGCTGAAGAAGCTCGACAAGGTGCCGGGTTCGGTCGAGGTCGAGTTCCGCCGGTGCCGGGCACGGCTGGAACTCGGGGCGACCGTCGAAGCCGCGCTGGCGGTGGCGGAGGCCGAACGGCTGCTCGGCGAACGCGCCGCCCATGACTGGCGTGTGGCGTGGCATCGGGGCCTGCTCGCGCTCGGCGCGGGCGACTTCGCCGCGGCGAAGGAGAAGTTCACCGCCGTGTACCGCGACATCCCCGGCGAGGAGCCGCCGAAACTCGCGCTGGGGCTCTGCGAGGAGCACCTCAACGGCGCGGCCGCCGCCGAGCGGTACTACGACGCGCTGTGGGTGCGGGACCGGTCACAGGTCAGCGCGGCGTTCGGCCTCGCGCGGGTCCGGCTGCTGCGCGGCAACCGCGCCGCCGCCGTCGAAATCCTCGACCAGGTCCCGGAATTCTCGCGTTACGACGAGGCGGCGCGGATCGCCGGGGTGCGGGTGCTGTCCGCGCCGATGCCGGGGACGGGTGACCTCCCGGCGTCGGCCGAACTCGACGACGCGGTGGTCCGCCTGACCGCCCTGGATCTCGACGGCGACTCCCTCGACAGACTGGTGACGGCCGTGCGCGAGACCGGGCTGGCGGGGGTGCTCCTCGGACAGGACGGGATCACCGACGGCGAGATCCTGCGCGCGGACGAGACGGGTGCCCGCACCGTGCTGGACAGGTCGTACCGGCGGCTCGCTCGTCACGCGCCCTCGCCGGAAGCGCACGACGTGCTGATCGATCTCGCCAATTCCGTGAGACCGGTGACGTTGGTGTGAAAGGGGACTGATGAGCGGGGAGCCGAGTCTGGGTCTCGAGGTGCACCAGAACAAGTTCCTGGCCGAGGGGGACCGGGCGATGACCGCGATCGTCCGGGTCGTCTCCCGCGGCGGTGAGGCGGCCGTGACCACGACGGCCGCCGAAGTCCTGATGATCGACTGCTCCAGTTCGATGCGCTTCCCCAGCACCAAGATCGGCGAGGCCCGGCGGGCGGCAGCGGCGGCCATCGACGTCCTGCCCGACGGCGTGCGGTTCGCCGTCATCCAGGGCACCGACCGCGCGAAGATGATCTACCCGGCCGAGGACGGCCTGGTGACCGCGTCCGCGGCGACCCGCGCGGAGGCACGCGCCGCCGTCGAGCACCTCGCGGCCGTCGGCGGCACCGCGATGGGCGCCTGGCTCGCCAAGGCACGCGACCTCTTCGACCTCGTGCCCGGCGCCGTCCGCCACGCGATCCTGCTCACCGACGGCCGCAACGATTCGCAGACCAGGGCCGACCTGATGAGCGTGCTGAACAGTTGCGAGGGCCGGTTCGTCTGCGACGCCAGGGGGATCGGCGACGGCTGGGAGCCCGCCGAACTCACCCAGATCGGCCGGGTGCTGCGCGGGAACGTCGACTCGGTCGTCGAGGACGACAAGCTCGCCGAAGATTTCCGGCAGCTGGTCGAGAGCGCGATGACGAAGGTGCTGCCCGAGGTCCGGCTGCGCATCGGCACCATGCCGTTCAGCAGGCTGCGATCGGTCAAGCAGGTGTTCCCCGACGAGTACGACCTCACCGACCGGTGCCAGGAGGTCGCCGTCCGCGAGCAGGAGCTGTCGCTCGGTTCGTTCGCGAGCGACGAGACGCGGGATTACCAGCTGATCCTGGATCTCGATCCGGACCTCGAACCCAGCCATGGGCAGGATCGTCAGCTGGCGTGGACGGAACTCGTCCCCGTGCCGGGAGCCACGGTCGAGGAGGACGCGCTGGCCATCGCGGGGAGGTGGACCCACGATCCGATCCCGCCGACGCTGATTCACCCGATGGTTTCGAAATACGCCGCCCAGGCCGATCTCGGTGAGGCGCTGATCTCCGGCGGCGACGCCTACGCGGCAGGAGACCGCGCCGGGGCCGAGCAGGCTTGGGGCCGGGCGGTCGCCTTGGCCACCGCCGCGGGCGACGAAGAGACGCTGAGCCGTCTCTCGGGAGTCGTGGAGATCGTCGACGGCGAGAAAGGGCTCGTGCGTCTGCGGCCGGACGCGACGCGCAGTCACGCGTTGCACGTCGTCATCCCGTCGAGGGTTTCGGAAATCGCTCTTCCACAGGAAGATCGGCCGATGCCCGAAGGAACACCGCTCACCTGCGCCGCCTGCCCCGCGCTTTCGCCCGCCGGGGCGAACTTCTGCGTCGGCTGCGGAAGACCGTTCGGCGAGGCGGTTTCGTGACGGCCACCCGGGTGCGGCTGGTCCGGCTCCGGACCGCCCTGCTGGCGCTCACCCTCGCGGTACTGGTGGTGTCGCTGTGGGCGTTCCAGAACGTCCAGAACACGGCGGAGACCGTCCGCGACCGCACCGCGCACGCGGTACTCGAAGTGACCGCCGCCCGGGCCGCGCTGGTGGCCGCCGACGCCGCGGCGATCGCGAGTTTCGCCTCCGGCGAGGCGAGACTCGCCGGACCGGGGCAGGAGTACTCGAATCAGCTGGCGCTGGCGAGCCAAAGTCTCGCTAGGGTCGCGGAGTTCAACCAAGCGGGTGAGGAAGGCGGTAACGCGCTTCAGGTGATCGAAAGCCAGGTCGCGGCCTACTCGGGCTCCATCGGGCAGGCCGACGTGCACTTCCGTCAGCCGGACGCCGCCGTACTGGGCGCGGTCGACCTCTGGCACGCCTCACGGCTGCTGCACGCTCCCGGCGGTGTCCTGGAGGAGCTGGAAGCGTTGCAGGGCAGGCAACGCGAGGCGCTGAACCGGCAGCTGGCGTCCACCGGGATGAGCCTCGCGATGCTCCCGCTGTGGCTTCTGCCGGTGCTCGCCCTCCTGGTGCTGCTGGTCTTCACCCAGCTGTACCTGAGGAAACGGTTCCGCCGCGTGGCGAACGTCCCGCTGCTCGCGGCGACCGTGCTGATCGCCGCCATCGGGGTGGCCCTGGTGTTCACCTTGATCAGCCGGGGCAGGCTGGACTCGGTCGGAGAGCGGCTCGACGGCGTCGCCGCCGCGCGGGCCGCGCAGATCCAGGCGGCCGACGACGACGGCCAGCGACGGCTCGCCGAGCTGCTGGCCGGGTACTGCGACGAGGAGCAGGGATGCGGTGTGACCGTCGACGGGTTCCGGGAGCGGGTACGACAGGCCACCGCGCCGGCGACCGACAACACGCGGGTGGCCACGGCGGGCGCGAGGGCGGTGGCGGCCGACGCCTCCGCCGCGGCCGAATCCGGCGGGCGGGAATTCCTGATCCCGGCCGGCACCCTGCTCGCGGGCGGGCTCGTCCTGCTCGGCCTGCACGCCAGGATCGACGAATACCGGTACCGCCCGTGAAACGCCTGCTGGCCGTGGTGATGGCGCTGACGCTCGTCGCGGGCGGCTGTTCGGCGTCGGCGGAGGACGGGCCGGTCGTCGTCCTCGCGTCCTGGACCGGGGAGGAGGAGAAGTCGTTCCGTCAGGTGCTGGACGCTTTCAAGGCCGACACCGGGATCGACTACCTCTACGAGGGCACGCGGGCCGTCGACCAGGTGCTCGCTTCAGACGTCCAGCGTGGCACGCCGCCGGACGTGGCCGTCCTGCCCAACGCCGGGGTACTGGCGAAGTACCAGAAGTCGGGTGCCCTGCTGCCGCTCGACGAAGACCTCTCCGCCGCCGTGACGCGGTCCTTCAGCTCGCCATGGGTCACCCTGCAGAAGATCGGCACCGAGCAGCTGTACGCGGTCGCGGTGAAGGCCGATCTCAAGAGCCTGATCTGGTACGACCCGGCGCGGATGACCGGGATCCGCCCGACGACGTTCGCCGCGCTCCGCGAATACTCCGCCGGGCTGACGGCGGCGGGCGGCACACCCTGGTGCGTCGGGATGGGCGCCCCGCCCACCTCGGGCTGGCCGGGGACCGACTGGATCGAAGACATCCTGCTGCACTCGGCGGGCCCCGACAAGTACCGGCAGTGGGCGTCCGGCGGCCTCGAATGGAGGTCGCCGGAGGTCAAACAGGCCTGGCTGGACTGGGGTTCCGTGCTCGAACCCACCGCGATCCGCGGCGGTACCGCGGCCGCGCTGCTGACCGATTTCGGCGACGCGGGCAAGCCGATGTTCACCGACCCGCCGGGCTGCGCGCTCGAACACCAGGCGTCGTTCATCATGAGCCGGTACCAGAACTTCCTGCGGCCCGACGGGACGTTTCCCAAGCCGGGTACCGATTTCGACTTCCTCACCTTTCCGGGGCGGGACGTCTCCGAGGTCGCCGCCGACCTCGCCGGGATGTTCCAGGACACGCCCCAGGCGCGGAAGCTGATGGAATTCCTCGCTTCGGAGAAGGCGCAGCGGGTCTGGCCTTCGATTCCCCGCGCGAACGCCTTCTCCGCCAACCGGAAGCTCGGCCTCGACGTCTACCCGGACCAGGTGAGCCGGAAGGTCGCGGACACGATCACCACGGCGTCCGCGCTGTGCTTCGACGCGTCGGACCTGATGCCCGCGACGATGACCGGCGCGTTCCACCGTGCCGTCCTGGAGTACCTGAGCAACCGGGACCGCCTGGACATCCTGCTGAGACAACTCGACGACGTCCGGGAGAGCATCCAGCCCGGCGAATGGTTGAAAATCCATTGTGGACAGTGAGGAGCATCGGTGAACGACCTGGCGCGGTTCCCCCTCGAAGGCGGCGGTTCGGTGGTCGTCGAGATCGACCCGGTCCCCGGCACCTCCCGGGTCTCCCGGCGTGACGACCTGGTCGAGGACGCCAAGGGATCCTTCGAAGCGGCGCTCGCGAACGTCAAGGACGCGGCGGTGGCGGCGCTGGACACCTTCCGGTCGATGGCCAGGGGGCCGGACGAGGTCGAGCTCAAGTTCGGCGTCAAGCTGACCGCGCAGGCGGGCGCGGTCATCGCCAAAACGGGCCTGGAGGGGAACTTCGAGGTCAAGCTGAAGTGGGCCCGGGACACGGAGAGCTGAAGGACGCTTTCCCCGCGTGAGACGCGGTGAAGGACGCTTTCCTCACGTGAGATGCGGTGAAAGCGTCCTTCAGCTCCGGCCGAGGCCCCGGATCAGCACCATCACCGATTCCCGCACGTCGGCCCGCGTCCGCTTCGGCTGGAACACCTGCCAGTCGAGGGCGACCACCAGCATCGTGCCGAACAACCCGGTCAGCATCGGGAGGGTGTCGTCCTTGCCCGCCGCGACGACGACCTGGGTGANCACTGCCGGATAGCTACGGGCCAGCCTGTCGGTCAGAGCGGCGGCGTCCAGCCGGTGGAGTTGTTCGCGCACGATCGAAATGATCTCCTCGCGCAGCAGCGTCAGCGTCTCGTGCCAGGTACCGGGCGTGCGCCACATCTCGCTCACCAGGATCTGCGAGAAACCGGGGTATTCGGCGATGAACTCCAGTGCACCGTCCACTTGCGACTCGATGACGTCCATCGGGTCGCCGTCGCCGGTGGCCGCGCGCAGCCGGTCCGCGAGCACGCCGACGCCGTAGCGCAGCAGTGCGTCGACAAGGCCGTCCTTGCTGCCGAAGTTGTAGTAGACGGTGCCCTTCGCGACCTTCGCCTCGGCCGCGATGTCGTCCACTGTCAGCCCGACGAGGCCGCGGCTGGCCGACAGCCGCAGCGTCGCCTCGAACAGCTTCTGCTTCGTCGCCTCACCACGGGGACTCACAACGCCAGCTCGGGTTTCAGCGCCGAAACCGTCCAGGTGCGCCGTTTCCGCGCCGCCAGTGTCGAGACCAGGATCCCGCCGACGAGATACGCGAGAAGGACACCGATGTCACCGAGGATCTCCATCGAGGCGCCACTGTAGAGCAGGTGCCGGAACCCGTCGATCGCGTAACCCATCGGCAGCACGATGTGCAACGGGTACAACGCGTCCGGGATGGTCTGCCACGGGAACGTGCCGCCCGCGCTGACCAGCTGCAGCACCAGCAATACCAGGCCGAGGAACTTGCCGACGGCGCCGAAGAACGCGTTGAGCGCGTGCACCACCGAGGTGAAGGTCAGCGAAACCAGCACGGCGAACCCGATCGCGCCGAGCGGATGCGCGACGTCGATGCCGACCAGCCAGGTCACCGCGCCGAACAGCACGATCACCTGCGCGATCCCGAGCAGCGCCGAGGACAGCCAGCCGCCGAGCGCGACCTTGAACGGCGACGCGCCGGCGGTCAGCGCGCGGGTCGAGAGCGGGCGCAGCAACAGGAACAGCACGAACGCGCCGATCCAGGTCGCGAGCGAGATGAAGAACGGGGCGAGACCGGCGCCGTAGGTCCCGGCCGAGGCGACACCGGAGGAGTTGACCGCCACCGGGTCGGCGATGGTGTTGGCGGTCGCCGCGCGGGTGGGGTCGTCCGGGTTCGGGATCTCCTTGAGCCCGGCGGCGAGCCCGTCGCGCAGCTGCACCGCGCCGTCGGCGAGCTGGTTCGTGCCGGTGAGCGCGGACTTCTCGCCGTCGTTCAGTTTCGCGGCGCCGTCACGGATCTGGTTCGACGCGTCGGCGGCCTGCGCGATGCCGCTGGTGAGCTGCGGGGTGGCCGAGGCCAGCTGATGCGCGCCGTCGGAGACCTGCCGCGCGCCGGACGCGAGCTGGACGAGCTGGCTGTTCGCGCCCTGGATCTTCGTGTTCGCCTGGTCGACCGGCGAACGGAGGGTGTCGAGGCGGCTCAGGATCTCCTGGACCTTCGTCTCGGGGACGCCGGCGTCGCGCAGGTCCTGCGCGAGCTGAGTGCGGTAACCGTCGAGTTTGGCCTGGATGTCCCCGGACGCCGTCGCCGCGAGCGAGGCGGCGTCGGCGACCTTCTGGTTCCCGTCGGCGACCTGACCGGCACCGTCGGCGAGTTTCTGCGTCTGCGCGGGGAGCTGGGCGGTACTGGATTTCAGGGTGCCGAGCCCGGTCGCCAGCTGGGAGCTGCCGGAGGCGAGCTGGGAGGCGCCGTCCGCCAGTTGCTGCTGTCCCGTCTTGAGTTTGCCCGCACCGTCGGCGAGCTGGGAAGCGCCCGTCGAGGCTTCCTGGATCTTGCCGTAGATCGTGGAGAACCCGACCAGGAACTTGTCCGCGGCCTCGCTGCCGACCTTCTCCGCGATCGTCTTGCGGACCTGTTCGGCCACCTGTTTCGCGATGGTCCCGGACAGATAGTTGTTCGCGTCGTTGGTGGTCAGCGTGATCGTCGCCTGCTGGGGCTGGAAGTTGCCGGAGGACAGCAGCGCGGCGGAGAAGTCGCGTGGAATGCCGATGGCGAACGAGTACTTGTCGTCACGGACGCCCTTCGCCGCCTCCTCCGGGGACACCTCGTGCCACTGGAACGTGCCGGACTTGACCAGTTCGTCGGTGACCTCGCGGCCGACGTTGCGTTCCGCGCCGGCCGAGTCCTTCGCGCCGGTGTCGGCGGTGAAGACGGCGGCGGGCAGCTTGTCCAGACGCGAGTACGGGTCGTAGTTCGCGTAGAGGTAGAAGGACGCGTAGAGCAGCGGCACCAGGACGAGCGCGGCCATGGCGAGCTTCGGCAGGGTGCCGCTGCTCAGCCGGCGCAGCTCGTTGGCGGCGATCCGGACGGGATTCATTCCTGGTCTCCTGAAGTCTTTTCGATCTCCGCGGTTTCGGCGGGCTCGGGCTCGACGGGCGCGCAGCGCACGGGGTCCGGCTGGTCGAGGGCGCCGCAGAGGGCGGGTTTCTCCGGCAGGGCCGAAACCGGGGTGGTGGCGGTCAGCACGATGACGGCGAGGCCGCGCTCGGCGTGCTCGCGGGCGAGCTTCGCCCAGCTGCCGACGTCGCTGGTGTGCCGATCCGGGGTGTCGAGCACGAGGACGCCGACCCCCTTGCGGTCCGCGGCGAGCGCGGTGAGCAGCCGAGTGCGCATCACCGCTTCGAGATTCTCGAAGCGTGTGGTGGCGAAGGCGGCGGCGTCGTGCTCGGCCAGCCAGCTCGCGACGGCGGCCTTGTTCGCCGGTCGCTTCGCCAGTTCGAGTTCCTCCCCGACGACGACCTGCAGCGACAACGCGCCGTCCGGCTCGCTCACGCCGGGGGAGTCGACGATCGCCACGACCTGGTGCGGGTCGCCGCCCTCGACGGTCACCGTCCCGGTGGCGGGCTTCAGCCTGCCTGCCAGCGCCAGCCCGAAGGCGGTGACGCCGACCCCTGGCTCGCCGTGCACGATCGCCAGCTCACCGCCCGAAACGGTGAGCGAAGTAGGCGACAGCAACGTGCCGTGGGGTCCGGTCACGGACACCCTGTCGGCTTGAACCCGCACGAAGAACTCCCAGGTCGGTGACTCGCGAAACTTGAACTGACTGGTCAGTTCAAAAGTTAGCCCTGACCTGGGAGGTATACAACCGTGGGGGGCTTACGTCACACGCAAGAGTGACGAAACCCCCGCAAACCGGACGGTTAGCGCAGGGCCGAAGCCGGATGGATCTCCCAGGACGTCCACAGTGGACGATAACCCTGGCGGTGCCAGAACACCGAGGAAAGCGGGTTGGTCGGGTTGTAGTAGAGGTACGTGCCGTCCGCACCGCCCGCGGCGAACTCCTCGTGCACCGCCGCCATCAGTGTGCGGCCGAGGCCGCTCCCCCGCAGGGCGGGCACGGTGACGACGTTGTTGACGTATCCCCAGTGGCCATGGGGGAGCAGCTCGGCCTCGGCCGACCCCGGCGACGACGTGATCCAGGCGCCGTGCGCGAACGCGGCGATGCGGGCGTCCCGTTCGGCCAGCCACAGCAGCGGGCGATCCTTTTCGAGGGCGAGTTCCAGCGCCGGGGCGAGCAGTTCGGCGGCGTTCGGGCGGTACCGGGTGGCGACCTGGCCGATGTAGTCGTGCGTCGACACGGCCAGCTCGAGCAGGGTGTCGAAGTCTTCGTGCCGGGCCCGGCGGACGGTCACGCCGTCGGCACCCGGATCGTCGTGACGGCTCCCGGTGCGCACGGCGAGCGCGGACATCGGCACCAGCCCGTGGTCGAGGAAGGCACGGATCGCCTCGGCGTCCCGGCTCGGCCAGTTGATCACGCAGGACGAATCCTCGCCGGGTGCTTCGGCGTCCATCCGCGTCCGCCACGCGCGCAGCAGGACGTCCATGCCTTCGGTGCCGGTGGTCCCGATGAACGGGAACAGCTGCCGCGCGTCGGCGGCCGACCAGAGCAGGGTGACGTCGTCCGGACCGTGCAGCCGACGTTGCACCACGCCGGTGACCTGGACACCCGCCGCCGTGGCGGCGTCCACGCGCTCGCCGCGGGCCGGGGGCGGCGCGGCTTCGGGCAGGAGCCGGTCGATCGCCGCGAACCGGGCGCGGTGCGCGTCGAACAACGTCTTCTCGATTTCCATCCCGTCCCCAGGGTCGGCCGCGCCGGGCTCCGCTACCGCAGGGCCGCGGCGGGGCAGACGGCCCACGTCGTCCACAGTGGACGATAACCCTGCCGGTGCCAGAACACCGGGGAAAGCGGATTGGCCGGATTGTACGAGACGAAGGTACCGCGCAGCGACGGCGAGAACAGCTCGTCGTGCGCGATGGCGGTCAGCGCGCGCCCGATCCCTCGCCCCCGTGCGGCCGCGGTCACCGCGAGCGTTCCCACATAGCCCCACTCGCCCGGCGGCAGCCGCCCGGCGAGCGCGTCACCGGGGATCGGGGAGCGCTTTCCGGAGGTCACCATCCCCACCGTGACGCCTTCCTCTTCGGCGATCCAGACGCGGCCCCCGAACTGCAGGCCACGACGGACCTCTTCCGCGAGCAGGGCCTTGGCCCCCGGCCGGACGACACCGTGGCCGACCAGTGAGGCGTAGTGAAGTTCTTCGAAGCGCAGGCCGACGATCTCTTCCAAGTCGCCTTGGGTCGACGCGCGGATGGTCACGCCGGGTACGGAATACGCCTCGCCCGCCACGGGCGCGCGGACGGCCAGTGCCAGTTGCGGCGCGAGCCCGTGGTCGAGCAGGGCCCGCGACACCGCGACGTCCCGGCTGGGCCAGGTGACCGTGCACGACGAGTCGGGTTCGGCGTCGGCTAGGGCGATTCGCTCGCGCCAGGCGGAGAGCAGCGCGCTCATCCCCGCGCCGGCGTCGAGCGGGAGGATCGCGGAGAGGATCTGCAGATGAGCCGGGCTCCAGAGCCGTTGCCAGGAACCCGCCGCGAACCGGACGTGCGCGATCGTCCCGAAGGCGCCGTCCGCCTCGACCGGTTCTCCGGCCGGGAGCGGAGGCGGCGGAGGGAGCAACGGGTCGAGCGCGGCGAACCGCGCCCGCTGCCGCTCCGCCGCCGGGGTCATCCCCGCTGGGTGCAGAAGATCGCCGTGCCGGGGAAGAGCTTGCCGCGCAACGGGCTCCACTGCCCCCACGTGCGGGAGTGGCCCTCCGGCCAGGCGGGCTCGATGAGGTCGGTCAGCGCGAACCCGGCGTCGGCGAGCGCGCGGACGTAGTCGCCGAGGGTGCGGTGGTACTCGACGTAGGTCGCGACGCCCTCTTCGTCGACCTCGACATAGGGCGTGCGGTCGAAATACGGCTGGGTGACGGTGAGACCCTGCGGGCCGGGATCGTCGGGGAAGATCCAGCGCATCGGGTGGGTCACCGAGAACACCCAGCGGCCACCCGGCCGGAGGACCCGGTGCACTTCGGCGAACACGACGTCCACCGACGCCACGAACGGCACCGCGCCGAAGGCCGAGCAGGCCGCGTCGAAGCTCGCGCCGGCGAACGGGAGCGACTCCGCCGTCGCCTGCACGAGCGGGACGGGAGTGCCGGTGCGCTCGTTGCCCTCTTTGGCGTGCCGGAGCATGCCCGCCGACAGATCGGTCGCCACCGCGTCGGCGCCCTGCGCGGCGAGCCAGCGCGAGCAGGCCGCCTGTCCGGAGCCGACCTCGAGGATCCGTTTGCCGCCGACTTCACCCAGAAGCGCGACGTCGGCCTCGCGGACGCCCTCGGGGCACCAGACGAAATCCGCGTCGCCGAGGAAGCCGCCGTGGGTGGCCTGGTAGTCGTCGGCGTCGGCGTCCCACCACGCCAGGTTCGCGGCGGTGGCCTCCGGCGCCGAGACCGCCCGGTAGGCGACCCCCGCGGTGCCGAGCCGCTCCTCGGCCTCTGCGTGCCGTTCGGGCTCGGTGACGGACTGCTGGCTCAAACCGATATCCTTTCCCCAGGTCAGGGCTTCGCGGGACAGTTTATCCGCCCGCCGCGATCGTGGGGGCGACCCTGATTGTGCCGTGTACAGGGGGCCGCGTAGGATATCTGTTAGCGCAGTGGGTTCGCGCTACTCTTTCCCCCGGTTCGCTCAGCGTCCGGGTCAGGGGGTCGCGTACCGGATGCGGTGATGCTCGCGGTCGTTCCTGTGGACGTTTGCTTATGTGGTCGCCTCATGCCGGAAGAGCCCATGGTGCCCTAACTGCAAACCCACTACTTCCCATCCACCGGAGCAACCCGCCTAATGACGACCGACACCGCCACCGCCCCGACCGCCCCCGCCGGGCCCCAGCAAGTCGCTATCAACGACATCGGGTCGGAGGAAGACTTCCTCGCTGCGATCGACAAGACGATCAAGTACTTCAACGATGGCGACATCGTCGAAGGAACCATCGTCAAGGTCGACCGTGACGAGGTCCTGCTCGACATCGGCTACAAGACCGAGGGTGTCATCCCCTCGCGCGAGCTCTCCATCAAGCACGATGTCGACCCGGCTGAGGTTGTCACCGTCGGCGATGAGGTCGAAGCCCTTGTCCTCCAGAAGGAGGACAAGGAAGGCCGTCTGATCCTGTCCAAGAAGCGTGCGCAGTACGAGCGCGCCTGGGGCACGATCGAGGAGCTCAAGGAGAAGGACGAGCCCGTCAAGGGCACCGTCATCGAGGTCGTCAAGGGCGGCCTCATCCTGGACATCGGCCTCCGCGGCTTCCTGCCCGCGTCGCTGGTCGAGATGCGCCGCGTGCGCGACCTGCAGCCGTACGTCGGCCGCGAGCTCGAGGCGAAGATCATCGAGCTGGACAAGAACCGCAACAACGTGGTCCTGTCCCGCCGCGCCTACCTGGAGCAGACCCAGTCCGAGGTGCGCAGCGAGTTCCTCAACGCGCTCGCCAAGGGCCAGGTCCGCAAGGGTGTCGTGTCGTCCATCGTCAACTTCGGTGCCTTCGTGGACCTGGGTGGCGTCGACGGCCTGGTGCACGTCTCCGAGCTGTCCTGGAAGCACATCGACCACCCGTCCGAGGTCGTCGAGGTCGGCCAGGAGGTCACGGTCGAGGTTCTGGACGTCGACATGGACCGCGAGCGCGTCTCGCTGTCGCTGAAGGCGACCCAGGAAGACCCGTGGCGTCAGTTCGCCCGCACCCACGCGATCGGCCAGATCGTGCCGGGCAAGGTCACCAAGCTCGTCCCGTTCGGTGCGTTCGTGCGCGTCGAGGAGGGCATCGAGGGCCTGGTGCACATCTCCGAGCTGGCCGAGCGCCACGTGGAGATCCCGGAGCAGGTCGTCCAGGTCAACGGCGACGTGATGGTCAAGGTCATCGACATCGACCTCGAGCGTCGTCGCATCTCGCTGTCGCTGAAGCAGGCGAACGAGGGCGTCACGCCGGAGACCGAGTTCGACCCCACTCAGTACGGCATGGCCGCCGAGTACGACGCCGAGGGCAACTACATCTACCCCGAAGGCTTCGACCCGGACACCCAGGAGTGGCAGGAAGGCTTCGACAAGCAGCGTGAGGAGTGGGAGCGTCAGTACGCCGAGGCTCACACCCGCTACGAGGCTCACATGAAGCAGGTCCAGAAGGCAGCCGAGGCCGACGCCGAAGCCGCCGCGGACGCCGCGACCGGTGTCACCTCGGGCGACTCGGGCGAGCAGAGCTACACCTCCGCTCCGGCCGAGGCCAAGAGCGGTGGCACGCTCGCCAGCGACGAGCAGCTCGCGGCTCTCCGCGAGAAGCTGTCGGGCGGCGCGTGATCCAGGCGCTCAGCCAGTAGCTGACAGACAGCGGCCCCGGTCCAGTACGGACCGGGGCCGCTGTCTTGTCCGCGTTCAGTCCTCTGGATGCGTTCCTTGCACGCGCAACTACCGCATTCAGAGGACTGAACGCGGTAGTGGGGAGAGGAGATCAGGAGGTGGCGGTCCGGACGGACGGCACCCAGACACGTTCGAGCGCCGCGGCGCGGGCCTTGCGGCGGAGTCCGGCGAAGCTGTGCTTGGCGGGAACGAGGAGAGCGCTCAGCCACGTGCGCCGGTATTCGGCGAGGGCGTCGGCCACGGGACGATGGAGGACACAGTGCACCAGGCCCGGCGTTCCGAGCCGGTGCCTTCCGACGTGCTTACCGTCTGCCATCTTTCCTCCGTGTGGGCGACCTTCGCCGCGCACGGTACGCAATCAAGCCGACGAAGCCCGGTAACCGCCCGGCGTGTCACCCATAAAGGTCGTGTAACGCGTCACTATGAACTTGCCTTTTGCGCCCGTCTGTGCCGGAAGTGCACATCTCGTGACCCTGCGCGGTCGGCCCAGGTCGCGCCACTAGGCTGATCGTCATGCTGCGTGTGGGCCTGACCGGCGGGATCGGCGCCGGAAAATCGACGGTGGCGAACCGGCTTTCCGAGCACGGCGCCGTCCTCATCGACTCCGACAAGATCGCCAGGGAGGTCGTCGAGCCGGGGACACCGGGGCTCGCCGAACTCGTCGAGGCGTTCGGGGAAGACATCCTCGCCGCCGACGGCGCGCTGGACCGGGCCGCGCTCGCCGCCAAGGCGTTCGCCGGCGAAGAATCCCGCAAACGGCTGAACTCGATCGTCCATCCGAGGGTCGGCGCCAGGACGGCCGAGCTGATGGCGGCCGCGGCGCCGGACGCGATCATCGTCCACGACATCCCGCTGCTCGTCGAAGGCGGGCTCGCGCCGATGTACCACCTCGTCGTCATGGTCGACGCGCCGGAGGAGGTCCGGGTCCGCCGCCTGGTCGAGGCGCGGGGGATGGCCGAGAACGACGCGCGCGCCAGGATCAAGGCGCAGGCCACGACCGATCAGCGCCGGGCCGTGGCCGACGTCTGGTTCGACAACAGCGGAGCGCCCGACATCGTGCTCGCCGAGGTCGACGCGCTGTGGGCGGACCGGCTGACGCCGTTCGAGGCGAACGTGCGGCTCCGCAAGCCGCGTGCGCCGATGTCGCCGAAGATCGCGCCATACGACGAGACCTGGCCCGTGCAGGCCGAGCGGGCGCTCGCGCGGATCCGCGTGGTGGCCGGTGACAACGCCGTGCGGGTCGATCACATCGGTTCGACGTCCGTGCCGGGCCTGCCCGCCAAGGACATCCTCGACCTCCAGCTGACTGTGTCCACTTTGGACAAGGCGGACGAGCTGGCCGACGCGCTCTCTGACGCGGGGTTCCCGCGAGCGGAAGGGGAGTGGTTCGACGACGCGCACGGTGAAGAGGGCACTTGGCCCAAGCGGTTCCACTTCGGTGGCGACCCTCGCCGCCCGATCAACCTGCACGTCCGCTCGCGGGAGACGCCGGCCTGGCGGCTCGCGCTGCTGTTCCCGGAATGGCTGCGGCGGAATCCGGACGAGCGCGACGCCTACGCCGCGGTCAAGAACGCCATGGCCGCGAAGCACGCAGGCGACGGGACGGTCGAGCGGTACACCGACGAGAAACAGGGCTGGGTCGACGCGGCCTTCACCCGTGCCGACGCTTGGGCGGACTCGACCGGCTGGACCCCGTAGGCCTCAGCCGCCGAGCAGTCCCCGCGCGAAAGCGGTGGCGACGGCGGCCGCGCGATCCTTCACCCCGAGTTTGGCGTAGGCGTGCACGAGGTGCGTCTTCACCGTGGCCTCGCTGATGAACAGCAGCTTCGCGGCCTCCTTGTTGGTCGACCCGCGCGAGATCAGGGTGAGGACTTCGCCGCCCCACGGGCGCCACAGCGACCCGCCGTCGTCAGGAGACGGCCACGGCGAGTCCTGCCACCGGATCCAGCTGGTCATACCCGGAATTCTCGCAGGCCGGGCCATGCCGTGGCCCAGGTTTCGGTGTGGCCGGTGACCAGCCAGATCGGCATTCCCCGGCTCACGTTGCGGACGCCGGCCGCGTTGTCCACGCGGGAGACGATCCGGGCGTCGGTGAACGACCGCAACAGCCGCGCCGGATCCGGCCCGACGAACAGGACGCTGTCCGCGGTCTCGGGCGGATGCCCGAAGTACCAGAAGCCCCGGCTGGGGCTGTACACGGCGGGAAGCCCGTAGTCGGCGCCGTACCGGTCCAACGCGCCGGCCTGCCAGTACCCGGCCGTGACGAGCGTGGTGCGCGCCCGCTGGTCCGGCGGGAGCCGGTGATAGGCGTCCGCTACGGAACGCGCGAGATCCGGCCAGCCGATCTCCTCCAGCGCGTACGCCGGGCGTGGGACGTCCCGGCCTTCCGCGAGCCAGGCGGACGGCCACACCGGCAGCGCGTACGGCAGCGTGTACAGCGCGGAAAGCAGGAACACCGGCCAGGCCGGGATCCAGCGGAACCACCAGGACGGCCTCAACTGTCCGAAGTGGACGGCGGCGCCCGCCCACAGCACGCCGAACATCCCCGCCGCGTAGTAGTACCGGCCGTTCGACAGGATGAACAGGGTGATCACGCCGACCGCGGTCCAGCCGAGGAACCGGTATTCGCGCAGTTTGGCCGAGAACAGCAGGACCACGAGTCCATAAAGGACACCGACTACACCGATGCCGAGCCCGGCGCCGGTCAGCAGGGCGGGCAGGAATCCGGCGCGGCCGCTCCAGCCGCCGGTGCTCTCGTGCGCGATGACGTCGCCCATCTCCAGTTGCGGCCAGCCGTTCGCGGCCTGCCACCAGAGGGTGGGGACGAGCGAGAGCGCGGCGATCCCCGCGCCGAGCCAGAGTTTGGGCCCGCGCAAGAGATCCCGGGGCCCGAAGACCAGGATCGCGATCCCGGCGGCGACCCAGAACGTCGCGATCAGGAGCTTGACGTTCAGCGCGACGGCGGTCGCCACGCCCAGCCACAGCAGCAGATTGTCGTCGCGGGTCCGCATCCAGCGCACGACCAGCCACGCGATGAGCGTCCACAGCGCCGGGTCGATCGTCGAGGTGGCCAGGTAGTGCCCGCTGCCGAGGAACTGCCCGCAGATCGCGTACGCGGCGGCGGCGCGGGTCTGCGCCCGGCGGTCCCCGCCCATCTCGTAGGCGATGAGTCCGGTGAACACGACACCGGCGGCCGTCGCGAGGACGGCGGGGAAGCGGAAGACGAAGACGTTGCCGGGTGCGAGCGTGTCCATCGCCAGCGCCAGGACCGGGAGCACCGGCGGCTGGTCCGCGTAACCCCAGGCGAGCCGCTTGCCCGCGGAGAGGAAGTACAGTTCGTCGCCGAAGTAGCCGTACCGCCACGCCGTCGCCATCAGGACCGCCGCGGCCGCGGCGGCGAGAAGCCCCACCGGGAGCCGGGCGAACGCCGCACTGGACACGGTCGGTGTTTCGGCCGCGTGGGCGGCTTCCATCCATTCCTCGCAGATCCTCGGGTGCCGGTCCTCTCGCACCTTAGTGCCTGTTGGTGGAGCTGGAGTTTTGTCCGGAAAGTGACCATACGCGTGAACCCGCCCCCGGCCGGAGGCCCCGCTATCGCGGTGGCAGGGCGCCTTTGTCCGCGTCCGTGACGTGAATGACCAGGCAGCGCCCTGCCGACGTCGATCGCGGTCGCGGGTTCACCAACAGACACTCGCGTGCCACCGGCGTGGCGCGTCGGTCGTGAGAGGCCGCTGAGGCTCAGAAGCCCCAGTCCGTGAGTTTCGGCCACACCGTGTCCCAACTCCCGTTCCGGCCGGTGGCCAGCCAGATCTTCATGCCCTGACTCACGTTCTGGATCCCGGCCCCGTTGTCGAGCGCGCCGATCTCACGCACCTGCGTGAAGTACGGCACAAGTCCTGAAGGGTCGTTCCCGACGAACAGGATGTCCCGTGCCGATTCCGGCGGCCTCGGCAGCGTCACGTAGCCGCGGTTGGGGCTCGACGGCGACGGAAGCCCGTACTCCGGTCCATAGTGGTCGATGGCGCCGGCCTGCCAGTACTTCGCCGTGACGACACCGGTCCGGGACGGATCGGGAACGGTCCCGTACACCCGCGCCACCGACTCCGTGATCTCCCGCCAGCCGACCTCTTCGACGGCGAAGATCGGCCGCGCCCACACCGGAGCACTCGCCAGCTGCGCACGTGGGAGGACCGGAAGTGCCTGCGGGATCGCGATCACCATGGCCACGAGGTACACCGGCCAGGTGGCGATCCAGCGCCAGTACTTCGACGCCTGGCCCGCCTCGATCTCCACCGCCGCCGCGGCGAACAGGGGGGCGAACATCCCGGCCGCGTAGTAGTAGCGCCCGTTCGCCAGCAGGAACACGGCGAGGACGCCGGCCGCGGTCCAGCCGAGGAACCGGTATGGCCGCAGGCGTTCGGCCCGCAGCAGGCGCCACAGTCCATAGCAGACCAGAACCGCCCCCACCGGTAGTCCGGCGCTCAGCACCAGCGTCGGGACGAAGGTGACCCGCCCGCCCCAGCCTGCCGAAACCTCTTGGGAGATCGCCGCGCCCATGGTCAGCTGCGGCCATCCGTTCGCCGCCTGCCAGACGAAGGTGGGCGCGATCATCACGGCGGCGATCAGCGCGCCGATCCACAGCGCCGGACGGCGGACGAGGTCACGGGGTCCGAACGCCACCGCGGCGGCCAGTACGACGACCCAGAAGCCCCCGACGAGGAACTTCGTGTTCAGGGCGAACCCGGTCACCACACCGGCCCAGACCAGGAGTCTGTCCGTCCGGGTCCGCACCCAGCGGACGAGCAGCCAGATGAGCAGCGCCCACAGGAACGGGTCGATCGTGCTGGTCGCCAGGTAGTGCCCGCCGCCGAGCATCTGGATGGACACCGCGAACGTCGCCGCCGCGATCGTCTGCGCTTTGCGGCTGCCGCCCAGTTCCCTGGCGATGAGCGCCGTCAGCACCACGCCGGCCACCATCGCCAGCATCGCCGGGATGCGCAGGACGAACGGCGAATCGGCGCCGAACGCGTCCATCAGGCGGGCCAGCAGCGGCAACAGCGGCGGCTGGTCGGCATACCCCCAGTCCAGATGCCGACCGGCCGCCAGGAAGTACAACTCGTCGCCGAAGTAGCCGTAGCGATCGGCCGTCGCCGCGAGGACCGCCCCCATCGCCCCGGCGATCACCAGCACCGGTGTCCTGGCGAACGACGCGACCTCCGCGGGTTCTCGCCCATCGGACCGTTCCCGGAGTCCCTCGGCCTCCATGACCACGGGTATCCGCCCCCTCTCGATCGGTTACGCCCTTGATCGAGAGTCCCGCACCGCCGCTCCGCCGGGGATCCATCGGCCGGTCAGGATCGGCTCATCCAAGGGATGAGCCAGGATCAACCGATCGATGGATGCCGAGAGGTCAGTGCCGTCGCCAGTCGAGTGTGATGTCCTTTGTGGACAGCCAGCCGCGCAGGTCGTGGCCGTGCGAGGCCAACCCGTCCACCGTCGTGTGGCTGACGCCGAGCGCGCGTTCGCCGTCGGCGGGGGAGAGCAACCCGGCGGTGACCGCGGCGAGGAGTTCGTCGGTGTCGATCACCTGGACGGATTTCTTGTCCCGCAGGACGAGGTCGAGATAGAGATCGGTGGCCACCCAGACGCCGTCCTCACGGCGGATGTCGACGACGTCGAGGTAGAAGTCCTGATCGCGTTCGTGGCCGGGGGTGAACCAGAAGTCGGTGATCCGCAGGCCGAGATCCGGCAGCAGCCAGGACTCGATGTAGTGGAACTGGGCCCGCCCCGGCGTCGGCCGCGCCATGTAGAGGCCGAAGGGTTCTTCGCGGTATTCCTCGACGTCCCTCACGATGCCCTTGGGGTCCGTGTTGGTCTTCGCGGCCGGGTCGAAGTACTCGACCTTGGGCGGGTGCAGCGCGGTCATCCGCCCATCTTGGAAGGCGGCGCCGCCCGCGAACACCGCCCAACCGGGTGGACGATCACGGTTTGCAGGTTTCGGGGGAGTAGCGCCGTCCGGCCGGATAAGGTGCGCTGGTTCCGCCAGAGGGGTGAGTGGGGAGTCGACGCATGTTCGGGATCATCAGGCCGTGCCGCCACCGGCTTTCCGCGGGTCTGCACGCGGACTGGCTCGCCCATCTCTGCGGTCTTTGCCTGGCGTTGCGGGACGAACACGGACATCTCGCCCGAATGGTGACGAACTATGACGGGCTGATCATCTCGGCGCTTGTCGAAGCCCAGTCACCACGTGCGGAAGGACGTCGTGACGCCGGCCCTTGCCCGCTTCGGGCGATGAAGGGGACTTCGGTCGCGAAGGGCGGCGGTGCCCAGCTCGCGGCGGCGGTCTCCCTCGTGCTGGCGTCGGCCAAGATCAGCGACCACGTCGAAGACCGTGACGGTGCCTTCGCGCGGCGTTCTGTCGCTCTCGCCGCGAGGCGGGTGGCGACGCGCTGGGCGGATCAGGGAAGCCGCACGGGGATCCGGGTCGGCTTCGACACCGCGGTCCTGACCGAAGCCGTCGACCGGCAGGCCGAGATCGAAAACGCCGTCCGCCTCGGTGATTCGGCCGTACTCGCCACCGAACCCGCGGAACTGGCGACGGCGGCCGCGTTCGCGCGCACCGCGGTCCTGGCCGGCCGCCCCGGGAACGCGGCGCCGCTGGCCGAGGCCGGCCGCCTGTTCGGCAGGGCCGCGCATCTGCTCGACGCCGTCGAGGACCTCGCGGAGGACGAGGCCGCCGGTGCGTGGAACCCGCTGACGGCTACCGGGACCGGGCTCGCCGAGGCTCGGCGGCTGTGCGACGACGCCGTGCTCGGCGTCGAACTCGCCCTTCGCGAGGTGCAGTTCGATCAGCCCAAACTGGTGCACGCGCTGCTGGTGCACGAACTGCGGCAGGCGGTGCGGCGTGCTTTCGGGCACAACCTCACCGGGGATGGCCACGGTCCGCAGCAGCCGCCGCCGGGCTGGATCGGGCCCGGCCCCCGGCCGCAGCAGCACCCCCACCAGCCTTATCCGCCCCAGCAGTACCCGCAGGGCGGCTACCAGGCGCCGCCTCCTCCGCCGGGTGCTCCCGGTGGCGGGGGTCCGCCGCAGGAGCCGCCCAAGAAAAAGGGCAAGCACAGCGGCGGCGCACCGATCGACGGCCAGGGCGGTGGCTGCTGGGTCCCGAAGTTCCGGGTCCCGCCCAAACCGAGGAACTTCTTCTTCGGTTGCGCCGTGGCGACCTACATGTGCTGCACGTGCCAGTTGTGCTGCCGCGATCCCTTCCCGGGTCCGTGGAGCGGCAAGCCCAACGGCAGCTGTGACTGCGACTGTGACTGCTGTTCCTGCTGTGACTGTTCCTGCTGATCCGACCAGGCGAAACGGAAACTGTCGGACCCAGCGCCTACTCTGGAGGACGTGGCTTTCGCAACCGAACACCCCGTGCTCGCCCAGTCGGACTTCCGCCCCGTCACGGACATCCCCCGGACCGGCGGCCGGTTCGAGGTGGTCAGCGAGTACAAACCCGCCGGTGACCAGCCGGCGGCCATCGACGAGCTCGAACGCAGGATCAAGGCGGGCGAGAAGGACGTCGTCCTGCTCGGCGCCACGGGTACCGGCAAGTCGGCGACGACGGCCTGGCTGATCGAGCGCGTCCAGCGTCCGACGCTGGTGATGGCGCCGAACAAGACGCTCGCCGCGCAGCTGGCGAACGAGCTGAGGGAGCTGTTCCCGCACAACGCGGTCGAATACTTCGTCAGTTACTACGACTACTACCAGCCCGAGGCGTACATCGCGCAGACGGACACCTACATCGAGAAGGACTCGTCGATCAACGACGACGTCGAGCGGCTGCGGCACTCGGCGACGATGAACCTGCTGTCCCGGCGCGACGTCATCGTGGTCGCGAGTGTCTCGTGCATCTACGGTCTCGGCACGCCGCAGTCGTACCTCGACCGGTCGACGAAGCTGAAGGTCGGCGAGCAGCTCGACCGGGACGTCTTCCTTCGCGCGCTGGTGGACGTGCAGTACACCCGCAACGACATCGCGTTCGCGCGCGGCACTTTCCGCGCCCGTGGCGACACGGTCGAGATCATCCCGGCGTACGAGGAGCTGGCTATCCGCGTCGAGTTCTTCGGCGACGAGATCGAGAAGCTGTACTACCTGCACCCGCTCACCGGCGACATCGTCAAAGAGGTCGACGAGGTCCGCATCTTCCCGGCCACCCACTACGTCGCGGGCCCGGAGCGGATGGAGAAGGCCATTCGTGGCATCGAGGCCGAGCTCGAGGAGCGGCTGGCCGAGCTGGAGAAGCAGGGCAAACTGCTCGAGGCCCAGCGACTGCGGATGCGCACCGCGTACGACATCGAGATGATGCGCCAGGTCGGGTTCTGCTCCGGCATCGAGAACTACTCGCGGCATATCGACGGCCGCGGCGCCGGCACCGCGCCCGCGACCCTCATCGACTACTTCCCGGAAGACTTCCTGCTGGTCATCGACGAGTCGCACCAGACCGTCCCGCAGATCGGCGGCATGTTCGAAGGCGACATGTCGCGGAAGCGGAACCTGGTCGACTTCGGGTTCCGGCTGCCCAGCGCGATCGACAACCGGCCGCTGACCTGGGAGGAGTTCACCGACAGGATCGGCCAGACGGTCTACCTCTCGGCGACGCCGGGGCCGTACGAGATGGGGCAGGCGGGCGGCGAGTTCGTCGAGCAGGTCATTCGCCCGACCGGCTTGGTCGACCCGAAGGTGGTCGTGAAGCCCACCGAGGGCCAGATCGACGACTTGGTGCACGAGATCCGTGAGCGGGCGGAGAGGGACGAGCGCGTTCTGGTCACCACGCTCACGAAGAAGATGGCCGAGGATCTCACCGACTACCTGCTGGAGCTGGGCATCCGGGTGCGGTACCTGCACTCCGAGGTGGACACGCTGCGCCGGGTCGAGTTGCTGCGGCAGCTGCGCGCGGGCGATTACGACGTGCTGGTCGGCATCAATCTGCTCCGTGAGGGTCTCGACCTGCCCGAGGTCTCGCTGGTCGCGATCCTTGACGCGGACAAGGAGGGTTTCCTCCGTAGTGGCACGTCGTTGATCCAGACGATCGGGCGCGCGGCCCGGAACGTGTCGGGCGAGGTGCACATGTACGCGGACAAGGTCACCGACTCGATGCAGCACGCCATCGACGAGACCGATCGTCGCCGGGCCAAGCAGGTGGCCTACAACAAGGAGCGGGGTGTTGATCCGCAGCCGCTGCGGAAGAAGATCGCCGATATCCTGGATCGCGTCTACAGCGAGGCCGAGGATACGGAGTCCGTCGCCGTCGGTGGTTCGGGCCGGAACTCTTCGCGCGGCAAGAAGCCCGAGCAGGGCGATCGTGTGCGCAGCTCCGGGATGCTCGCGGACAAGAACGTCGCCGGGATGCCGCGCGCCGAGCTGGCGGATCTCATTCAGCAGATGACGGACCAGATGATGCAGGCCGCGCGCGATCTGCAGTTCGAGCTGGCCGCCCGGCTGCGGGACGAGGTCGCGGACCTCAAGAAGGAGCTCCGGGGCATGGACGCGGCCGGCATCAAATAGCCGCAATTCGTCCTCTGATGGCGATCCTTGCGCCTGCAAGTACCGCCATCAGAGGACGAAACGCGTGAGGGGTCAGAGGCGACGGCGCTCCAGCATGGTCAGGTCGGCATCGAAGTCCGGGAACCCAGCGGGCACCGAACGCGTGCTGACGCCCGGCGAGACCGGAGGCAGACCGGCCCACCGCCGCACGGTGTTCGTCGCTTCGGCGGCCTGGGCCGCGGGAAGCTGCGAGATCCGGGCGCCGTGGTTCCCGCCCGGCACCGTGTAGCTGTAGGAGTCCTTCGTGCCGAAGCCGAGCTTGAACGGCTCCGCACTCCACGGGTCGTTCCCGCCGTAGACGAACATCAGCCGCTTCCCCTGAGACTTCACCCAGAAGTCGATGTCCGGCATCGCCAGGTGGTCGAACCGCGGGATGTCGACCGATTCCGGCACGAACGTCCGCGACACGTTGGAGCCCGGGTAGCGCAGCAGATCCCGCAGATAGCCTTCGTAGGATTCGGGGGCGCCGAGCTGGTAGGCCGCCTGGAAGTAGTACGGGACGTAGACCTCGAGGTTCTGGTCGGAGTAGGTGTTCAGGCTTTCGACGCGTTCGAACCAGGCGTAGACCTCCGCCGCCGGAGCACCCGCCTTCGGGATCGTCGCGCAGTCGGACTGCCTCTGGTACTGCCAGAAGGCGAAGTACGAGTCGATCACGGAGATCTCCAGTGACACGTCCGCCGAGCCGACGGTCTTGAACGTGTAGCCGTTCTTGGCCGCGTCGGCGGCGGCGAGCGCCGCGAACTCGGGACGCCGGGTCAGCACGTCACGCTGGATCGCCTTCAGCGCCGACCGGCAGGCCGGATCGTCGCCGACGTTCGCCAGGAACCGGTTGTAGCGGTCGTGCGCGTTGATGACGTCGTTGGGCGCGACGTACGGGATCGTCGCGTCGACGTCGTCCGGGAAAAACCTACGGAAGTAGGTCGCCGTCATGCCGCCCTTGCTGCCGCCGGTCGCGAGCCACTTGCCCGGATAGATCCGCTTGAACGCCTCGACCGCGCGGTGCTGATCGGCGGCCGCCTGCCAGATCGTCAGCTGCTTGCCCCAATCCGGACGGTCCGGCCGGGAGGGAGTGAAGAACCGGTACTCCATGGACAGCTGGTTGCCGTCGACGATCTGTGTCGGCTCCGAGCGGTTGGGCGCTTGCGAGACGTTGTACCCGCTCGTGTACACCACGGTCGGCGACCGGAATTCCTTGTGCAGCAACGTGAACCGCTGCTGGAAGGTGCCGCGGTCCGGCCTGCGGTGGTCGACCGGCTGGGTGTAGCTGAGTTTGAAGAACCGGTACCCGGTCGGCGCCGGATTCTCCGAGACGACGGTCAGCCCGGGTATCCGCCCGAGCGCGTCCTCGATATCTCCGGGTGCCGCCTGCGCCGCCGGGGTCAGCCCGGCCAGTGCGAGAACGGTGATCGCCAGAACCGGCCACGCGGCCGTGAGCTTCCGCATCCATGCCCTCCCCATCGGGACCTGTTGAGCGGTCGGATACTCACAGAGTCCCCGCCGGTGGGCAATCGCCTATCCGGTCGAGCCCGAAGATCAGGCCCGGCCGCTGAGCACCCGGTCGACGTAGGCCTTGATGGCCGCGAGGGCTTCGGGGGAGCTCCACAGATCGAGGACGTGGGCGTCGTCGCCGGTGCGGTGTTCGGCGATGCGCTCGTGGAACGGCCGGTGCAGCTGCGCCTTCGTGTGCGCGTACGCGGCCGCCGGGATCTCGGCGAGCTTCCTGGCCACCTCCACCGCCCGCTCGACGACGTTCCCGGGCGCGGTCACCTCGTTCACCAGGCCGAGCCGGAGCGCGTCCGCGGGCAGGTGGGTCTCGCCGAGGAACGCGAGTTCGGCGAGGACGTCGGCGCCGAACCCGGACCGCAGGATCTCCAGCGCCGCCAAGGGGAACGGCACGCCGACGAGCAGTTCGGTGATCCCGATCCGGCCGGGGCCGTCGGCGAGGACGCGGCGGTCGCAGGCGGCGGCGAGCACCGCCCCGCCGGCGATCGCGTGCCCGTTGACGGCCGCGACCACCGGGCCGGGGAAACCGAAGACCGAGAGGAACGCGTCCGACAGCGCGGGCAGGAAGTTCTCGAGATAGTCCGCGCCGCCGTCGTGTACTCGCCGCAGGTCGACACCCGCCGAGAAGATGCCGCCGGTACCGGTCAGCACGACACCGCGATGGCCGCCGAGCTGGACGTCTTCGAGCCGGACGGCCAGTTCCTGGCAGAACTCGGTGTCGAGGGTGTTCGCCTTGCCGTGCTGCAGGGTGACGACGGCGATCCCGCCTTCGTCGTCCACGCGGATCGAGGAGGTGGCCATGAGCCGACCGTACCCGAGCCCGCGAGGATCTACAGTGGACCGCTAGTCCCGGAGGCGCACGGTGACCGTCGGGCTGAAGGACCGCTTGCGGTTCCAGCCGGTTTCGGCGCCGATGCTGAGCTGGATGGCGCGGTCGGCGGGCGCCCAGTAGCCGGTGCGCACGAAGTAGGCGTCCATCGAACACAGCCTGGCACAGGACTTGCGGTTGCAGATCGTTTCCCAGCCCCACTGCCTGCCGCTCTCCTCGACGCCGTTGCGCCGGACGAAAAGATGCGGATTGCCGATCTCGCGGCAGTAGGCGCTGCCCTCGGAGATGTAGAGGACCCCGTCGATCTTGTAGAACCGATTGTTGTCGAGAAGCGTTACCTGGCCCGAGACGGCGAATCCGACCCGGCCGCCCTTGCCTGCGGTCATGGTCCAATCAAGAGAGAATTCTTGGACCGGGGTCTCGACTGACTGGGTCATGGTGACATCCCCGCTTTCCGCTCGCGTCGGCACCTTTCCACTGAAGATAAGGATTTCCCGGAGGTCTCCGAAGATGAATACGAGGTTTTCACCCAATGAGTCGATGATCCGAAAATCAATGTTCTCATGCGCATGAAACACCGATTACCGGCGCTAATGGGTGAAGGTCGCCACGGCCAGTGAAAACCGGGGCCCACCAGGGAAGAGGATTTCGTCTTCCCGGTGGACCCCGGTGATTTTCCGGTACGGAAACGCTCTCAGCTGGTGATGTCCTTCGTCGCGAACCGGCGGCCCGCCAGAAGGAAGAACACCGTGCCGTACAACGCCGCGGACAGCATGCCGTTGGCCATGTTCGTCCAGTCGATGTCGGTCGAGATCAGGTCCATCCACGAGAAGGCGAAATGCGTCGGAAGGTAGTCGCGCAGCCCTTCCAGCGCGGTGATCTGGTCGAGGATCTGCGAGACGATCGCGACGATCACCGCTCCGCCGACGGCACCCAGCGGGGCGTCGGTGGCGACCGAGAGCAGCATCGCCAGACCGGCCACCCACGCCAGCTGCAGGATGATGTAGACCGTCGCGAGCCCCATGGCGATGAGACTGTCGCCGAACGACACCGCGTCCCCGGTCGGGCTGATCGCGTCGCCCGCGCCGTACCAGATGACGCCGACCACCAGTGAAACCAGCGGCAACAGGATCAGCGCGACCGCGGAGAGGATGCCGGAGACGATCGCCTTCTGCCGCAGCACCCGATGCCGGGGGACCGGCATCGCGAGCAGGTACTTCAGGCTCGACCACGACGCCTCGCTCGCGATCGTGTCGCCGTAGAACAACGCCACGATCATCGGGAGCAGGAACGTCCCGGAGACGAACAGCGCGAGCACCACGAAGTTCGGCGCGCTCGCGGTGGCGAGGTCGACGAAGCCGCCGCTGCGGCGGTTCGGGTTGGCCTGCCCGATCTCGAACGCGATCACCAGGATGAACGGCAGCAGCGCGACGAACCCCAGCATCAGCTGGGTCCGCCGCCGTTTGAGCTGCCGTTTCAGTTCGACGCCGAGCCGCAGCGTCCGATCGGCGCGGTACCCCGCCACCGCCCCGTCGGGGCCGACCTCGGTCGGTTCGTGCGACGCGACCTCGGTCAGCTCCAGCAGGGCCGCCGGATCGGTGTGCACGCCGTGATCCGCCCGGGTCGCCGGGCCGGAACCATTGGTCTTACTCACCCTTCGAGTCCTCTCCGACCAGCTGCAGGAACGCGTCTTCCAGACGGCGCCTCGGCCCGGCCTGCTCGACCGCGACCCCGGCCCGCACCAGGACGGCGACCGCCTCGGCGCGCGCGAGACCGTCGAGATCCGCGTGGACCAGTTCGCCGTCGACGTCGACGCCGGAAACGCCGCCGACCTTCCGCAGCGCTTCGGCCGCTTCGGCGGGCTTGTCGACGCGGAACGTCGCCTCACCGCTGGACGCGGCCAGTTCGCCGACCTCACCCGAGGCGACCAGCATGCCGCGGTGCATCACGACCACGTGCGTACAGGTCTGCTCGACCTCGGCCAGCAGGTGGCTCGAGACCACCACGGTGCGCCCGGTCGCCGCGTAGCGCTGGAGCACCTCACGCATCTGGTGGATCTGTGGCGGGTCGAGCCCGTTGGTCGGTTCGTCGAGCACCATCAGCTCCGGCAGGCCGAGCATCGCCTGCGCGATCGCGAGCCGTTGCCGCATGCCCTGGCTGTAGGTGCGGACCCGCCGGTTCACCGCGTCGCCGAGCCCCGCGATCTCCAGTGCCTCGGCGAAATGCGCCTTGTCTCTCGGGCGGCCCGTGCTCGCCCAGTACAGCTCCAGATTCTCCTTGCCGGACAGATGCGGCAGGAAGCCCGAACCCTCCACAAAGGACCCGATCCGGGACAGCACCGGCGCGCCGGGCGCGATCAGGTGGCCGAATACGCGGATGGTGCCCGCGGTCGGCGTGATGAGCCCCATCAGCATGCGCAGGGTCGTCGTCTTGCCCGCGCCGTTCGGCCCGAGCAGGCCGAGCACCTGGCCGGGTTCGACGCGGAACGACAGATCCTTCACCGCGACGAACCCGCCCGCGTAGGCCTTGCGCAGACCTTCGATCACGAGCGGCGTCCTCGCCAGGCTCTCGTCGACGTCGTGGGCACGGCGGCGGCGGAACGCGGCGATCACGGTGATCGCGATCCCCGCGAGCAGCGTTCCGGCGATCCCGAGCAACTGCGCGGTGGGCGCGCCCGCGCCGACCGAGTTGCCGGGAACGACCGGCACACCGAGCAGTCCGCCGTCCGCCAGCCCGATGCGGAACACGGCGGGCTCGACCGGCGTCGCGAACGCCTGGTCCGTCGTGCCGACGACTAGCCGAAGCGTGTGCCCGGCCTCCAAGGGCCGCACGATGCCCGGCAGGGTCACCGTCACCTCGACCGGGCTGCCGTCGGCAGGAAGGCCCGAGACGCGGAAGGGCGCGACGGCGTTGGCCGGAAGTGTCCGGATACCTTCCGAGTTGACGTCGTAGAGCTTCGCGAACAGGACGGCTTCCTTCTGGGGAGCCGCGGCGGACGGATCGGCCGAGACCTGCAGCCGGACCGTCGACGAACCGGCCGCGATCGTCTGCGCGTCGAGGGGCGCTGTCGTGAACTGCGCGGCCTGCCCCGGCGGGTCCAGACTGAACAGCCCGGAAAGCCGCGAGGAGCCCGCCACCGCGCCGTTCAATCCGGGGATCCCGCTCACCGCGGCGGGATTGCCGCCGGCGGGCCGCACGACCGGCTGGGCCGGACCCGCCAGCGTGAACTGCCGCCGCTCGGTGGCGTCCCCGGTCGCTCCCGGGTACGCCGGTGCGGTGACCGTCCGGACCGAGGGGGCGCCGTTGGCCCGCAGCGTGCCCTGGATGTCGTAGCTGAACGCGGTGCCGGGATCGGTGCCCTGCCCGGTGAGGGAGAACTTGAGGAAGTCGGCGATCTGCGCGCGCAGTTTCTGCCCCGGCTTCCCGCCGTCGTGGCCGCCGGTGTACCAGATCGTGCGGACCTTGCCGCCCGCCGCGGTGATCTGCCGGGCGGTCGCGTCGGACTGGTCCAACCCGAACAGCGTGTCACTTTCGCCCTGCACCAGCAGGGTCGGCACGGTGATCTTGTCCGTCACGGACGCGGGGGAGACCCGGCGGAGCAGTTCGACCGTCTTCTGGCTCGCCTTCCCCGTGGTGGCGAGCTCGGTGTAGGCCTGGCAGACCTCGGCGGTGAACCGTCCACAAGGGTCGGCGGGGCCGGACGGTGGGCGTTGTCCGTTCGGGCCACCGAGCGGTAGCGACTGCGCCGCGGCCCCCGCCGCGCCCGTTCCCTGTGCCGCACCGGATTCGCTCGTCTCGTCACCGGCTTCGGGTGCGTCGTTGGCGGGGGAGCCGCTCTGCGCCGCGCCGGAACCGGCGGAGAAGAAGATGCCCGCCCACGACTTCTTGAAGACGCCGTCCGCGGAGAACGCGCCGGCGGCCGGGGTCGTGGCGTTCGGCGCGGCCGGAGCGGCGGCGTTCGGGAAGAGGCCTTGCGCGAGATCGTTGTAGGTGATCACCGGCGCGATCGCGTCGACCCGTTTGTCGGTCCCGGCGAGCAGCAGGGAAAGCGCGCCGCCGTACGAAGCGCCGGACACGGCCACCTTCGGGTCGCCGTTCTCGCTGAGGACCTCGGGCCGGGCGGCCAGACCGTCGATCAGCTTTTTGGCGTCGGCGACCTCCCGGTCGGGGTCGTTCAGCGCGATCTTCCCGGTGCTGCGGCCGAAACCGCGCGCGGACCAGGTCAGCACGACGAAACCCTTGTCGGCGAGTTCGCGGGCTTCGGTGGCGACACTGTTCTTGTCACCGCCGAAACCGTGGGCGAGCAGGACGGCCGGAGCCGGGGTCTGTTCGGGCAGATACGTGGTCGTGTCGATCTTCACGACCTCGGACGAGCCCGGGGTTTCGGGCAGGTCGAGGGTCGCGTCCTGGGTTCTGACCGCGGACGGGGCGGGTTCGCTGTTCGTCCACACGACGGCCGCGGCGGCCAGGACCACCACGACCGCGGCGAGCGCGGTGAGCTTCGCGCCTCGCGTGCGAGGGAGCGGGATTCGGGGCACGGAATGACCGTATTTCACCGAAGCTGAGAACCGCTTCCCCGGCACACACGGACCACACAAGGAGTGACGTTAAGCCGCCACCGGAACGGGTACTCAAGGAGCGAGAAGAGGTGGGTGTGACGGGAGTTACGCCATCATCTTGGTGACAAGGGCAACCTTAACTGGCGTCATGCGTACAGACAGGTCAAACTGGACCAGCTGTGAGGGGAGTATTCCTTCGCGGCGGTGTCGTCAGCACGGTGGTCTTCGCAGGCCCCCGGCACCGTCGGCCGGTTTCGCACCGGCGGAAGAGACCTCCGGTTAGTTGCTGCTGTGCACTTTCCGGAGGGTTGGTTACATGTCTGTTCCCCTGTGGCTATGGATCGCCACGGTCGGCGGTCTGCTCGCGCTGATCGCACTCGACCTGGTCATCGTCGATCGCAAGCCGCATGAGGTCACCACCGGCGAAGCCGCCAGGTGGGTCATCTTCTACATCGCCGTGGCCGTCGCGTTCGGCATCGGCGTCTGGGTGTTCGCCGGACACGACCCGGGGGTCCAGTTCTTCACCGGGTATATCACCGAGTACTCGCTGAGCGTCGACAACCTGTTCATCTTCATGATCATCATGACGTCGTTCAAGGTGCCCGCGATCCACCAGCACCGGGTGCTGCTGATCGGCATCCTGCTCGCGCTCGCCATGCGAAGCGTGTTCATCGCCGTGGGCGCCGCGCTGATCGCGCAGTTCGTCTGGGTCTTCTTCCTCTTCGGCGCCGTCCTCATCTGGACCGCGATCAGCATGGTCCGCAACAAGGACGAAGAAGAGGAATACGAGGAGAACGCGCTCACCCGCTGGGTGCGCAAGCTCTTCCCGGTCACCGAAGAGTGGCACGGCCACAAGTCCTTCGTGAAGAAGGACGGCAAGCGCTGGATCACCCCGATGTTCCTGGTGATCGTCGCGATCGGCAGCGCGGACCTGCTGTTCGCGGTCGACTCGATCCCCGCGATCTTCGGTATCACGCAGGAGGCCTTCCTGGTCTTCACCGCCAACGCGTTCGCGCTGATGGGCCTGCGCCAGCTGTACTTCCTGCTCGGTGGCCTGGTCACCAAGCTGGTGTACCTGTCCTACGGTCTCGCGGTGATCCTCGCCTTCATCGGCGCCAAGCTGTTCCTGCACGCGCTGCACGAGTACCACGTCGTCCCGGACTGGCTGGACATCAACAACTGGGTCTCCCTGGGTGTCATCGTCGTGGTCCTGACCGTGACGACGGTGGCCAGCCTCGCGAAGGCGAAAAAGCTGGAAGCCGCTGAGCAGGAGTCTTCAATCAGTAGTTAGAGCTGCTAAGGATCGGGTACCGTCGGGGCCGTGCGTCCCGTTGACATCGAAGCCCTGACGGTCCCCGGCATCCTCGCGCTGCACGGCGACCTGCTGCTCACCGCGGTGAGCAGGCCTGATCTGAAGACGAACAGCTACCGTGGAGCCCTGCGCAGAGTCGATCCGGGTGGCGGGGGAGAACGGGCCTGGACCCACGGGACCAAGGACTCCGCCCCCGCCATCTCGCCGGACGGCCGATGGGTCGCGTTCCTCCGGGCGGGAGAGGGCTCCGGGCGCGCGGCCAAGCCGCAGGTGCACGTGATGCCCGCGGCCGGTGGCGACGCGAAGCGGATCACCGGCCTGCCCCTCGGCGCGGGTGCCCCGGTCTGGGCACCCGATTCCCGCCGGATCGCCTTCGTCGCCCGTGTGCCCGAGCCGGGCCGCTACGGCACCGAGAACGCGGACGGCGAAACGCCGGAGCCGGGCGAAGAAGCGCCGCGGCACATCACGAACCTCTTCTACCGCGTCGACGACGTGGGTTTCCTCAACGACCGTCCACAGCGTCTGTTCATCGTGGACGCCGTCGCCGCGTTGGACGAGGAGCCGCCTGCCGGGCTCACGCCGCTGACCGACGACCGGGCCGACGTCGACCATCCCTCGTGGACGGTCGACGGCGAGCAGGTCCTGTTCACCGGCCCGCGTGACTGGGCCGCCGAGGACACCGTCCGTACGGATGTCTACGCCGTGCCCGCGGGCGGTGGCGAACCCCGGCTTCTGGTCCGGACCATGGGCACAGCGGACCGGCCGGTCGTCGCCCCGGACGGTTCGATCCTGTTCTACGGCAACGAATTCCCCGGTCTGGAGGACGTCGCCCGCAACACCGGGCTCTGGCGGGCGCCGTGGCCCTCCGGTGACGAGCCCTCGTCCCCGCGCCGGCTGACCGACGTCGAAACGGTGGATTGCGACAACGCCGCGGGGCCTCCGGTCGTCGTCGGCGACGAGGTCCTCGTCGTGGTCAGCACCCGAGGTGCCGCCGAGCTACGTGCCGTTCCGCTCGACGCCGAACTGGCCGAGCTGAAGTCTCTGCGCCACCTGGCGGGTGAGCGCACCGCGGTGAAGTCGTTCGCCGTCGACGGCGAACGGATCGTCGCGGTGATCGGGACGCCCGAGAGTTCCGGCGACGTCGTTCTGCTTTCGGACGGTGAACCGCGCGTGCTCACCGACTACTCGAAGGCGTTGCGGGACAACGGGATCCGGCCGCTGGAGGAACTGAACGCGACCGCCCCGGACGGCTACCCGGTCCACGGCTGGGTCGTCCGGCCCGAAGGAGACGGGCCGCATCCCGTGGTCCTGATGGTCCACGGTGGACCGTTCGCGGCGTACGAATGGAAGTTCTTCGACGAGGCGCAGGTGCTCGCCGCCGCGGGCTACGCCGTCGTTCTCGGCAACCCGCGCGGTTCCGCCGGCTACGGCGAAAGCCATGGCCGGAGCATCGTCCACGGCCTCGGCACCGTGGACGCGGACGATCTGCTGGCGCTGCTGGACGAAGCGCTCAAGCTGCCCGATCTGGACGGTGACCGGGTCGGCGTGATGGGCGGTTCGTACGGCGGTTTCATGACCAGCTGGCTCGCCGCGCACCACGGCGGCCGGTTCCGCGCCGCGTGGAGCGAGCGCGCGGTCAACGCCTGGGACTCGTTCGTCGGCAGTTCCGACATCGGCTGGTTCTTCGCCGGGGGCTACGCCGGCGACGACATCGAAGAGCAGCGCAAGCGGAGCCCGCTGACTTACGCGGGGAAGATCGACATCCCGTTCATGGTCGTGCACTCCGAGCAGGACTGGCGTTGCCCGCTGGAGCAGGCGCAGCGGATGTACGTGGCACTGCGGCAGAACGGCGTCGCGGCCGAATTCCTGCTGTTCCCCGGCGAGGGACACGAACTCACGCGTTCCGGGCTGCCGCGGCATCGGGTGCAGCGGTTCGACGCCGTGCTGGAGTGGTGGGGCCGTCACCTCTGATCTTCGGTCTCTGGACTGCAATGAAGGGGCCTTTCATAGCAAATTTTGCTATGAAAGGCCCCTTCATNNNTCTTCCGATCTGGGCCTTTCATAGCAAATTTTGCTATGAAAGGCCCCTTCATTGCACGAGAGGTCAGCTGAGAAGCGTGTAGTTCAGCTCTTCGCACACCCGGCCGAGCGGGACGTCGAGCCCCGGATGGTCCAGCGGGAGCAGGACGTCCGGCGCGACCGGCAGCGAGTTCCCGGCGGGCGGGTCCCACAGCGCGAGCGCGGGGCCGCCGGAGTCCATGGACGACCGGTACCAGACGCCGTCTAGGTCACCGAAGGCGGCGCGGATGGCGCGCGCCCAAGCCTGGGTGATCTTCTTCGGGCCGCTGGAGATCTCCTGCGAGGCGCCGACCCTGGTCGGCCACAGGCCGGCGAGGTCCAGCAGCCGTAACGTGCGGGTCGGCCGGACGACGACCAGGCGCGGGCCGCGGGACTTGCGGTCGACCGTCGACGTGGTCTGGAAGACCTCCGCGATGCTGGTGCGCACGGTGAGACCGAAGTACAGGACGCCGTTCCCGGGGTCGGTGACCGGGCGACCGCCGCGACCGGGGGTCTGCGGGTCGAACCGGCCGTGCGGGAGCGGGCCGCTGTAGCGGAACGAGTTCCACTGCTGGGGGTGGTTGCCGTGCGCGGTGAAGATCCTGACCAGCCTGGTGCCGGGGTGCACCGTCACCACGTCGTTGGTGCGGTGCAGCTCCTTGACCAGGACAGAGCGTGCGGGCGGCAGGGGGAGCCGGGCCATACCTCGGGAGTCGTCCGTCCTTGTCGGGTGATCTTGCTCGGTGGGGTCAGCCTACGGCCTACCCCCGACTGAAATTTTCCGTCGTCGGGCAAGGATCTCAGAACGGCGAGCCGAGGGTGGCCACCAGTCTTGCGACGTGCTCGGGATCGCCGCCGGAGAGGAGCCATTGGCGCGGGGTGGCGGGGTGCTCGTTGATCACCAGATCGGCCTGCGGGGTGCTCATGAACGCGGCGACGACGAGCGCGGGCTGGTCCTCGGGGACGGCGCGCAGCACGACCTCCAGGCCGGGCAGCACCCCGGAACCGGCGAACTGCCAGGCGGGCAGTCGCCAGCCCTGGTCCTTCCAGCCGGTGAGCCTGCCCTCTTTCAGGCGGTGCCGGATCCGGCTGTCGTCCACGCCCAGTGCCTTCGCCGCTTCCAGCACGCTCAGCGCGGAATCGGCGAGTACGGCGTGCGCGGCGACCGTGCGGGCGCGGAAGTCCGGCTCGTCCTCGCCCCGGGGGGAGAGGTCGAGGCCGACGTCGGTGAGCGCGGCCCGCTGGTCCGCCGAGAAATAATGCGACGGATCGGGGTTCGGTGGAGTCAGTCTCCGCGCCGCGTCCTCGACGAGGTTCAGGAACTCGTTGGCGTCGACCTTCAGGCCCGCCTTGGCGAGAACGTTCTCGAGCGCTATGGACATAGCGCCTAGGGTAACGCGTCTGTGCGGGTTCGTGCGGTCTCATCTCGGTTTCGTGGGGGAATTCACCAGAGATGCACACAGAGTGCACGGAATCAAACACGCGCAGTAGGCAATGTCGCCATAGTCTGCCCGGATCGGGCGAGCTTGTCCAGGAGTTCGGCTTGACAGGTGGTAAACGGGAACTTACCTTCCGAAAGGTAAACGATTTCTTCCCACCGCTTCGGAGAACCCGGCTGGTGTGGAGCCGGCTTGGGGGAACAAGGGGGTGGGGCGTTCCTGGGCGGCCGGTGCGAACCGGTCGCCCAGGCACGTCGTGCACCTGGGATCTCCGGGTGTCAGTCGCGCCGTGAACTCCGGCGCACGATCAGTTTCGCCTGCAGCGTGGTCGTGGTGGCCTTGCGCGTGCTGTCGCCGATCCGGGCGAGCAGCAGCTCGGCGGCGACTCTGCCCACCTCGTTCGCGGGCTGGGCGACCACCGTCAGCGGCGGGTCGATCAGCGTCGTCCACGGCGCGTCGTCGAATGACACGATCCCCACGTCCTGTCCCGATCGCAGACCGCGTGCGGCCAGTGCTTCCAGGACGCCGATCGTCATCGTGCTGTTGCCGACCAGCAGCGCGTCCGGCGGCTCGGGCTCGTCGAGCAGGCTGAGCGCGGCGAGCCTGCCGCCCTCGGCGCGGAACTCGGCCCGCCGGGCGAGCGCGTTCTCCTCTCCGACGGCATCGGTGTAACCGGCCAGCCGGTCTTCGGCCGTGCGCACCCCAGGCGGCCCGCTGACGCAGGCGACCCGCCGGTATCCACCGTCGAGCAGGTGCCGGGTGGCGTCGCGGGCGGCGAGCCGGGTGTCGACCAGCACCTGGTCGCCGGTGTTCTTCAGCAGTGGCCGGTCGACGGCGACCACGGGAGTGCCGCGTTCGGTCAGCCGGTCGACGTTGGTGGCCCGGCCGGTGGGGGAGAGCACCACGCCGGCGACCCGCTCCTGGAGGGCGACGTCTATATAGCGCCGCTCCTTCTCCTCGTTGTCGTCGGCGTTGCACAGCACCACCGAATAGCCCGCCGTCTGCGCGATGTCCTCCACGCCGCGGGCGATCGCGGTGAAGAACGGGTTCTCCACGTCGGAGATGATGAGCGCGAGTACCGCGGTCTCCTGACGGCGCAGATTCCTCGCGAGCCCGTTCGGGTGATATCCCAATTCGGCCGCGGCGGCCTGCACCCGTGCCGCGAGCACCGGGTCCACAGTGGACTTCCCGTTGAGCGTTCTCGACACGGTCGCCGTCGAAACCCCGGCCTTCGCCGCCACGTCATTGATGGTGGCCACCGTGACCTCCCCTTCCGCAGGTGTGTTGACACCCTCGCACGGGAAGAATAGCTTGACCGACAATCGTTACCATCCGCTGATCGCGCTACTCGCGCGGAGGAGTTCGGAGGCGTCGTGCGGGAACCGGGCCTGGTGCTCGGCATCGACATCGGCACCTCGAGTTCCAAAGCCGTCCTCGTCGATTCCCGGGGCACCGTGGTGGCCCGGGCGGCTCGGCCGCACGAAACATCCCGCCCGCATCCCGGCTGGTTCGAGCACGACGCGGAAGCCGTGTGGTGGCAGGACTTCGTGGCGCTGGCGAGGGAACTTTCGGCGGGCGCCGGGGATCATCCCATCATCGGAGTGTCGGTCAGCGGGATCGGGCCGGTGTTGTTGCCGGCCGACGCTTCCGGGAAGCCCTTGCGCTCGGCGATCCTTTACGGTGTCGACACCCGCGCCTATGACGAAATCCGGGAATTGAACCGCGAATTCGGCGAAGAATCCATTGTGGAACGCGGCGGGAGCGCACTCGGCTCACAGGCCGTCGGGCCGAAATGGCGCTGGCTGGCCAAAAACGAGCCGGACGTATTCGAGCGGGCGAAGCTCTTCTTGATGGCGAGTTCGTTCCTCGTGCTGCGCTTGACCGGTGAATACGTCCTCGACCATCATTCGGCGAGCCAATGCGATCCGATGTACGACCTGCGCGAGGCTCGTTGGGCGGCGGACCGGGCCGCCGCGATCGCCCCCGGCGTCGAGCTGCCGAGGCTCGCGTGGCCGACCGAGGTCGCCGGTTCGGTCACCGCCGAGGCGGCCGCGGAAACCGGCCTGCCGCAGGGGATCCCGGTCACAGCGGGGACGGTGGACGCCTGGGCCGAGGCGACCAGCGTCGGGGTCACCGCGCCCGGGGACACCATGCTCATGTACGGCACCACGATGTTCCTGATCCAGATGCTCGCCGATCCCCGCCCGGGGCAGGGGCTGTGGACGACGCGTGGTGCCTTCCCCGGCAGCTACTCGCTCGCCGCGGGGATGGCCACCTCCGGCGCGATCACCGATTGGCTGCGGGATCTCGTCGGCGGCGAGTTCGGGGAACTGGCCGCGGCGGCGGCCGGGGTCCCCGCCGGCAGCCGCGGTCTGCTGATGCTGCCGTACTTCGCGGGAGAACGGACACCTGTGCCGGACCCGGACGCGAGGGGGGTCATCGCCGGGCTCACCACGTCCCACGATCGTGCCGATCTGTACCGCGCGGCCCTGGAAGCCGCCGCGTACGGTGTTCGGCACAACCTCGAAGCCATGCGAGAGGCCGGTGGTGGCACCGGCCGGTTCGTCGCCGTCGGTGGCGGGACACAGGGCGGGGTGTGGACGCGGATCGTCAGCGACGTCGCGCGGATCGACCAGGAGATCCCCGCGGAAACCATCGGCGCCGCGTTCGGAGACGCCGTTCTCGCCTCGGTCGCGCTGGGCCGGGAACCGGATATCGAAGCCTGGAACCCCGTCGCCGAGATCGTCCGCCCCGGCGCGGACGCCGAGGTCTACGACGAGTTCTACCCGCGTTACCGTGACCTGTATCGATCCACTGTGGACATTGCTCACTTCCTTGCGCGGAAGAACTCACTCGCTTTCAGCCCGGAGAGCTCCCGGCAGTCCCGGCTCAGGTGAGCCTGATCGGCGTACCCTGCCGAAAACGCCAGCGAGGCGAGATCCGGCGCCGTTCCCGCGAGGCCGATGGCGCGCTGGAACCGGGTGACCCGCAGGTACGTGGCGGGGCCGTAGCCGACCGCGAGGGTGAACCGCCTCCGCAACTGCCGCTCGCCGGTGGTGAACCTCTCCAGCGCGGCCGAGACCCGGGGGACGCCGCCGTCCAGCCTGGCGATCAACGCCGAAATCTCCCGGTCGGCTCGTCCGGTTCCGCGCCGCACGGCGACGGCGGTCAGCGAAGCGGCACCGGAGAGCACTCGCTCGGCCAGCAGCTCGCCTTCCCTGCCCCACAGGTCGCGTAGGGAGACACGCTGGTCGCGTAGTTCGTCGGCGCCCAAGCCCAAAACGTCACCCGCTCTGCCGGGGGCGAACCGCACGCCCCGCGCCGGGCCGCTGGTCTCCCAGGTCCAGGCCGCGGTGTCCGGCCCGGCGACGAAGACCTCGCCGCCGCTCTCCACCAGATCCACGCAGCCGTCGGGCACGATCCGCTTCGGTGCCGTGCCCGTGTCCTCCCATAGGCAGCGCACCATGCCTGTCAGCTCGCCGGGCACCGTCGTCTCCCGATACACGGTTGCCATGATGCCCTTGGCCTACGACAGAATCAGGCCGTGTCCGAAGCAGAGATCGATTCACTGGCCTGGATCCACGTCCGCGACCGCCGTCTGCTGTCGGTGCGGACCGAGGGTAAGGCCAAGTTCTACCTTCCCGGGGGCAAACGTGAGCCGGGCGAGGGCGACGTCGCCGGACTGTGCCGGGAGATCAAGGAGGAGCTCGGCATCGAGCTCGCCCCGCAGAGCTTTCGCTTCTTCGCGGTGTTGAACGAGCAGGCCGACGGTTTCGCGGACGGCCGACGCGTCCGCATGACCTGTTACACCGCCGACCATCGCGGAGAGCCCGTGCCGGGCCGCGAGATCGCGGAGTCCGCCTGGCTGTCGTCGGCCGACGCGCATCTCTGCCCGCCGGCGGGGCGGCGGATGCTCGGGCTGCTCGCCGAGGCGGGTCTCGTCGATTAGGCCGAGATCACTCAACGTGAGCTGTTCGGCTCAGTGTGCTTACGCTGATCGCCTCATAACCAGGGATTCTCCACTCACTGGGACACCCAAAAGGGTGAATATCGGGTTTCTTCCCGATAACGGCTAACGCGGAGTCACCTTCGTGCGAGAAGTAGACGACGCGCTCGACGGAAGCGCGCTCGAACGAGAGAAGACCTCTCCATGGGTGTTCCCACCGCGACCCCTCCGGCATCGGCGCCGGGGCAGGGTGCCCCCGGCAGGCTGAAGCCGCTGGGGACCGTCGTGGTCGTGCTGGGTGTGATGGCCGTCGCCGTCACCCTGACCAGCTACGTGCTGCCGAAGGCGTCGAGGCCTGTGCAGAGCCCGCCCGTGCCACAGGTCGAACAGGCCGTGGCCGCCGTGCGCACCGTGATCCACTCCGTCGTCTACGAGCTTTCCGGCGCGGAGGGCGCCCAGAACGTCACCTACGTCGCGCAGGGTTCGGAACTCATGCAGAAGACCGAAGTGACGGCGCCGTGGAGCACCACCTTCGAGCGCAGGAGCGAGGAAGGCCGCGACGAGTTCTACAGCCTGTCCGCGCAGGGGTCGGGCAGCGGCGCGCTGCGGTGCCGGATCCTCGTCGACGGCGTGGTCGTCAGCGACCGCACCGCCCCCGCCGCGAGCGCGCCGGTCACCTGTACCTCCTGATCCTCCGGCAGGATCATCCGCGTGACGGATGGTGCGATCGCGTTCGGCCCGGTGCTCGCCGTGGTCCTGGCCGTGCTGGCGATCTTCGGCGCGGCGGTGGTGCAGTTCGGGCGGTTGGGGCAGGGCAAGGCGGTGCTGTTCGCGGCCGGACGCGCCGTCGTGCAACTCGCCGCCGTGTCGCTGGTCATCGTCGGGATCCTGAAATCGGGCTGGCTGACCGGCGGTTTCGTGCTGCTGATGTTCACGATCGCGGCGGTCACCTCCGCACGCCGGATCGGCGTGGCGAAGGATCTGGCGTGGGTCGCGCTCGCCATCGCCTCCGGCGTGGTGCCGGTGCTGACCCTGGTGCTCGTGACCGGGGTGGTCCCGTGGCGGCCCATCGCGATCGTGCCGATCGCCGGCATCGTCATCGGTGGCGCGATGTCCGCGACCTCTCAGGCGGCCAGGCGGGCCCTCGACGAACTCGTGTCACGGCACGGCGAGTACGAAGCCGCGTTGGCGCTGGGATTCCTGCGCCGCCCGGCCGCGCTGGAGATCTGCCGCCCCTCGGCGGGACACGCGCTGATCCCCGCCCTCGACCAGACCCGGACGGTCGGCCTGGTGACCTTGCCCGGCGCCTACGTCGGTGTCCTCCTCGGTGGCGCCGGGCCGGTGCAGGCCGGGGTGACCCAGGTGCTCGTGCTCATCGGGTTGCTGGCCGCCGAAGCGGTCGCGGTCCTGGTCGTCGTGCACCTGGTCGCGGCGGGCCGGATCAGCCGAAAGGCGACTGAAGATGCGACGTGTCGTTGAACCGCCGCACCATCCAGTCTTCGCCCGACACCACCAGATGCGAGATCGAGCCGTTGTCCGCGCCCAGGAACGCGAACCGGTTCTTCGCGCCGCTCGCCTGCGCGAAGACCTCTCCGATGACGCCGCCATGGGTGAACACGGCGATCCTCCGGTCCGGGTTGGCCGCCGCGAGCCTGCCGATGGCGGCCCTGATCCGCCCGCCGAACGACTCCATCGTCTCCGCGCCGGGAATGACGTCCCAGCGCTGTTCGCGCCACAGCTGCTCGACGATCGGGTGCCCTTCGTAGGTGTAACGCCGGAAGAGCCCGTTCTCCCAGTCGCCGAGGTGGATCTCCCTCAGGTCCGGCTCGACCCCCGGCGTGAGCCCGAGCTTCGCCGCCAAGGGCGCCGCGGTCTGCGGCGTCCGGCGCAGTGTCGTCACGTACAGCGCGGAGATCCGCTCGTCCGCGAGACGGCGTCCCACCCGCTCGGCGTGGTCCCTGCCCTCCGGCGCGAGATCCGGATCGGCCTGCCCGTCGACGAGGTCGAACGGCGCGCTGCCCTTCGCTGGCGCCGATTCACCGTGGCGGACAAGGAAGATCTCGGTCGCGCCCGGCGGAGGTGAGAACCGGTGCTGGCGGTATTCGACTTCCTGCTCAGGGGTGCTCATACCCCGGACCCTATCGAGCTAGCCCAGCTGTTTGTCCACGAAACACCAGCGCCAGGTCTCGCCGGGTTCGTGGCTGCGCATCACCGGGTGCAGGGTGTCGTGGAAGTGCTCGGTCGCGTGCTTGCCCGGTGAGGAGTCGCAACAGGCGACGTTCCCGCATTTGACGCATTCGCGCAGGTGCACCCAGGTCATCCCGTTCTCGACGCAGACGGCGCACACGTCCGGGGAGCTGGGTTCGATCGCGGGCCACTCCTTGGTCAGATGTTTGCAGGTTCCCGCCGTCGCGGCGGGGGTGCGCAGTTCCCGATCGGAGTCCGGCACGGTTTCCTCCTCCCTGTCCAGCATGGATTCCTCGATGTCGAGGCGTTCGAGGATCCGGCGCAGGACATCATCATCGGCCATTCCGGAGTCACGCGCCTCCAGGAACTTCTCCCGTTCGACTTCGAGCAGCCGCAGCCGCAGCCGCCGATACGCGTCGCTCGGGGTTTCGGACAGCGCGCTCTGCCTGCCGAGTTCCTCCCAAGCCGAGTCCGAGCGGTGCTGGAGCCGGCTGCGCAGACGTTCGACGATGTCGTCGGGGTCCTCGGGAGTCCGGATCTTCTCCAGCTCTTCGAGGGCGGCCCTGGTCATGTCGTGGAGCACGGCCGCTTCCTGCAGCGCGTCCTCGGCCGGATCGGGTGGCGGCAGTTTCAGGCGGCGCACCAGCACCGGCAGCGTCGTCCCGTGCAGCAGCAGCGTTCCCGCCACCACGACGAACGCGACCAGGACCAGCACGGCCCGCTGCGGGGTGTCCGCGGGCAGCACGAACGCGGCCGCGAGCGTGACGACACCGCGCATGCCCGCCCACGCGATCACGGCCGAGTACCGCCACGGCCAGGCGTGCCGGCGGAATACCCGCCGCGCCAGGCCGATACCCGCCATCCAGACGACCCGGGTGACGATGGTCGCGGCCAGGGTGGCGGCGCAGATCAGCACCAGTTCCAGCGCGGTCAGCCCGCTGTCGCCGACCTCGGTCATGATCCGGCGGACCTGGAGCCCGATCAGCAGGAAGACGATGTTCTCCAGCAGGAACTGGATGGTCTGCCAGTTCAGCCTGCTGGCCAGCCGGGAGCGGCCCGAAAGCATGCTCGGCGCCTTGTGCCCCAGGATCAGCCCAGCGACGACCACGGCGATCACGCCGGAACCGTGGATCGCCTCGGCGGCGAGATAGGCGACGAACGGGACCACCAGGGAGAGCGCGGTGTCGGTGACCGGATCTTCGAGGCGGGTGCGGATCAGCGCGGCGAGCGCGCCGACGGCGACCCCGATCACCAGCCCGCCGCCCGCGGCCAGCAGGAAATCCCCGCCGACCTGCAGCAGGCTCACCGAACCGGCGATGGCCGCGATGGCGGTCCGCAACGCGACCAGCGCGGCCGCGTCGTTGAACAGGCTTTCGCCCTCCAGCAGCCTGGTCAGCTTGCGCGGCATCCCGACCTTGCGGGCGACGGCGGTGGCCGCGACCGCGTCGGGCGGCGCGACCACCGCGCCGATGGCGAGCCCGGCGGCCAGCGGCAGACCGGGGATCACCAGCCACGCCACGACCCCGACCACGGCCGTGGTGAAGATGACGAGCCCCACCGACAGCAGCAGGATCGGCCCGCGGTTGCGGCGGAAGTCGATGAGCGACGTGCGGATCGCGGTGGCGTAAAGCAGCGGGGGCAGCAGCCCCAGCAATACGACCTCCGGGTCCAGTTCGTATTCCGGGACACCTGGCACGTACGAGGCGACGACCCCGACCGCGATCAGGCACAGCGGCGCCGACCAGTCGAGTTTCCGCGCCGCGGCGGTGACCAGGAGGACGGCCACCACCAGTGCCACTAGTTCTACCGCGATCTCCACGCCGCTCATCATCACCCGGGAGCCTCGGTGCGCGCGCACCGAGGCCGGGCTACCGCTCCTCGAACCGCACCAGATTGCCCGCCGGGTCGCGGAAAGAGCAGTCGAAGGCGCCGTAGGACTGCTTCATCGGTTCTTGGACGACGTCCACTCCCGCCGCCTGGATCCGGTCGAAGGTGGCGATCAGGTCCGGGGTGGACAGCACGATGATCCCGTGGACGCCCTTGGCCATCAGTTCGGCGATCGTGGCGCGTTCCTCGTCGGTGATCTCCGGATCGGCGGCGGGCGGGTGGAGCACGAGCGACGTCTCCGGCTGCCCCGGCGGGCCGACCGTGGCCTGGCGCGGGCCTTGGGCACGCACCTCGAAGCCCAGGATGTCGCGATAGAAGGAAAGTGAAGCCTCGAGATCGTCTGCCGGGAGGTAGGACGCCTGAATCGAGAGGGTCATACGACTCAAGGTAGGTCGGCGCGCGGAGGCGTCGCTTCTCGATTCCTGATCGGTCGCATGACCTGTTTGACGACGCAGCCGGGCATGCCCCGGCCGTCCTCCGCCGCCTGTTTGCGGTACGCGCTCGGCGAGATGCCGACCAGTTCGGAGAACCGCGTGCTGAACGTGCCCAGCGACGAGAAACCGACGTCGAAGCAGACCTCGGTGACCGACATGTCCCCGCGCCGCAGCAGCATCATGGCCCGCTCGATCCGGCGGGTCATCAGGTAGCTGTACGGCGATTCGCCGTACGCGGCGCGGAACTCGCGGCTGAGGTGCCCGGCGGAGACGTGCACGCCGCGGGCCAGCGCCTCGACGTCCAAGGGCTGCGCGTAGTCGCGATCGATCCGGTCGCGGACACGGCGCAGCATCGCCAGGTCCCGCAGGCGCGGGTCGGGTTTGCCGGTCACCCGGAAAGCGTAACCCACGCCCGACGGGAGAGGCCCCCTCGCCGGGTGGCGAAGGGGCCTCGGGCGACTCCCGGTCTAGAGGGTGATCTTGTCGATGTTGGGGCCGCCGTTCGTCGTGGTGGCGACCGCCTTGATCTTGTTCGCACCCGCCGCCAGTGTCACCTTGACGGCTCTGGTCGTCCAGTTCGGCCAGGCCCCGGTGCCGCCGAAGCCGACACCGGAAGCGCTGATCGAGCCGTTGACCGAGAAGTCCAGCGGCCGGTTCGCCGTCGTCCCGTTCGCGTAGCGGACGACCACGTCGTAGGTGCCCGCCGCCGGGACGTCGACCGTCCACTCGACCGAGCTGCCCGCGACGTTGTCGTAGTTGACGAAGCCGGTGCCGGTGAACCCGGCGTGGTTCGACTCCACCGCGCCCCGGTCGATCGTGGCGTCCTCGGCCTGGTAGTCGACCGGGGTGCCGGGGCCGGAGCCGTCGGCGGGGACGGTCTGCGTGCCGGTGTTCCAGCCCGAGACGCGGACCGAAGGCTTGGAGCCCTTGAGATCGGCGGTGCGGTACTTCGCGGTCAGCGTGGTCGTTTCACCCGGCCACAGGCTGACCGCGTTGTCGTTCCACTCCACCGGAAGTACCGGCTTGCCCGCGGCGTCCACGACCTTCGAGTCGACGTAGAACGCCGGGAGCTTGCCGCTCGAGGTGTTCTTCAGCGTCACGGTGGTCGTGGTGGTGCCGTCGGCGCCGGCGACCGACTTCGCCGTCGCGCTGACCGCGGACTGCCCGAGGTTCTTCAGGCCGGACAGGTCGGCGTAACCCGACTGAGGCGTGTAGTACCAGTCGCTGCCGCCCCAGTTCAGCGTGTCAGCTTTGGTGGAGAGCCAGTACACGTTCCGGCTGACCTCCTTGCCGGACGAGTCGGTGAGCACCAGCTTCGCCAGGTACGTCGTCGACAGTCCGGTCACCGCCGGGACGGTGACCGCGGTGGCCTTGGCACCCAGCGCGCCGACCGACAGCCCGGTCTTGGTGTTGCTGTACTTCTCCGTGCCGTCGAGGTTGTACAGCTTCGTGGTCGCCGTCAGCCCGGTCGCCGCGTTCGACGTCTGGTTGATCACCACGACCGACCGATTGTCGTGCGAGTACTGGATGTGCAGCGGCTCGTTGGCCTTCTTCGCCCCGTAGTAGGCGCCGTTCTGGTCCATGTAGGCGTCGAACAGCTGCCAGTGCAGCGAGGTCCACGGACTGTTGAGCATCCAGTAGATCAACCCGGTCGACGGGTTGGTCGAATCGGTGTAGTTGCGCGAGTGCGACTCGAACTCCGCGCGGACGTTCTCGTACTGCGCGAGCTGCGCCTTCCGTACGAAGTCGGTCAGATCCGCCGGCGCGCCGTAGCGCTTGGTGAGCGCGTTGGCGAACAGCTCCAGGTTCGCGAACGTCGTCGACGAAGAACGGTGGTACTGGGGTGCCGACGGGTCCTTCCACATCGTTTCCAGTTCACTGGCCGACATCATCCGCTTCAACGTGTCCATCGTCGGGATGTCGACGCCCGCGCTGGTCTCGGAGTTGAAACTCCACGCGCCGCCACGGTCCTTCTGCGACTTGTCGTACCAGTAGACGGGCGGGACGTAGTCGTACGGGCCGTTCATCTTCATGCCGGAAGCGCCCGTGATCGGGGACGGCCTCTTCGACGCCGACGGGATCACCGGGAGGGTGAAGTCGGCGGCCTTCATCGCGTCGAGGTAGCCCTGCTCGATCCGCCGGTCCGGCGCGAAGTCGCTGCCGATGTGGAAGGAGATGACGCTCGGGTGGTCACGCAGGCGCTCGGCCTCGGAGAACATCGACGCCTTGGCGATCGGGTAGTCCGACTCGACCCACGGCTCGCCCTTCTCCTCGCCGTTGACATGCCCCTCCCATTTGTCGCAGCATTCCCAGCCGGGCATGGTCAGCACGCCGAGATCGTCGGCGAGGTCGAAGAACTCGTCCGGCTCGATGTGGCCTTCCAGCCGGACCGTGTTGAGCCCGAGGTTCAGCACGTACTTGAGCTTGTCGGCCGCCGCGGTCTCGTTCCAGCGCAGGAACAGGTCCGGCGTGTAGCCGCCACCCCTGATCAGCAGCGGTTTGCCGTTGACGCTGTACTGCCGCCCGCCGCTGGAGTTCAGCGGCGCCTTGACGTCGCGGACACCGAACTTCGACTTGGAGGTGTCCGACGGCGTTCCGCCGACACTCGCGGTCAGGTCGAGTTCGTACCGGTGCTGGCCGCCCATCCCGGCGGGCCACCAGAGGTCGGGTTTGTCGAGGCCGACCACGCCGAAGGTGACCGTCTTGCGTTCCTTGGCGGCCAGCGAGACCGTCTGGGTGATCGGCTTGCCCGCGACGGTGCCGGCGACGGTGGCCTGCACCGCGTTCGCCGAGTCGTTGCGGACGTCGGCCTTCACCGTCAGGTCGGCGCGGTCCAGCGAGGAGTTCAGCTTCTGGACCACGTGGGCGCTGCGCAGCGCGACCGGGCCGCTGCGGCGGACGAGGACGTCGCGCACGATGCCCATGTTCTGGTCCGGCGGGGTCTGCGCCCAGTCGATCCAGCCCATCGAGAGGTCGTTGTTGGGGTCGTTGGGGTAGACCTTGAACGCGACGCTGTTGACGCCCTGGCGCACGTGCGCGGTGATGTCGAGGTCGTGGCGGGTGTAGGCGCCGTTGACCTGGTCCTTCGTCGCGATCCTGGTGCCGTTGACCCAGACGTCGGCCTTGGAGAGCACGCCGCTGAAGTCGAGGTACGTGCGCTTCGAGGTGTCGTCGACGTTCAGATCCGTGCGGTACCACCACGGCACCGAGAACTGCGCGGTCGGGACGTTCTTCATGTTCGTCGAGTAGAACGGGTCGGCGTACTTGCCGTTCTGCAGCAATCCGGCGTAGACCGTCGAGCGCGACGACACCGGGTACCAGCCGGCGGTGGGGAAGCCCGGCTTCGACACCGCCGAGTCGTCGCTGACCTGTGCCGAAGACTGGATCACGTAGCCGGGGATCGGGGTGGCGTTGCCCGCGGCGGCGCCGACGGACAGGGGGACGGCCACTTCCGCGCCGGTGGCGGCGGGGGCGGTGGTCACCCCGCAGACCGCGGCGGCCAGCGCGGTGACGGTCATGGCCAGTAACGGGATCCGGGTTCTCTTCTGCCGAAAACTCACGAGCGCGCCTCCTCGGGCACACGGCGGCGGACCTTGGCGAAATCGTTAAGAAAGTTCCCTAACAATATTGGAGGAGATAGTAGCCGCCACGTCACGCGGAGAACAGACCTTGCACCGGGTTCGTCAGTTGACGGGTGCCACGTAGCTCCACTGTCCGTCGGCGCGGACGAAGCGGCTTTTCTCGTGCATGCTGCCGGGGTGGCGATGCTGCCGGTAGTGGGCCCGGAACTCCACGGTGCCCTCGTTCTCCAGCAGTCCGCCGCCGGTCTTGCCGAGGATCTCCAGGAACGTCCAGCGTTGCCCGGGATCGAGCTCGAGATCGGCGGGCCTGGTCTTCGGGTGCCAGGTCTTCGTGAGGTATTCGGTGTCGCCGACGGCGAACGCGCTGAACCGCGACCGCATCAGGAGTTCGGCGGTCGGCGCGGTCGCGGCTCCCCGGTGGAAGCGGCCGCAGCACACGCCATAGGGCTCGCCAAGGCCGCAGGGGCAACGGGACTCGTCGGTGATCACGCCGCCGATTGTGTCACCGCGCCGCCGCGGTGGTTTCGAGGTCTCGCGCCTGCTTGAGCCAAGCGGTGAACAGGGCGGCGTCGATGTCTTCGACGGAGCGCAGCTTGACGTGCGCCATCTCCCGCGCGCTCGCCTCCAGCCTGCCGGACTCGTCGTCGACGAGCTGCCCCTTCCACAGGGCGAAGGTGACGTACGACGAGTAAGCCTTCATCAGGCAGATGAGGTTCTTCCCGACGGCTTCGCCGGCGCTCCACGTCGGGGAGGCGTGGTACATCGCCTCGATGGAACCCGGCAGGGCGGCGTTGACGATCGGGCGCAACGCGCTGGCGACTTCGCGCAGGTTCTCGGGCAGAGCGGCGATGTAGTCGTCGACGTTCGCGAACTTGGCCATGGCTCGTACTCCTTCGGTCGGTGTGGTGTACAGCCAACCCCCGAAGGTCGAAGTTGTCAAGACAAAAAAATTAGTCGGTGAGTTTGAATGTCTGACCTCGTGTTTCCAGCGCCTCGCGGATGATGCGGAGCGCTTTGGGGCCGACGCCGTGCAGGCTCGTGAGCTCGGCTTCGGTGGCGCGGGTGAAGTGCTCCAGCCGCGTGTAACCGGCCGCGGTGAAGGCGCGCGTCGCCGGGTTGCCGATGCCGGGCGGCAGGTCGGGCTGATCGTTCATGGGTCCTCTTCGGTCGTGTCCGGCCTGGTCGCCTCCATTGTGGACCGCTGGTGCGGGGTCAAGGTGCGGGGAACTCGACCGCGACGTCGGCGGCGGTCTCCAGTGTCGCGTCGCTCGGTCGTCCTGAAGCTGGGGCGGATTCGGCGATCACGACCAGCTTCTTGGCCAGGCGGGAGTCGTAGTTCTTGCCGGTGAAGCGGCTTCCGGGCGGTGCCTCGCCGAAGAGCGCGACGTTGCCGGTGCCGTCCTTGTCGACAAGCCGTTTCAGGTCGCTTGCCTCGCTCGACTTCGGCAAACTAACCGAACAAGTGTTCGTAATTTTACGCGACCGGCAAAAAGGCAACTAACACTTAAGTATGATGTTTGCTCGCGTCAAGACCACGCAAAGAAAGGGGTGACACAATTAGTCGACTAAATGCGTCCGGCATACGAAGTGAGTGGTCGCGCCCCTCGCGAAAGGCCGTCGTTTCCGGGTCGACCGGGAAAGGTTCCTCGACGCCGAGACGCGGCGAAGTCCTCCGAGGAGCGCCACCACGAGAGAAGGGGCGAACCTGTCGGGGATCAAGGCGTTCTTCGCGCCCATCACCGAGTTGATCTCCGCCGAGGAAGGCGCCACCGAGGATTGCCGGGCATAGCCCACATACCGGGACAGGAAATATCGTCGCCGCCGGCCCGTTGACCTGGGGGAACGAGCAAGGTCACGGAAGGGATCGGCGATGAGCACAAGCCTGGACACGTTCACGCGGGACTGGCAGAGCTGGAAGACCCAGCGCGAGCGCGATCTCGCCGATCCGCTCGGCTGGCTCGCCCTCGTGTCCCTCGATTGGCTCGAGGACAAGCCGCGCGCGTACGAGGGGCTGCCCGGCCTGTGGTGGCAGGACGCCGACGCGGCGTACCTCGACCCTCAGGGCGCGGATCTCTCGCACGACGGCGAGCGGATCACCGGTGTCCGCCGCTTCGAGCTGGCCAACAGCGGTGCGACCACCAGGGTCGTCGCCGGCGACATCGAGATCGAGGTGGCGCGCCGCGGCGGGTACCTGATCCGGACGCACGACCCGAAGGCGCCGGTGCTGAACGCTTTCCGCGGTGTCCCGGCGTACGAGCCCGACGCGGCCTGGGTGCTGTCCGGGACTTTCGAGCCCTTCGACGAGCCGCGGCCGACCACGGTCGGTGCGGTCGTCGAAGGGCTCAGCCACGTCTACGTCTCGCCGGGCATCGTGCGTTTCGAGTACGACGGCGTGGAGCACGCGCTGACCGCGTTCAACGGCAAGAAGGACGGCCTGCTCATCCTGTTCACCGATGCCACGAGCGGCGTCACCACCTACGCGGCGAACCGGTCGCTCGCGGTGCCGCCTCCCGCGGACGACGGGGCGGTAGTCCTCGATTTCACCCGCGCGACGAATCTGCCCTGCGCGTTCACCGACTTCGCCACGTGCCCGTTGCCGCCGGCGGGCAACGACCTGCCGTTCGCGGTGAAAGCGGGGGAGAAGCTGCCCTACGAGCGGCAGGGCTGAACGGTCGCGAGCGCCGTCATCGCCTCCTGTTCGCGCCGGGCCAGCTCGGTCAGGAGGGCCGACGCTTCGTTCAGCCTTCCGGCATCGCCGGTTTTTCCTGCCTGTGCGAACAAGCCCGCGACCTCTGTCCATAGTGGAGTGATTTCCCGGTATTTCTCATACGCGGTGAGGAGGCCGGCATCGTCGACGATGGCTACGCCTTCTGCGAGGAAGTCACGGTAGATCCGGCGGAAGAGCGCGCCGCCGGTCCCTGCCCGCTCCATCAGGACGGCGGCCTGCGGAAGGTCGCGCGCCGGATCAGTGCTGCGCTCCAGCCATTTCCGCACCTGGACGGCGGCCTTGCCGATCCCGCGATATCCGAGGTTCGCGATGGGCGGATTGAGGAACCCCGCCGCGTTGGCCCGGACGGCCGTGCGGATGGCGTCGGCGAGCGGAACCAGTGGCTCGTCCACACCGATGGTGAACGAGCGGTTCTTCGCCGTCATCGGGCCCTTCTCCCCGCGGGCGCGTTCGAGGCTCTCCAGTGATGTCGATACGGAGCCGCCCTGCTGTGCCGTGTCGACGAGGAAAGCGTGCTCGTCGTCATAGCCGTACAACGCGGCGAAGTGCCCTCCGAAGTGTACTTTCGACGTGAAGTACTCCAGGTGGTACGAGTCGAGTTGCAGGCCGACCGGCACACCGGCGTCGATCTCCCCGGCGACGTTCCGCCACGCTATGCGTGCCGACGTCGTTTCCTTGACCTGCAAGGACAGTCCGAGCCGGTCGGTGAGCGTCCGCGTGATCTCGGCGGGCTTGCTGCGGCCTCCGAGGAACGGGAACGGCAGGTTCTTCCCGTCCCAGTAGATGAAGCCCAGACCTTCGCCGAGTCCGAACAACATCGGTTCGGACAGCTCGACCCCGGCGTGTCGCAGGAGTACGTCGAGGGTGCTGGTCTCGCAGTGCTCCCCGCCCGCGGACGCGATTCCCTCGATGATCACGAGGTCACCGGCCAGGCGATTTCGGTGCGGTAGGCCTCGGGTGCGACTCCCGGCCCGGGCGCCACCAGGTACAACTCTTCGGCGGGACCTGCCGGGGCGCGGCCGCGTTCGGCGATCCAGCGGCCGAGTGATCGGTACGCGGCCTCGACGTCCTCGTAGCCACCTTCGTGGATCGTCGCCACCAGCAGCTCACCGGGAAGCTCGGCGGAGCGGATCTCCTCGTCTTCCCGCACCGGCCCGTCGACCGGGACGAACAGTTCGACGGTCAGCTCGTCGGGATCGCCGATGAGGTAACGGGCCCCGGGCGGTCCGGACGGCGCGACCCCTTGCACGCCGAGCGCCGCGAACAGCCGGGTGTACGCGGGGCCGATCAGCTCGGCCAGCCCGCTCAGCGGGGTCCGGATCGACAGACAGGCGATCGGCTGCGGTACGCGCACGCGTTCGTAGACATGCAGCCACCGCGTCGGTTCGGAGAGCACGGAGTCGAGTCCGTCGGTGATCGCCGCGAGTTCCGCGGCCCGCGCCGCCACCCGGTCGTGGTGTCGTTTGATCGCGGCCCTCACCTCGTGCGAGTCGCCCGCGTTCAGGATCGCGGCGATCTCCGCCAGCGGCACCTCCAGTTCCCGCAGCCGCCGGATCAGGCCGGCGCGCGCGAACTGTTCGAGCGAGTACCGGCGGTACCCGGTGCCGGGATCGACGCTGGCGGGTACCAGCAGCCCGATCCGGTCGTAGTTCCGCAGCGCGCGGACCGACAGCCTGGTGGCGTGCGCGAACACGCCGATCGGCATCAGGGTCGTCATGGGACCAGCCTGAACCCTCTCCCGGGGAGAGGGTCAAGCCGGTACTCACTCCAGCGACAGCCGATCGAGATCCGGGGCGGACGCGTGGTCGTTGTGGAGTTTGATCGTGTTCGCCCCCGCCTTCAGCTTGACCGGCAACGACGCCGTGAGCTGGGTGTTGTTGCCGGCGCCGTCGACCTTCACCTCGATCGGCGTGCCGCCGTTGACCGTGACGAAGTACGAGCGCGGCCCGTTGACGGTGAAGTCGATGTGGAGGGTGTAGCGCCTGGTCTCGGGCACGGTGACGTCGTCGAACCGCACGAACGAACTCGGGTCGCCACCGATGTTGCGGACCTTCTGCCCACCCGAGCACACCCCGCAGTTCGTGACGCCGGCGTCGCCGACGTCGTTCGCCGAGTCTTCGGCCTCCCGCATGAAGACCCGGTCCGCCGGCCGTGGGCTCACCCGCACCGGTTTGCTCACCGTTTTCGCCCGGCCGAGCAGGTCGAACGACGCGGTGACCGGGATGTCGGCCGCGGTGACACCTTCGGGGGAGACCAGGGTCCAGGAGGCTTCGAGCTCGTTCCCGACCCGCATCGACGTCGCCGTGGCCGGAGCGCCCTGCAAGGTCCAGCCCACCGGGACGACGGGTGCGAGGCTGACCTGCTTGATCGTGTCGTCGGCGTCGAGCCGCAGCTTCGCGGTCACCTGAAGGGACTGCCGTCCCGGCGCGAGCCACTGGATGCCGCCCGGTTCGACGGTCAGCGTCGTTTTCGGCGTGTAGGACGGCGGTGGCAGGAGGGCGATCGCGATGCGGTCAAGGCCCGGCCCCGAGGAGGCGTCGCTGAACACCTTGACGGTGTTGGCGCCGGCGTTCAGCTCGACGGGGATCGCCGTCGAAGTCACGACTCCCGGCGTTCCGGCGTCGATCACGGTCTCGATGGGGGTGCCGCCGTTGACACTCACCGCCACCGACGTCGCGGGACCGCCCACGGTGTCGAGCTGGAGCCGGTGGCTTCCGGCTTCGGCGGCCGTCACGTTCGGATAGGTGACCGAGTTGCGCGGGCCGCCACCAAGCCCGGTGACCTGGAACGATCCGGAGCAGGATGAGCAATGGCCGAGCCTGGCGCGGCCGTCGTGGTCGTTGCGGAAGGACTCCGCCTCCAGTGGGACCTGCGCGCCCAGTGCCGAACTCGGGTAGCCGTACGCCACCTTGATCTCGTCGATCGCCAACTGCTTGTAGAAGGGTTTGGCCTGCGGTCCGGACCAGGTGTTCAGCACCTCGAGTTTCACGAACCGGGTCTGCCGTTCGCCGAAATCGATGAACTGCACACCGCGGGCGCTCGGCATCGCGCCGGTGCGGACCGGTTCACCCCAGTTCCGCCCGTCGTCGCTGACGTAGACGCGATAGTCCTTGATCCGCGACGAGTCCTCCGGCCTGCCGAACGACTCGCGCGCGTGCGTCGGCGACATCTCACGCTGATTCACCGCGAGATAGGTGGCGGTCCGTCTCCTGCCGAGGTCCAAGGTCAGCGAGACCGGCTGCTTGCCGTCGGCGTCCCAATGGTTCTCGAAGTTCCCGTCGACCAGGTTCGACGCCGGATGCCCGGCGCGCGAGGACGAAGCGGTGGCCTTGATCGTGCGGGAGTCGTGGAAGTACCGCTGCCCGGCCGTTTCCACCTTGAACACCGTGTCGTAGGTATCCCAGGACTTGATGTCCACAATGGTCAGATAACCGCCGGATTGGCTGAAGCGCAGCGACTTCCCCGTGCGCAGTTCGGACACGCCGGTCACCTTGTATCCGTTGTCGCGTAGGCGGAGCAGGTCGGTGCGCGGCCGCGTCACCACGTGGAGGTACTGCGTTCCCGCGCCGGGCTCGACGGTGATGACGCCGTGCGCACCGTCGTTCCAGAACCCGGGCTGCATCCCGCCGTACATGTACCCGCCGCCCTCCTTGCCCTGCAAGGAGGACCTGATCGGGGGCACCCAGCTCGCCATGAAGTTGTTGTACGCCTCCTGCTGCGGCGGGAACTTCCCGTTCACCATCGGGGTTTCGGCCATCAACGACTTCATCGACGAACCCGCGTTGGTGATGTAGCGCCCGGTGGACAGCCGGAAGTCGACGGCCTGATCGGTGCCGTCATACCACCAGCCGCCGTTGGTCGGCAGCTTGTAGTCGGCCTCGGTGAGCCTCGGCATGGGGGTGAAGGCGGCCTGCGGATAGTCGTACGGCGGTGTGATGCCTGTCTTCTGCTCGTTGCTGACGGTGTCCATGATCGGGGTGTCCTCGTTGTTGTTGCTCAGCAACCAGGACGGCCGTTTCTCGCGGATCTGTTCGTAAAGCTTGTTCTTCTCCCAGTAGTCGTTGTCGTTGTCGATCCAGAACCCGGCGAGGTCCGCGTAGCGGTCCATGACCTCGTGGAAGAGGTCGTAGCTGTACTCGCCGAAGCCCGGGCGGGTCGTCAGGTCGACTTGCTTGCCCTTGTATGCGGAGTACGCGGCGGAATCCAGCGACTCGACACCGGTCTCCTTGTGCCACTGGGGATCGTCGGTCATGTAGAGGATCGTCCGGACGCCCTTCGCGTTGCCCGCCTTGACGAGCTCGCCGAGGAGGTCGCGGCGCGTGGAGCAGCTGCCCGGGATCGCCGACGGCCACGGGCGCGCGTAGCCCAGCCTGCTGTGGAAGGTGGCGAGCACGATGTAGGAGGCGCCCAGCTTGCGAGCCTCGTCCACCCAGTAGTCCGCGCTCCAGCCGCCGTCGGTGACGGCGCGTTCCCAAGCGGCGCAATCAGTGTGGCGCGGTGCGGTGAACATGCCCCAATGGAGGAAGAGTCCGGCGGTGGCTTCGCGGAGCCACTTCTGCCGGGGATGGTGCACCTCAGCGCTCGCGGTCGTCGTGGTGAGCAAGCTCGTCAGCAGGGCGAGAACTACGGCGAGCCAGGCGGTGCGATGCGCTCGAACTCTCATGACCATCCGCTCTCATCCAAGGCGTGGGGTTCCCGAGAGATCCGATGATTGTCGCAGAAATGTCGATGGTCAAGCCCCGATGAGCGGAACACTCATCAAGTCATCGGAGGTATTTCGCGACTAAGCCCTCTCGTCTGCAGTACGAGAGGGCCTGTCGGTCGTGACTCAGATGTTGAAGCCCGGATGAGTCGCGAAGGCGTTGTCGATCACGAGGTTCCCGCGCTGGCGGGCGCGTTCACGCAAGGCCGACGTCGTGCGGGCGCCCTGGGCGTAGAACCACCACAGGTAGAGCGCGCCGTACATCCAGGCGCCCTCGTAGCCCCAGGTGGAGTCGGCGCCGCTCTTGCCGGCGCCGAACACCGAACCCGCCGGGAAGTTCGCGTTGTGCGGCTTCCCGCCCTGGTGCCGCGATTCGTGGATCAACGTCTCGGCGCGTCCGGGAACGTCCTTGGAGTACCAGAAACCGAGGTACAACTCGATCCGGTCGTCGACGAACGCCCCTTTGAACGAGCGCGCGATGGCGCTGCCGTCGCCGCAGAGCGAGCGGAGGTCGTCGCAGTTGTCGCGGACGTACCGGCGCGCCCAGTTCAGCATCGCCCCGGAATAGGCGTCGTTCTGGTAGTCCTGTGCCGAATAGGTCAGCAGGTAGCACGCGTTGAACGTCCGGGCGAGCGGCTTGTCGGTGTTGCACGCGTCTTCCCAGCCGAAGCCGTCGTCCCAGTAGTCCTTGTTACCCGCGAAACCGTAGGTGTTCCAGAAATAGTCGATGTAGGTCTGGTTGCAGATCGAGGCTCCGTAGAAATTGTCCCCGGTCACGTTCTTGTCGGGCACGGTGTAGCTGCAAGTGGCCATCGGTGATCACCTGTCTGTAGAAGGAATGGATGGGGTTCAGGAGCGCGGGGGCTCCGGCGGTGGCACGTCGTCGGCCCGCGAGTCCTTCACGTACCGGCCGCCGACGGCCTGCGGGACACCGCGGACGTCGACCCGCCGGATGTTCAGCAGGCGCTCGTCCTCGGTGCCGCTGAGTTCCTCGCGCACCCGCGCGGTGAGCTCCGTGTCCCCGGTCTCGGCGACGGCCTGGACCGCCGCGCGCCGGACCGTGAACACCTCGTGCCGGACCTGCCGCAGCAGGAGCTCCTTTGCCGCGCTGTCCCCGGCGGATGCCAAACGCGCCAACGCCTCCACGGCGGTGGTGCGGATGATCACCTCTTCGCCGACGGTGCTGATCCCGTGTGCGGGATCGTCGGAACGCTCCGGCGGGATCGGCTGGCGCAGCACGTTCTCCAGTACCGAAACGGCGGCGGTGTGCCTCAGATCGGTGAGCAGTTGGATCAAGCCCCAACGCTCCAGGTACTGCTCCTCGGACAAGGCGTCGTACTGCGCTCCGAGTGCCGGGACGACGTCGTCCGCGCGTTCGCGAAGCCGGTCGAGGCTCCGCTGGTAATTGCGCTCGGCGTCCTCGCCGGACGCGGCCATGGTTTCGGCGGCCTGGGTGACCAGTTCGCCGATTTCGCTGTTCGAGAAGCTTCCGAGGCCCGAACTACCCGGGCCCGCTTCGAGATTGTCGCCACCCGGGCCCAAGGACGGGGTGTCGGGATTGCGTGGCATGAGGTTCTCCTTCGCAGCGGCGGTGATGCTGACGGAAGGAAGGAACGCGAGCCGGCACGGCAGATACCTGATTTTCCGAAAAATCGCCCGTTGGGGCAGAACGTGATTTTCACCGCGGGAATCCGAAAAGGATTTTGCTCACCGAAACGGGATGACTGTCGAAAAGCCTTCACGGATTCCCGCTCGTGCTCAATGGCGGACGTCGATGACGACGCGGTTCGGCGAAGTCAGGGTGAACACGGTGACCGGTGTCCTCGACCGGACGCCGAGACCGATGGACAAGGTGCCTTCGTAGTCGCCGGTGACCGCGACCGCCATGACGTTGCGCAGATTCCGGGTCCGGAATTTCTGCGGTCCGGGATAGGTGGGATTCCCGGCGTCGTCGTGCGCGGCCGCCGGGGTCGCGGTGACCGCGATGAAGAATTCCCCGGTCAGCCAGACGATCTCGCCGGAACCGTCGGCGATCAACTCGTCGACGAGGTCGTACCGGACGGCGGGAGCCGGGCCGGCGCTCAGGTCGAGCACGACCCGGTCGAAGCCGGGGTTCTGGCCGGTGCGGATCCCGGTCATGGCTGGGATCTGTTGCGCCGCCGCGGAAACCGGTGTGACCGCGGCGATGGCGCCGGTCACCATCAGGACGGTGGCGGCGAGTGCGCGTCGTAGGGTGATGGTCATGGCGATGACCTCCTGCCGGAGAGTTGGTTCAGGGAAGACGCCCCAGATCCCGATCGGTTGTATTCTTCGCACTATCGTTACTGATCGCCGAATACGCGTCGAACTATCTCGAAGTCGGCGGGAAAATGGTTTCTCACGCGCTCCGCGAGCCAGGCCAGGTAACGGAGATCGCTTTTCGCGGAAGCGATGAGATGGGTGAATTTCCGGTCGTCGTCCCGGTAGCTGTCGTGCTGCGAGCCGAAGACGCACTGCACGTCCGTGGTGCCGCCGCCCCAGCAGAGTGCGCCGAGAAGGTATTGCTCGACAACGAGGTTGTACTCCTCAAGCGGCGCGAGCCGTTGCCAGGCCGTCTGGTTCTCGGCCGACTCCACCATACGGATGGCGAGATCGGCGTAGCGGCGGAGGAAAGGAATCGCCGTGCCGCCGACGACTCCGGTGCACAGTGCGGCGTCCCCGGCGTAGCCGCTGAATTCCTTCGGCAGGAAACCGCCGGTGCTCCGGATCGCCGCGGCGACGGCCGATGGCCGGTAGTAGCCGGCATCGCGAACCGGTGCGTGCTCGGGATTCTGTGCGACGACCTCTCCGTCCAGCCCCTCCGCCGGGAATCCGGGCCAGAGGAACACGTCGTTGTCGATGTGCAGGAACGGCTCATGCTGCTCGCGGTACGCGTGCAACTTCCCGAACGCCCACCATGACGGGTCCTGCCCGGCGAGTCCGTTCAGCGTCAGGGAGATGTCGTCGAAAGGCAGCCGCAGCCGGTCGGCAAGCAGTTCGTGCCCCCAGTCGTCGGTCACCAACGCCGTCGTGGGGAAGAGGCGGGACGCGAGCCGGAACGACAGGATCCAGGACAACGCGTGGAAGAAGTCGCTGGGCCAATGCCTTCCGCGCCGGCGCCGGTACGGGACGCTCCAGAACGACCAGACCGCCCGGCGGATCGGTCGCGCGGTCCTGTCACCCGGACGGACCACGCGGACCGGCGGAGGACGCCAACCCGGCTCGCCGATCTCGCCGTATCCGCTGTGCCGGGGGATTCCGGGCGCGAGCAACCGGCCGCCGATGGCGACCGCGGTGCCGGGGTCGTATCCGTAGTGCGGCATCGCGCTGTGGTTCGGCTCCGGAAGATCGAACGTTACGACGGCCATTTGTCGAACCCGCCGGATGTGGTGTACTAGTACACCTTGGGTGCGACGACCGACGAAAGCCCTTCGCCGGTTCTGATCTTTCACGGTCAGGAGGGGTCTCTTGTCGTCAAGCGTGAGGGCGCCGAGCCGATTCTCGGAGCGTCAGGCGTTCGCCTGTCAGCCGGTGTTCCTGGAACGCCTGCTCGTGAACGTGGAAATGCGGCATGGAAGGGCATATCGCCGGTTGGCGGTGCGAACTGTCGTCGCCTGCGAGAATGGCGTCGACGGCTACGCGGCGCGGGCTCCGGCCGGGTGGACCGAGTCGGTTCCCGTCAAAGCGATCTTCGGTTGCCGCGTCGAGACGTCGGCGGATGCTGTGGACCTGCGCTTCCCGAAGCCGCTCCGCAAAGGAGAGCGGCACGAATTCGTCTCCCTCGAATGCGACGACGATCTGGACGGAGAGAGACGGTGGATCAACGTCGACGTCGACCATCACGGGATCGCGCCAGGTGTCGTCGACGGTGAAGGCAAGGTCAAGGGAGGGCTCAACGTCAGCATCACGTTCGACGACCACGTTCCCGAAGCCTGCTGGTGGTACGCGGAACAGACCGAGTGCGAGCGCGTGATCCGGCCGCCGGCCGGTGATCGGCGTCTGCTCGAAATCCGGCGTGGCGTCGTGGAGCACACGTTCGCGGGGCCTTGCCGGTCGCGTGAGCAGTACGGCATCGCTTTTCGCTGATGGGCCAGGGGAGTGAACATGGTCGATGACGTGGGCTTGGAGTCGCTGCTCGACTACGCGCGAGAGGACAGGGTCGGGCTCTCGGTCGTGGCCGCCGTGGCGGGAGCGAAGGTGGGCGAAGGCGCGACCTTCGCGGAGAGAACCGCGGCGTTGCTCTCGGTGGTGGGCGCCTTGATGGACCGAGGCGCGGTCCCCGGCGACCTGGTGGGCGCGGATCACGACTTCGTGGCGTGGCCAGGGTCGAAGGACGCCGTTCTGTCGCGGCTGGCGTGCGAGATCAAGGCGTTGGGGGAGCTTCCGGCGACAGGGGAGCTTTGCTGGATCCATGATCCGGCCACCACGGGGTAACGTTGCTCGAGTCGAGTCAGAGATCGGCGGCAGACCTTCGTGCCACATGTTCGATGTGGTGGGAGGTGGCCATGGCGACCCAGCGAGAGACTGAGCCGGCGGTTCTCCCACCGGTGCGCCGGCATCGTGTCAGTTCATCGTCTCCCCATGAGTAGCCCGGTCCGGCGAAGTCGCTTCTTTCGACCAGCTCCTCGACCAGATCTGTGAATCGCTCGGCGGGATCGTCGCCCTCTTCGACTTTGCGGCGCAGCAGTACGGACTTGCCCGGCACGGTGTAGTAGAGGTACGGATTAGGGGTTCTCGGGTTGCCGTCGGACCTCGGCGGCAGTGGATGCGTCACGCCATAGTCGCCGTAGTTGACCCCGTTCGCACTGGCGTGGTCTGCCTCGTTCCAGAAGGTGACTTCTGGGCGATCGCGTTCGGTCGTCACGTAGGTGGTTCGCTGGGCTGGGATGGATCCGGCCAGAAGCGTGGTCGTGGCAGGGCCGAGCAGATCTGACAACGCCGAGGCCGTTTCGGTTGCCGCGGTGGCTTGGCCTGGGCGGACGGTCTCGACGAAGCCAGCGTCGAGAATCGTATGGATGCTCCCCGGTTGCGTGCCCGTCGACCTCATGATCGAGTCGATCCGTCCGAGGACTTCGTGTAGCGGCCTGCCCGAGTGAGGAAGCCGGATGACGATGTCGCGATCCTGGTGTTCGAGCAGAAGACGTACTCTGCGTAACTCGTACTCCGAGGCGTCGAGAGAGACGACGGGAATCAAGTAGGCGAAGTCAGGTGCGAAGAGCCCGAGCTCGGCCTGTGCCGCGAACTCGATGGCATGGTCGAGGAACTCGAACACCCCGCCCGGCTGCTGTGCGAGCGGGCTGTCGGCTGCCAGCCAAGTGGTGTCGATCCACAAGGGGCGGCCGTAGGACGCGGCCCGTACGGCTGCTCGGACGAGCACTGGGAGGATCCTGCCTCCGGTCGGAGCCACGGAATCGAGCAGTTCGACCATCACACGTACCTGTGTGTCCTGAGGGGAGCGCAGGCTGCTCAGAGCGTTCAACTCTCCGATCTTGGCCTTGACCGCGACCAGCGGACGAACAGGATGCATCCGCCTTCCTCCCTGTGGGCGGCGACATTGTTCGAACTTTCTCAGTATCAAGCAATGTCGTGTTCGAGGCCGTCCTCCGAGTAGGTGGCAGATACTGCGCTCTGTGAGTGATCAGGTTCGTTACGTGAAGTAGTTCGGCGGTGTAGCTCATCGAGCTACGCTTGGCACACTGGTCTCGTGAAGGTGATCACCCAGCGCGAGTTCAGAATCAACCCCGCAGCTGTAGTGGATGCCGTCGAGGCCGGCGAGACCTACCACGTCACGCGTAACGGTGTTGAGGTAGCTGAACTGCGGCCAATATCGCGTAGGCGGCGCGTCCGAGCCGAAGAGTTGGTCGAACGTCACCGCGGGTTGCCCAAGGTCGAGGCAGCTCAGCTGCGGCGGGAAGCCGATGAGTTCTTCGGTACCGAGGATCGAGTGGACTAGGGCGACGCCTGGGATCGGTCTCGTGACTGATCGTCCTGAGACAGGCGTACTCGACACCTGTACCTACATCGACTTCGGTCTGCTCCTCCCCATAGCACTCGCAAGTTCCCGGAGCTGACTGCTGTCACCATGGCTGATTTGCATCAGGCGGTTGCGACGGGCGAAGGACGCCGCCCGACGGCATGTACGGAAATTCTCGGTGCCGCCATCGTCGATTCACCCCGTTGCCGCTCGATGGCGTCGCGGATCGGGCGCACGGCGTCGACGCCTTGCCCGGCCCGCTCGTTGAGTTTCCAGTCGCGGTAGCGCTTGCCGGGGAAGACCGGGCAGGTGTCGCCGCAGCCCATGGTGATCAGCACGTCCGAGGATTCGACGGCATCGGCGGTGAGCACCTTGGAATCTCGGCGGAGATGCCGGTGCCGACCTCGCACATGGCCTCCACAGCCGGGTTGATCTGGTCGGCGGGCAGAGCCGGCCGAGCGAGCCTGAACCCGGTCGCCCGCGAGGCGGGTGAGGAACGCGGCGGCCGGCTGGGAGCGGTCAGCGTTGTGGACGCAGGCAAACAGCACCGGCGGCGCTTGGCCACTTGGCGCCAGGTGACACTTTGTGCCTTTTGTGGCCCCTGTGCTCGTGTTCCGAGCGTGCTGCAGTAAGGGGTGGCCGTGTCACGCCTTTCCCGTGAGGAGGAGGAATACCGTGAGGAAACCTCAACGATGGAGAGCCGCGACGCTGTTTCCGCGACGTCGTGCATGGGGGCTGCGGGCCTTCGGTATCGGGGCCGCAGCGGTGGTGGCGGCAGGGTTGGTTGTCAGTGTTCCGGTGCGGGCTGTCGCTGCCACCACGGTCACCGACCTGGGCACCCTGCCCGGCGGCCGCTCCAGTGCCGCTGTCGGGAGCAATGCCGAGGGTGCGGTCAACGGCCAGCCACCCTCTGCGTCCTACCCCAGGCTCGCGGTGCGGTGGGATCCGGCGGGCCGGATCACCGAGCTGGGCACCCTCGGCGGCGGCGAGAGCCGTGCTCGTGCGATCAATGATGACGGCACGATCGTCGGCTGGGCGCGCACGGCCAGCGGCGACAACCACGCGGTGCGGTGGGACCCGGCGGGCAGGATCACCGACCTGGGCACCCTGCCCTGCGGTCGCTCCAGTGTCGCTGTTGGGATCAACGCCGACGGCACGATCATCGGCGAGGCGTCCGCGGGCGGCGGCCATTCTCACGCGGTGCGGTGGGACCCGGCGGGCCGGATCACCGAGCTGGGCACCTTGCCCGGCCGTCCCGAGGGCACTGCTGTCGCGGTCAACGCCGATGGCATGATCGTCGGCACGGCGACCGTGGCCAAGGGCGAGCCCCGTGCGGTGCGGTGGGACTCGGCGGGCCGGATCACCGAGCTGGGCACCCTGCCCGGTTACACCGGCAGCACACCTGTCGGGATCAACGCCGACGGCACCATCGTCGGCACGGCGACCGTGGCCAAACTCCAGCCCCGTGCGGTGCGCTGGGACCCGGCGGGCCGGATCACCGACCTGGGCAGCCTGCCCGGCGGCCGCTTCAGCCATGCCACCGGAATCAACGACGACGGCACGATCATCGGCCAGGCGTCCGCGGGCGGCGGCCATACCCACGCGGTGCGGTGGGACTCAGCGGGCCGGATCACCGACCTGGGTGCCTTGCCGCCTCGCCATCCCGAGAGCAGTGCTGTCGGGATCAACGCTGACGGCGTGATCATCGGCAGGACTTCAGAAGCCACTGGCGAGTCCCGCGCGGCGCGGTGGGACCAGATGGGCCGGATCACCGACCTGGGCACTCTCAGTGGCGGCGAGAGCACCGCTTACGCGATCAATGACGACGGCACGATCATCGGCCAGGCGGCGCTGCGGAGCGGCTATTCCCGCGCGGTGCGGTGGGACTCGGCGGGCCGGATCACCGACCTGGGCACCCTGCCCGGCCACAACGACAGCAGCACTGTCGGGATCAACGCCCACGGCACGATCATCGGATGGTCGGACAGGTTCAACAGCCGGCAGCACGCTGCGCGATAGCACAATTCGCCTACACCCGCTAGGTGCAACCCCTGGCCTCGCCGACATAACCTGTTGCCTCACCAGCTCGGGAGCGCCATTCCTCGATGTGCGGTTTCTGCTCGCCCACAGTCGAGTCGTCGCCATGGCCTGGGTAGAACCAGGTGTCGTCGGGCAGAACGTCGAACAAGCGGGACTTCACGTCATCGATCAAAGAGGTGAAGTCCTCCGGCGAGTTCGTCTTCCCGACGCCGCCTGGGAACAGCGAGTCGCATTACAGGTGAACACGTGGGTGTCGAGCCACGGAGCGAGACCGTTAGGACAGTCTTGTGAGGACCCCTTGCCCAACAAAGGATGTAACACCGAATTGCGGCTATTCGACTGACTTACGAGGTCAGGCGTTGCGACAAGAGGTGGTAAGCAGATGGAATGCACACGATGTGGTCTGACGGTCGGCCTTGGGTGTGCCTGTGCGACCGACCGTCGCTCTCGTTCGAGAGTGGCCATGCAGGCAAGTCCGCGGCGTAATGCGCGTTCTGCGACGTCTGCCCGCCCGTTCCGGGAGCTACGTAACCTGGTCCGCCAAGGCAGGCTCGCCTGCAGCGACCTCGATGCCGCCGAACGTGCTGCGCTGACCACGGAACAGCTTCGTCAACTGCTGGATCTCGAGAACGACGTTCTCTATCGCGGTGATCGAGATGTCCACGGTACTACCTCGGTGTCCACGCGATCCGGCGGTTTGCCGACCCTCGGTCGACGTCGCTGACGCATGAACGGGCCGCCTAGCAGGTAGGCAGCTCCGTTCGGAACGTCTTCGGCTCACCAGCCGCGTTCGCGCCACTCCGCCAGGTGCGCCCGCTGCTCACCGAGAGTCGAGTCGTCCCCGTGTCCCGGGTAGAACCACGTCTCATCCGGCAGTTCCCCGAAGATCCGCGTCTCGACATCGTCCAACAGCGACTTGAAATCCGAAGGCGAACCGGTCTTGCCGACACCGCCGGGGAACAGCGAGTCGCCGGTGAACAGGTGCGGGTGCCCGTTCGGGTCGCGGTACAGCAGCGCGATGGAGCCGGGGGTGTGGCCGCGCAGGTGGATCACCTCGAGGGTGATCTGCCCGACCTCGATCGTGTCGCCGTGTTCGACGAGGAAGTCCGGCGGGATCGGCAGCGGTCCGGCGTCCAGCGGGTGGGCGGCGGTGTTCGCGCCGTTCGCGCCGGCGACGGCGCCGAGGGCCTGCCAGTGATCCTGGTGCTGGTGGGTGGTCACGACGGTCTTCAGTGCGGGGCGGTCGGGGCCGTGGCCGATGAGGTCGGAGATCCGCTCCGGGTCGTTCGCGGCGTCGATCAGCAGCGCTTCGTTCTCGGCGCGGCAGACGAGCAGATACGCGTTGTTGTCCATCGGGCCGACCGACAGCTTGGTGATGGTGAGCGCGTCCAGGGTGCGACGGGCGGCGTCGCCGCCGGGGTCGACATGCCCGGTGTAGGTCTCGACGATGTTCACACCGCACACGGTAGTCGTTCGCCTGCAATCGGTTCCACCCGCACAGGCGGCGCACAGGTGCAGGACGTAGGCTCGCGTCGCCCCGCCAGCCGAACCACAGGACGCTCGTGCCCGACGCTTCGCCACGCGCCTCGCGCAAGATCAGTTGGGACGTCCTTCGCGTTGTCGCCGTCCTCGCGGTCATTCTCGGGCACGTCACCCATCAGGGGGCGCTTCTGCATCCCGAACTGGTGGGGTACCCCTTTCGGGTAACCGCTCAGTTCGGCGCGGCCATCCTCCTGGTGATTTCCGCCTTCTTCGTGTGCGCGAGCCTGCGCAAGGGGAGGCCAGGGCGATGGCTGTGGAACCGGGTCGCGCGGCTGGTGCCCGCGTACCTGGTCGCGGTGGTCGTCACCTATGTGGTCGCCCGGTACGCGACGATCCGGTTCAGCGGCTTGCCGTTCCCGCCGGGTCTGTCCGGATTCCTGTTCGGCGTCCCGCAGGGCCCGCCGTCCGATCCGTCGCCCTGGTACGTCCCCACCGGCGCCGATCTGCTCGCCAACCTGGGCATGGTCCAGGAATGGGGCTGGCGGTACGAGCTCTTCTACTATCTCGACGGCGCCTATTGGACGCTGCCGGTCCAGCTCGTCGCCTTCACCGCCGCCGCTCTTCTGTGGCCGCGCCGGTGGCGCACCCACCGGCTCACCGTGGGGCTGCTCTGGGCGCTGATCCTGGTTCCCCTGTTCCTCCGGTTCGTCGTGTTCGACCCGGTTTCCACGCCGAAGCTCGTGGAGACCTTCTACTATGGGCTCGGTCTGCACCGGGTGCACGTCTTCGCCATCGGGATCGCCATCTGGCTGTGGGCGAAACGGAGGCTGGCGCACTGGCATCTCGCGTTGTTCGTGCTCGCCGCCTGCGCCGCGCAGGATCTGCAGGTCTTCCCGTTCCACCAGGCCCTGCCGAACGATCCCGAGCGCTGGCCGTCGGCCATCGGGTTCGCGATCATGCTGCTGCTGGTGTGCCTGGCCGCGCGCGGACCGGACTGGAGGTTCCCCGGTCTCGCCAGGATCGCCCCGGCTGTCACCTGGCTCGCGGGCATCTCGTATGGTCTTTATCTGGTGCACCAGGAACTCGGTTACATCCTGGCCCGTGCCCTGCTGAACGCCGGTGTCCCCGGCTGGCTGCGGCTCCCCCTCGTGCTGGCCGCCGCCGTTTTCGGGGGCTGGGCGATCACCGCCGGTGTGGAACGGCCGGTCCACCGGTGGCTCACCGCTCGCCGGGACCGCCGCGAAAAGCCGGGAAAACCGCAGGTCAAAGACTCGGAACCGGTTTCTGTCGGTGGTGCCTCGTAGCATGGAAGCGGCCGCCCGTGCAGCTATCGACCGGGACGGCGACCGCAGCTGAGAATGAAACCTGAAGGGACCCTGGCGTGGCTGATCGCCTCGTTGTTCGCGGCGCCCGCGAGCACAACCTCCGCGGTGTGGATCTCGACCTGCCCCGCGACAGCCTGATCGTGTTCACCGGTCTGTCCGGGTCCGGGAAGTCGAGCCTCGCCTTCGACACCATCTTCGCCGAAGGGCAGCGCCGCTACGTCGAGTCGCTGTCGGCGTACGCGCGCCAGTTCCTCGGCCAGATGGACAAGCCGGACGTCGACTTCATCGAGGGCCTTTCGCCCGCGGTGTCGATCGACCAGAAGTCCACCTCGCGCAACCCGCGTTCGACCGTCGGCACCATCACCGAGGTCTACGACTACCTGCGCCTGCTCTACGCCCGCGCCGGCAAGGCGCACTGCCCGCAGTGCGGCGAGGCGATCAGCAAGCAGACCCCGCAGCAGATCGTCGACCAGGTGCTCGCGATGGAGGAGGGCACCCGCTTCCAGGTGCTCGCGCCGGTCGTGCGCGGCCGCAAGGGCGAGTACCTCGACCTCTTCGAGAACCTGCAGCAGCAGGGCTACGCACGGGTCGTGGTCGACGGGACGATCCACCCGCTCACCGACCCGCCGAAGCTGAAGAAGCAGGAAAAGCACCAGATCGCCGTCATCATCGACAGGCTCTCGGTGAAGACCAGCTCGCGGCAGCGGCTCACCGACTCCGTCGAGACGGCGCTCCGGCTGGCCGACGGCCTGATCGAGCTCGAGTTCGTCGACCTGCCGGAGAACGACCCGCATCGCGTGCGCGGCTTCTCCGAGAACCTGGCCTGCCCCAACGGCCACCCGCTGGCGATCGAGGACCTCGAGCCGCGGTCGTTCTCGTTCAACGCCCCGTACGGCGCCTGCCCCGACTGCACCGGTATCGGCGTCCGCAAGGAGGTCGACCCGGAGCTCGTGGTCCCGGACGACGAGCTGTCACTCGGCGAGGGCGCCATCGCGCCGTGGGCGGGCGGCCAGAGCGCGGACTACTTCATCCGCCTGCTCGAATCGCTGTCGGAGACCATCGGCTTCCGCATGGACACGCCGTGGCGCAAGCTTCCGGCGAAGGTGCAGAAGGCCGTCCTGCACGGCGTCGACGAGCAGGTCCACGTTCGCTACAAGAACCGCTACGGTCGTCAGCGTTCGTACTACGCGAGCTTCGAGGGTGTCATCCCGTTCCTCGAGCGGCGCCAGGAGCAGACCGAGTCCGAGTACATGCGCGAGCGGTACGAGGGCTACATGCGCGAGGTGCCGTGCCCGGCCTGTCAGGGCACGCGGCTCAAGCCGGAGATCCTCGCCGTCACCCTGGAGCACAAGACCCAGGGCGACCGGTCGATCGCCGAGGTCTGCGCCCTTTCGATCGCCGAGGCGTCGCAGTTCCTCGACGAGCTGGAGCTCGGCAAGCGCGAGCAGGTGATCGCCGGCGCGGTGCTCAAGGAGATCCAGGCGCGGCTGCGCTTCCTCCTGGACGTCGGTCTCAACTACCTCTCGCTCGACCGCGCCTCCGGGACGCTGTCCGGCGGCGAGGCGCAGCGCATCCGGCTCGCCACGCAGATCGGTTCCGGTCTGGTCGGCGTGTTGTACGTGCTGGACGAGCCGTCGATCGGGCTGCACCAGCGAGACAACCACCGGCTGATCGAGACGCTGGTCCGGCTGCGAGACCTGGGCAACACGCTGATCGTCGTCGAGCACGACGAGGACACCATCCGCTCCAGCGACTGGGTGGTCGACATCGGCCCGGGCGCCGGTGAGCACGGTGGCCACATCGTCCACAGTGGACCGTACAAGAAGATCCTGCGGAACAAGGAATCGATCACCGGCGCGTACCTGTCGGGCCGCACCAAGATCGAGGTGCCGGCGATCCGGCGCCCGATCGACAAGAAGCGGCAGCTGACCGTCGTCGGCGCGCGCGAGCACAACCTGCGCGGTCTCGACGTGTCGTTCCCGCTCGGCTGCCTCGTGTCGGTCACCGGTGTCTCGGGTTCCGGGAAGTCCACGCTGGTCAACGACATCCTCGCGACCGTGCTGGCGAACAAGCTCAACGGTGCCCGCCAGGTCCCCGGCCGCCACACCCGCGTGAACGGGCTGGGAGGCGTGGACAAGCTGGTCCGCGTCGACCAGTCGCCGATCGGCCGCACCCCGCGGTCCAACCCGGCGACGTACACCGGCGTGTGGGACCACGTGCGCAAGCTGTTCGCCGCGACCACCGAGGCGAAGGTGCGGGGTTACCAGCAGGGCCGGTTCTCGTTCAACGTCAAGGGCGGCCGGTGCGAGGCCTGCGCCGGTGACGGCACGATCAAGATCGAGATGAACTTCCTGCCGGACGTCTACGTCCCGTGTGAGGTCTGCAAGGGCGATCGGTACAACCGCGAGACGCTCGAAGTGCACTACAAGGGCAAGACCGTCTCCGACGTGCTGAACATGCCGATCGAGGAGGCGGCCGAGTTCTTCGAGCCGATCAAGGCGATCCACCGGCATCTGGCGACCCTCGTCGACGTCGGCCTCGGCTACGTCCGGCTCGGGCAGCCCGCGCCGACGCTGTCGGGCGGTGAGGCGCAGCGCGTCAAGCTCGCCAGCGAACTGCAGAAGCGGTCCACCGGCAAGACGGTCTACATCCTCGACGAGCCGACCACGGGTCTGCACTTCGAGGACATCAGCAAGCTGATCGGCGTGATCAACGGGCTGGTGGACAAGGGCAACACGGTGATCGTCATCGAGCACAACCTCGACGTCATCAAGACCTCGGACTGGATCATCGACATGGGTCCCGAGGGTGGTTCCGGCGGTGGCACCGTGATCGCGGAGGGCACGCCGGAGCACGTCGCTTCGGTGGAGGAGAGTTACACCGGACAGTTCCTCAAGACCGTTCTTGCGTGAGGGCTCGTGAGTGGTAAGGACGGTTCTAACCGTCCTTACCACTCACGAGGTCCAGCACCGGCGAAGCGGGCCCGTAGTAGAAGGCGCGCAGCCGGTACGAGGCGCCCTCTTCGCCCGGCATCGTGGCGAGCCCGGCCGACGTCGTCCCCGGATCGGAGACCTCGATCGGCACGAAGTCGGCGGCGTCGGGTTTCTTGATCTCCACAAGGAAGCCGTCTTCGTCGCTGGAGCGATCGGCCCAGCTGAACCGCACCATCTCCTCTGGCGCGGGCTCGGCCCGGAACGAGGCCGGAGCGGCAGAGCGGTCGCCTGCCCGCAGGGACACGGTGGGTCCGGCCGCGGCCGGAGTGGCAGGCCCGGAAACCGTGACGGCGTCCGAAACGGCGCCGTAGAACGGCCGGATCCGGTAGTAGAACCGCGTCTCCGGCATCAGGTCCGGATGCCGGTAGGACGTCCGCCTCGGCGGCACGAACTGCAGGATCGTGTATTCGCCGTGCGGATCGGTGGTGTATTCGACGATCCGCCCCGCGGCGGCCGGATCGTCGTCGGGCCAGCTCAGGTCCACGTTCACCGGATCGCTCAGTGTCGCGGTGAAACGGGGCTCCTCTCCGCATCCCGACACGAAAGCGAACACCAGCAGCAGAACGGCCACGAGTTTCCTTGGCACGCCCAGACCCTCCCGGGAATCAGGCGGCGGCGGAATCCGGAGGCGTCAGCATACGAGCGCGTCCGGTGATCGACAAGACCCCGGTTGAACCGCATCCCCGTGCCGTCCGTGTGGGAGGCAAGAGGAGGCGGCCATGGAGAACCGAGGAGAGGCCGGTGCCGATGCACAGTTCGATCGCGGCGCGCGCCGAACGATCCACTCTGCCCCTGCGGGTTGCAGTACTGTCCTCGCCGACCCAGAAGACCGTCGGGAGGACGCGAGTGGCGATCGGAGGCCGGCGGCCCAAAAAGGCCAAAGGCGAGGACTTGGTCCGGCACTTGTACGCCGAACACGGGCGAAGCCTGCTGGCGTACGCGACGAGGCTGACCGGGGACCGCGCGGCCGCGGAGGACGTCGTGCAGGAGACCCTGGTCCGGGCCTGGAAGCACGCCGAAGACCTGGAGAACGACGCGAAGGGATCGGTGCGGGGCTGGCTGCTCACGGTGGCCCGCAACATCATCACCGACCGCGCGCGGGCAAGGGCGGCGCGGCCGCCGGAGGTGGCGGAGCCGGAGGAAGGCGTGCCCACCCCGGCGGTGGAGCGGGATCACGCGCAGAGCGTCGTGGACTCCATGGCCGTGCTCGGGGCGATGGACGGCCTTTCCACGGAACATCGTGAGGTACTGGTGGAGATCTACTACCGGGGCCGGACGGTGGCCGAAGCGGCGAGATCCCTGGGCGTGGCCCCGGGTACCGTTAAGTCGAGATCTTATTACGCGTTACGGGCGCTCAGAGCCGTGATGGCGGGACCCGGGAAGGAGGTGGCGCGATGAGCGCGGTCGGACACGACCAGGGCCAGCTCGCCGCCTACGTCCTCGGCGGGCTCACCCCGGCGGAAGCGGCGACGTTCGAGACGCATCTGGCGAACTGCCCCACGTGCCGTCGTGAGGTGCGCGAGCTGTCGGAACTGCGGTATCACCTCGACGAGGTGCCGCCGGAGGCGTTCCTCGAAGGACCTCCTGACGGGGGAGATCTGCTGCTGCAGCGCACGCTGCGTCAGGTTCGCGAAGAAGAAGGCACCCACGAGCGCAAGCCGCGGCGGCTCCTCGCCGTGGCCGGTGCGGCCGTACTGGTCGTCGTGGCGCTGGGCGCGGGCGTGCTGGTCGGACGGCAGACGTCGCCCGAACCGTCGACCGTGGCGCTGCCGGTGCCGACGGCGGCGGCCCCGGTGCCCGGCACCCGCGATCTCGCGGCCACCGACCGGGAAACGGGCACCCGGCTGGCGGTCCGGGTCGTCCCGGCGGCGGGTTGGGTCCGGCTCCACGCGAAGGCGACCGGTGTCCGCGAAGGCGAGAAGTGCACGCTCGTCGTGGTGACCAAGAGCGGAGAGCGGGTCACCGCGGGCAGCTGGCTCGTTTCGGAGAAGGGGCAGCGCGAGGGCACCGGGATCGACGGTTCGGCACTGGTGGCACCGGACGACGTGGCCTCGGTCGACGTCGTGACCATGGACGGCCGGAACCTGGTGTCGGCGCGGGTATGACCGATTCGCTCGCGGGTCGCGGAGGCGGTTGGTACCGCTTCCGCGACACGTGGGTGCTCCCTGCCTCGCCCAAGACGGTTTTCGACGCCGTCGTCGACCTGGCCGCGTATCCGCTGTGGTGGCGCGATGTCCGGTCGGTCAGCCAGGTCGACGAGGACACCGCCGAACTCGTCTGCCGGTCCAGGCTGCCGTACGCGTTGACCGTCCGGATGCGCCGGGACCGGCAGGACGAGCGCGAGGGCCGGGTGCGGGTCCTGCTCAGCGGCGATCTCGAAGGGATGCTGGCCGGCGCGCTGATGGCGGTGGGCAGCGGCACCAGACTGGAGATCACGCAGGAGGTCGAGGCGCGGAAGCCGTTGCTGCGCAAGCTCGATCGGATCGCGCGGCCGGTGTTCCGGATCAACCACGCGCTCATGATGCGACGGGGGCAAAACGGATTGCGGGGGTATCTGCGGGCTTCGGCGGGTTAGAGTCCCGCCATGCGTGTCGCCACCGTGCAGCCGTACACCGTCCCCGCGGATCTTTCCGCGAACATCGCCGAACACGCGAGACTTCTCCGGATCGCGGACGCCGATCTCTGCGTCTTCCCCGAACTTTCCTTGACCGGCTTGGAGTTCGAGGCGCTCGCCGCCGATCCGGGACTCTGGTTGTCCCCGGACGACCCCCGCCTCGATCCGCTTCGGGAAGCGTGCCGGGCCAGCGGTGTCCACGCCGTCGTCGGGCTCCCGCTCGCGGAGGACGGACGGCGGTTCATCGGATCGCTCGTCCTCGGTCCGGCCGGGGAAACTGTTGCCACTTATGCGAAACGGAACCTGCACGACAGCGAGGAAGAGCTGTTCGAACCGGGCACGAGGCAGGTGATCATCGAGGTCGGAGGCAGGCGTCTCGGCCTCGCGATCTGCCTCGACGCCGCGAACCCGGACCACGCGCGGGAGCTCGCCGAGGCGGGCGCCGAGGTCTACGTCCTCAGCGCGCTCTTCGGCGAGGGCCAGGAACAGCGGCTGCTCGACCAGGTCGGCGTCGCGGCCGGGTGTGGGATGTGGGTCGTGCTTTCCCAGTATTCCGGCAAGACCGGCGGGATGGCCGCGTTCGGTGGCAGCGGGGTCTGGAAACCCGGAGGCGCCGCCGAGGTACGCCTCGGCGGCGAGGTCTCCGAGTGGGCCTACGCGACGGTTGCTTCCTGAACTTTCCGGGTGCGAAGTAACACCGTCGCGGAGAAGACGGCGAGAGCGAGCAGTCCGGCGCTCAACGCGTACGCCGTCCGGTAGCCACTGGTGAGCGCCTCGGGAATCGCGGTGCCCCCGGCCAGGAGCGAGCCGGTACGGGACGCGGCGGCGGTGGCGAGCACGGCGGTCCCGATGGCCGCGCCGATCTGCTGCGTGGTGTTGATCAGCCCTGAAGCGACCCCGGTGTCTGCGGGTGCGACGCCGGACATCGCCTGTCCCATCAGCGCCGGCATCGCCGCGCCGAACCCGACTCCCATCAGCACGAGCGCGGGCAGGACGTCCCTCGCGTAGTCGCCGTCCGCCTCGACGGTGGCGAGGAAGCCGAGCGCCAGCGTGACCAGGGAAAGCCCGGTGACGAGTACCGTTCGTGCCCCGAAGCGGTGGTTCAGCCGCTCGGCGAAGACCAGGGACATCACCGCGATCGAGAGCGGGGCGGGCAGGAAGGCGAACCCGGTGCTCAACGCGTCGAGTTCGAGCACGCGCTGAAGATAGAGCGCGGTGATGAACTGGAAGCCGAACAGCCCGGCGACCATCAGGACCATCACCGTGTTCGCCCCGGACACCGCGCGGAGGCGGAAGATCCGCAGCGGCAGCAGCGGTTGATGGGCCTTCGCCTGCCGGAGGACGAACCCGGCGAGAAGCAGCAGCGACACCGCGAGCAACCCGAGCGTGCGGGCGTCGGACCAGGTGTACTCCTCGGCCTTGACGATCGTGTAGACCAGCAGCATCAGCCCGCCGGTGACCAGTCCGGCACCGGTGACGTCGGTGCCGCCGCGTAGCCCGGGGCCCCGGTCGTCGGCTAGCAGCCGGACGGCCAGCGCCAGCGCGATCGCGCCGATCGGCAGGTTGACGAAGAACGTCCAGTGCCAATCGAGCAGCTGGGTGAGCGTTCCGCCCGCGATGAGCCCGATCGACGATCCGGCGGCCTGGGTGAAGCTGTAGACGCCGATGGCCTTCGCCCGTGCCCGCGGTTCCGGGTAGAGCGTGGTGATCATGCCGAGCACGACGGCCGACGCCAGCGCGCCGCCCGCGCCCTGCAGAAAACGGAACACGATGAGCTGCGCCTGGTCCTGCGCGATTCCGCACAGCAGGGAGGCGAGCGTGAACAGGCCGAGCCCGGCGAGGAAGACCCGTTTCCGGCCGATCAGGTCGCCCAGTCTGCCGGACAACAGGAGCAGCCCGGCGAACGCGATCAGGTAGGCGTTGACCACCCAGGCGAGGGTGGACGGCGTGAAGCCGAGGTCGTTCTGGATCGCGGGCAGCGCGACGGCGACGATCGAGCCGTCGAGGACGACCATCAGCGAGACGGCGCAAAGGACGGCGAGGGCGAGAGCGCGCTGTGGCATGAAGAATCCTATTCGGAAGAGTTCCCCAGGTGATGCTTTGGTGCATCACTTGTAACAGCGCCCATCTTGTGTGACTCTGTTCCTCGCCGGAAGGAGGCACTTTCATGTCCCAGGGGAACACCGATGTGACCGCGCAGGCCAGGGTCGTCGATCCGGAAAAACTCGAGGTGTGCACCGTGCTCGAGGTGATCAACCGGATCAGCGGCAAGTGGGCGATCGGCATCCTGCTGGAGGCCACGCGCGGTCCCGTGCGGTTCACCGAACTCGAGCGGTCGGTGGAGGGGATCAGCAGGCGGATGCTCACGCTGACGTTGCGGAACCTCGAACGTGACGGCCTGCTCGTGCGCACCGTGTACCCGACGGTGCCGCCGAAGGTGGAGTACGAGGCCACGCCCATGGCGAAGGAGCTGTACGCGTCGCTGAGCGGCCTGCTGAGCTGGGCCGAGCGTCATCGTGACTCGATCGCCGAGTCCCGTGTCGTCTACGACGAGAAGGTCAGCGCCTGACGTCCGCCGCGTGCACGGCACGTTGGACGTGCGAGCACAGCATGGCGAAGTACATCTTGTGGAACGGCAGGTCGGTGCTGTTCTTCGCGGACCAGCTTCCCCAGAGGCCGCCCGGACGCAGATAGCGTGACGTGTACGCGGTCGTGAGGTCGGCGTCGATGTGGTGCAGGGCCGCGAGTGCCCATTCCTGGTCGTAGCGCAGATCGGGCCGCGCGAGGTAACGGTCCAGATAGGACACGAGGATTTCGGCGTCGGCGATGGTGCCGAACCGGGCGAGCGCGAAACAGTAGCCTTGCCCGGCGAAGACCAGGTCGCTTTCCAGGAACAGTTCCCGGATGCGCCCGCGCCACGCGGTGCGCCGGTCGACGCCGATGAGCCAGGCCGCCGTGATCCGCGGCCGCCAGTCCGCCGCGAGCAGATCGCCGAGTTCGTCGTCGGTGATGTTTCGCGAGTCCTCGACGAGGTCGCGCAGGAAGGCCTCGCGTTCGGGGTCGCTCATCATCCCGGCGAAGTTGCCGTGCAGCAGCTTGGAGTACCGCGCGATCACATAGCGGTCGATGGCGTCCGGCATGCCGCTCAGTTTGCCGGAAAAGACGAAGCCGCGGTGCGAGGACGGGGGACCCCCCATCGCCACCAACCTGCCGGCGTCGGCCCCGATCATGGTCTCGCGAAGCGGCAGCCGGTCGACCCACACCCCCGCCAGGGTGCCGATCAGCACGAACGGCAGAAATCTCAGCGCGGCCAGCAGTCCGACGTCCCATGCGGTCCCGCCGAGCCCGAGCAAGGCGGCGGTCGGCAACGCGATCCGCGAAACCTTGTCGCCGAACGCGCTGATCGTCTGGCCGATCCACAGGCGCCGGAAGTCGCCGGGGAACGAGAAAGAGGAAGGCATCGAAATCCGATCACTGGAAGGAAAATCGAGCCTAAGATCCAATAGACGTCAAAGCCGGGTCGGTTATTCGAAGTCGAGGAGAGCGGGAAATGCCCCAGCGGCCGGTCGGTTCCGGGGGAATCGCGGGAATGATCCAGCTGCAC